>JAEZGY010000098.1 GCA_023416695.1 Bacillota bacterium | reverse complement strand
AGCCGAATACATTAGGACTCAGGATATAGCAGAAAATTTAAAGAACGATAACTTCAACATAAGCGACTTTTAGGCGGCTTCCAGCCGCAGATCGAACCTACCGGCTTCCAGCCGGTAGTAGTTTAGTCATTGAGGCTTTTGTTGTCCATATATTAGTTGCCGGATCATATTCTTCTATAGTGTTATCATAATCGCTTCCGTTATGACCACCTATAACATATATTTTGCCATTAACTACTGCGACTTGGTGATCTCCCCTTTTTTTTGCCATTGGAGCTTTGGTAGTCCATATATTTGTTACGGGGTCATATTCTTCTACAAAATTGAGGTAACCGCTAGTATTAGCACCGCCTATAACGTATATCTTACCATTTACAACTGCCACTTGATGCACATGCCTTTTTGTGGCCATTGGAGCTTTGGTAGTCCATGTATTTGCTACAGGGTCATATTCCTCTACTGAATTGAGATAGGTCCCTTCATTATAGCCTCCAATAGCATATATTTTATTGTTGACTACTGCTACCTTAAAGTTATCCCTTATTTCCGCCATCGGAGCCTTTACCGTCCACGTACCTTCCCCCTCCGCATACACCGCCATGCCGGAAAGCATAAACGCCAGCAACAACACTATGCTACTTAAAAATACGAGCCCTTTTCTTGACAATTTCATATTTCTTCCTCCTTCAACTTTAAATTTGAATTAATTATAGTATAATGTCTAAAAATGTAATAGACTGCTATTACAGCTTAATATATGATAATCTGGAGTATTAATGATGAAACTGAAATGAAAACATATAGCATCTGCTATGAACTGTCGTAAAGGTAAAGCAGGCCATTTCGTGGCCTAACTCCGGGATGTGCTTATGAAAATATAATGCCCCTGGGGAATTAACCTATAAAAAAGAAAGACCCCGGCGGATGAGCCGAGGCCTTGACTGAGGTTGGTTATTCATACCTGTTTATTTCAAAATCAAGTATTTTGTCAAAAACGATGTAGTCCGTCCTGGATTGGAAAGGCCCCTTATTATAGCCCTTGTCGATTGTAAAATACGCCTTTCCTGCGCCGTTTGCCCTTCCGTCGTACCAATCGATAAAGGCGTTCACCTCCGCCATGGACAGGTCATACTCCTTCTCCTCGCCGTTGACCATCGTAATAATCAGTATCGCTTTTCCGGCTGCTGCAGGCGCTGTTGGGGTTGCGGAGGCCTCATTGGAAGGCGAGCTTTCGCCGCCCTCATTGACGGCGGTTACGATGTAGTAGTAGGTAGTGCCGTTGGTTACTGCTGTGTCGGTGTAGGAGGTGGTGGATACATTTGTGGCAATGGTTGTATACGGCCCGCCCGGGGTTTCAGACCTTTTGACATTGTAAAGGGCAGCACCCGTTACTGACGTCCATGAAAGGCTGACTTGTGCATTGCCCGCTGCAGCTGTAAGGTTGGTTGGAGCCTCTGCAGCTTCTGCAGGGGTGTATTCTTCTACTGAATTGAGGTAGTTGGTTCCATTCTGACCACCTATAGCATAGATTTTCCCATTTACTACTGCTGCTTGATGGTCACGTTTTTCATTAACCATTGAGGTTTTTGTTACCCATGTATTAGTCAATGGATCATATTCTTCCACGGAATTGAGGATTACACTATCATTACGACCTCCTATAGCATATATTTTTTCATTTACCAGTGCAAGCTGATGATCTGCCCTTTTGTCAGCCATTGAGGCTTTTGTAGTCCATATATTCGCTGCCGGGTCATATTCTTCTACAGAATCTATCATAAAATTGGAGTTCGCATTTCTAGCAATGCCGCCGATAACATAAATATTTCCATTTACTACTACTGCTTGATGGTGACTCTTATTGACGGCCATTGAAGCTTTTGCAGACCATGTATTTGCTACCGGGTCATACTCTTCTACCGAATTGAGATAGTTGTTCCCACTGAGACCTCCAATAGCATATATTTTATTATTTACTACTGCTACTTGGTAATATCCTCTTTTATCAGCCATTGGGGCTTTTGTTGTCCATGTATTGGTTACCGGGTCATATTCTTCTGTAGAATTGAGGTATCCTGTTTCATTACGACCGCCTACAGCATATATCTTTCCATTTACTACTGCTACTTGATGACTATATCTTTTATCAGCCATTGGGGCTTTTGTCGTCCATATATTTGTTGCCGGGTCATATTCTTCTACAGAATTGAACACATTTCCATTGCTACCACCTATAACGTATATCTTTCCATTTACGACGGCTACTTGATGAAGAGCCCTTTTAATATTCATTGGGGCTTTTGTAGTCCATGTATTTGACACAGGGTCATATTCCTCTACAGAATTAAGGTAACCGGAGGTTTCATTTTGACCCCCAATAGCATATATATTTCCATTTACTACTGCCACTTGATGGTCAAACCTTTTAACACTCATTGAGGCTTTTGTAGTCCATGTATCCGCACCCTCAGCATACACCGCTACGCCGGAAAGCATAAACGCCAGCACCATTACTATACTGCTTAAAAAAACGAGCCCTCTTCTTACCAATTTCATATTTCATCCTCCTTCACGTTTTAACTTGAATTAATTATAGTATAATGTCTAAAAATGTAATAGACTGCTATTATAGCTTAATATATGATAATCTGGAGTATTAATGATGGAGTGAAATGAAAACATATAGCATCTGCTGTGAACTGTCGTAAAGGTAAAGCAGGCTATTTGCAGGCTTAACTCCGGATGTGCTTATGATAATATAATGTCCCTGGGGAATTAACCTATAAAAAAGAAAGACCCCGGCGGATGGGCCGAGGTCTCGCCTGAGGATTGGTTATTCATATCTGTTTATTTCAAAATCAAGTATTTTATCAAAAACGATGTAGTCCGTCCTGGACTGGAAAGGTCCCTTATTATAGCCCTTGACAATTGTAAAATACGCCTTCCCCGCGCCGTTCGCCCTTCCGTCGTACCAATCTATGAAGGCGTTCACCTCCGCCATGGACAGGTCATACTCCTTCTCCTCGCCGTTGACCATCGTAATAACCAGTATCGCTTTTCCTGCTGCCGCAGGCGCTGTTGGGGTTGCGGAGGCTTCATTGGAAGGCGAGCTTTCGCCGCCCTCGTTGACGGCGGTTACGATGTAGTAGTAGGTAGTGCCGTTGGTTACCGCCGTGTCGGTGTAGGAGGTGGTGGATACATTTGTGGCAATTGTTGTATACGGGCCGCCCGGGGTTTCCGACCTTTTGACATTGTAAAGGGCAGCACCCGTTACTGACGTCCAGGAGAGGCTGACTTGTGCATTGCCTGCTGCAGCCGTAAGGTTAGTCGGAGCCTCCGCAGTTTCTGCAACGGTGTATTCTTCAACGGAATTGAGATAGTTGGTTCCATCAAAACCCCCCATGGCATATAGCTTCCCGTTCACTTGTACTGTTTGATGATAATACTTTTTATCAGTCATTGAGGCTTTTATAGTCCATGTATTAATTGTGGGGTCATATTCCTCAACTGAATTAAGGTAATCGGCGGGTTCATTGTAACCACCTGTAACATATATTTTTTCGTTTAATACGATTGCTTGATGGAAGCTTCTTCTAGTATTCATTGAAGTTAATGTTCTCCAAGTATTTTCCACTGGATTATATTCTTCAACTGAATTAAAGACTTCGCGTCCATGTCCACCTATAACATATATTTTGTCATTCATTACTGATACTTGATGTTGTGTTCTTCCTATTGCCATTGGAGTTTTTGTAGTCCATGTATTCGTTACAGGGTCATATTCTTCTACAGAATTGAGGTGGCCGCCAGACGAATTGTACCCTCCAATGGCATATATTTTACCATGCAGTACTGCTACCTGAAATTCTCTTCTTTTATTAGCCATTGGGGCTTTTGTAGTCCAAGTATTTGCCACAGGATCATATTCTTCTACCGAATTAAGGTCGCCATCAGTACTATTGTAACCGCCTATAGCATAAATTTTATCATTTACTACTGCTGCTTGATGCTTATGCCTTTTGGTAGCCATTGGGGCTTTTGTAGTCCATGCATTTATTTCTGGGTCATATTCTTCTACCGAATTCAATCGGTTGCTTGATCCATTAAGACCCCCAATAGCATATATTTTGTCATTTACTACTGCTACTTGAAATTCACCCCTTTTGGATGCCATTGGAGCCTTTACGGTCCATGCATTTGCGGCTGGGTCGTATTCTTCAACAGAATCTAGGTGGTCGCTTCTGTCATGACCTCCTATAACATATATCTTATCGTTTATAACTGCCGCTTGATGATCCATCCTTTTTCCCACCATCGATGCCTTTACTGTCCACGTCCCTTCCCCTTCCGCATACACCGCCATGCCGGAAAGCATAAACACCAGCAGCAGGACAACAACATTTAAAAACACGAACCCTCTTTTCGCCAATCTCATAATGAATCCCCTTTCGATTTTTCCACCATCGTATACTTTTTTGTCGATAAATGCAATAAACTGCTATTATAGCTTGCTTTATGCTAAAATGGAATAATAATGATGAATCCATGTGCAGGATTCCTGCACCCGGCGGCGCCCGCGCGGACGCGACAAAAGCCGCGTCTTTTTTCAAATTTTATAAATTTACCGCTAAAGTATTTTCCGCATTGTAACGATATATTTATCAAGAAGATGAAAAAGAGTTTCTTTCAGGCCGGCCGGATGAGGGGAATCCTTTCTTTATCTCAAAAAATAAGGGCATGGACGCCCTATAAAAAAACAGGGAGGTAATCTTATGGTAATCAATCATAATATTCCGGCATTGAACACTACCCGTCAGTTAGGTGTCAACGGCACACAGACCCAGAAATCTCTCGAAAAACTTTCTTCAGGCTTCAGAATCAACCGCGCAGGCGACGATGCGGCAGGTCTTGCCATCAGTGAAAAAATGAGAGGCCAGATCAGAGGTTTGGATCAGGCAGCCAGAAATTCACAGGACGGCATATCGATGATTCAGACGGCTGAAGGCGCGCTGGCTGAATCCCACAGCATCCTGCAGAGGATGAAGGAGCTGGCTACCCAGGCTTCAAACGGCACCAACACCGATAACGACCGCGGCGAAATCCAGAAGGAAATCAACCAGCTGTCCTCTGAGATCAACAGAATTGGCAACACCACCGAATTCAATACGCAGAAGCTGCTGCAGGGTGATGGCAAGACGAATTTGGTTTCTACCGGTTTAGTTACTGCAGGCAATCTTACAGGCGGCACTGCAACCCAATACGCTCAAGCTACAAGTACAACTACCATTACAACAGCCGGTGCTGCAGGTGATACAATGACATTCGTTGTTCAGGGAATCAGTCTGACATTGACTTTGGCTGCCAATGATCCAACTAAGGGAGCGGATTTTTCTTCCTTTAATGTCACTTCAACCAGCGCCAGTGTCAATTTGTCTGCTACACCCGCAAGCAATGAAGAAACTAACGAAGCGGATGCGATTCGTAAGGCGTTGCAGGCAGTTATTGACAGTAACGAGGTGTTAAAGGGGCAATACACTGTTTCTGGCGGAGCTGGAACTGGAGATATTACATTAACGGCTAAAGCCGGAGGGATATACCAAGGAGCTTCAGGATCTATAGGAGTCACTACAGAAACCGGTACATTTGTTATAACGCCACCTGCTGCCGTCACTGGTACGACAACTGCAGCAGTTGCAGCAAAAACAACTGTAGATCTTTCATCAATTGATACTGTTGCTGAAGCCAACGCGTTGGTCGGTAAAGGTATGACCATAAACGGCACGCAGATTGAATTCTACAATTCAAATAACGGCGTCTATAAGGGAAGCGCTGTAGGCGTTGATATAAGCGATGCAATTGAAGCTATACCAGCTGCAAACGATGAAGCTCTTGTAACGGCAATTGTTAGTCAGGTAGGAACTAAAATTGATGGAGTTACTCTAACAGCAAATGCTGGTAATAAAATTGACATCAATGCTGCAGTAGCAGGAACTGACGGTAACAGCATAGGTATATCAGACGGTGGAGTTCAGAAGAATTTTCAGACGACCTTCCAGGTCGGCGCAAACCAGGGCCAGTCATTCGATATTTCTTTGAATGATATGCGCTCGAAAGCTTTGGGTATAACCGGCGTTACATCCGGCGGGGCGGCCAGTGATGGTGCGATATTCACTGAGGCGCTCTCTGTAACGAACGGTACCGACAGTAATACGATTGAGTATGCGCTTGACGTATCAAGCACGATTAACGCTTCAAACGCTATCAAAGTTCTGGATACAGCAATAAATACAGTATCCGCCGAGCGTTCCAAGCTGGGTGCTTACCAGAACCGTCTGGAGCACACCATCAACAACCTGAATACTTCCTCTGAGAACCTGACAGCCGCTGAATCCCGTATCCGCGACGTTGATATGGCCAAGGAAATGATGGAGTTCACCAAGAACAACATCCTTTCACAGGCAGCTCAGGCAATGCTGGCTCAGGCCAATCAGCAGCCTCAGGGCGTACTGCAGCTCCTCAGGTAATTCATGCGACGCAACACACAGGGAGCCGGGGGATTTCTTCCGGCTCTCTTTCTTTTATTCCGATTAACCGGCATAAAATTTATGTCGATATTTATAATATAAAATCTTCTGCGCGAGGTGCATCATGAGCGAAAAAAAGCGTACCCTTCTGATCCCGCAATACATGAAAAGCTTCCAATGTGTCGGCCCTGCCTGTGAAGACAGCTGCTGTGCCGGCTGGAGAGTGGATATCGACCACGGAACCTACAAAAAATACCAGAGGGTACGGGACGAAGAGCTGTCGCGTCTTTTTGACGGGTGCATTGCAAGAAACCGGGCTGCCGGCCATGGGGAAGGGAACTATGCGAAAGTAAAGCTCCTCAAGGATGCAAGCTGTCCTTTCCTGAATGAGGAAAAACTATGCAGGATACAGCTTAAGCGCGGTGAAGGGTATCTGTCTGATGTTTGTTCAACATACCCCCGTGTCGTAAACATCATTGACGGAGTGGCTGAGCGTTCAGCCACCGTGTCGTGCCCGGCGGCCGCAAGGCTTGCGCTGCTGGCGCCGGATATCATGGAGTTTGACGAGGCTGAGGAAGAAGTAAGCGTAAGGAATATAATAAGGTCAGATATCAATACGAATGATCTGAAGCTTAAGAGCAAGCCGCAAAAATACTTTTGGGAGCTGCGTTTCTTTTCTGTCGGCCTGTTACAAAACAGAAATTACCTTTTGAGCGAGCGTCTGATTATTCTTGGAATGTTCTGCCGGAAGCTTCAGGATTACATTTCTGAGTCAAGGCTGGACGAGATACCTGAATTGATTACGACTTATACCAATATAATCGAAGACGGTTCCTTCCGGGACAGTCTCTCGAATATCCCGGTTCAATACGCTATCCAGATGGAATTGCTGAAGGAAATATCCGACAAACGCTATTTTCTTGGTATCCAGAGTCAGCGCTACGTCAAATGCTATTCTGAATTCCTCAATGGGATTCAATACACAGCGGAAGCGAAAGTGGAGGAAATCGGACAAAGGTACCGGGACTGCTATAATC
>JAEZGY010000093.1 GCA_023416695.1 Bacillota bacterium | reverse complement strand
GCAAGATAGGCTTCATAAAAGATTGCATTTGGGATTGTCATCATGGTCATAATAATAAGCTGCCCATAAATATTTGGTAGAATTTCTTTAAATATCAATCTTTTATTGGATGCTCCTAGTGTTCTAGAGGCTAGTACATATTCATCCTCCTTGACCTTTAGCACCTGTGCCCTGGTGATTCTACTCATAGCTATCCACTCTGTAAATGCCAAAGCAACGATTACCGTAAACAACGAAGGCTTCATTACTGTTAAGAGTAATATTAAGATAACCAGTGTTGGAATGGAATTCATAATTTCTTGAAAACGTTGTAAAATAGCATCTACAACTCCACCAAAAAATCCAGAAATTAGTCCATATATCATTCCTACCAAAAAGTCAATTAAAACAGCTACTACCGCAATAAATAAAGAGATTCTAGCGCCCTTAAAGCACCTAACAAATAAATCTCGACCAAATTCGTCCGTTCCAAACCAATGGGCTGCATTAGGCTTAATATTGGCACTTGCGGTATCTATCGCATCGTATTCATAAGAGGAGAACATTGGAACAAAAATTGCCAAAAGTAAAATAACGGTAATACAGGACAAACCAAATACAGCACCCTTATTCTTACTAAAACGACTTAAAACATCCTTCCACGCTGGACGAGAAGGTGCAACTTCATCAATACTAATATCAACTTTATCCCCTACTAATGTAAAATCATCAGGAAGAAATTCATACATTTCCATGTTATTCCTCCTTTCCTAATCGAATTCTTGGGTCAATAATTCCATAAGAAATATCTATTACCAGCATCATGATAATATACATAGCGCTGTATAAGAAGGAGCAAGCCAAAATAATATTGTAGTCATTTGCCTGAATACTGTCAACTAATAGTCTTCCAAGTCCAGGTATACTAAACACCTTTTCTACTACCATGGTTCCTGTCATCAAATTTACTAAAATTGGTCCAAGTACCGTAACAACAGGAATTAGAGAATTTCGTAGACAATGGCTTCGAATAACCTTATTACGACTTAATCCTTTTGCTTTCACAAGTTCAATATAATCACTATTTAATACAGAAATCATTTCTGTACGTGTAAATCTTGCAACATTTGCAATAACCGACATAGATAATGCAACTACGGGTAGAATACTTGTTGTTATTACATCATCACTATTAAAAATAGTAGGTAGTATACGTAGTTCGCTACCAAATACAATCATCAGTAACATAGCAAAAACAAAGGAAGGAATTGCTACACCAATAACTGATATAATGGTAGCAAAGGTATCCCAAAATTTATTCTGATTTAAGGCTGCAATAATTCCCAAAATCATTCCAAAAATAGAGCCCAGAATAACAGCTGCAATACCAAGGGAAAATGAAATCCCTGCTGCTTGACCAACTAACGTGGAAACAGGAAGTTCTTTAAAAAGTGAATAGGAGATTCCAAAGTCACCCGTCAGCATATTTTTTATGTAGGTAAAATACTGCACTATTAATGGTTTATCTAGCCCATACTTAGCCATAATGATTGCTCTTTGGCCTTCTGTTAGCTTCTCATCATTAAATGGCGTTCCTGGGAGCAACTTTACCAAAATAAATAGTACAGTCAGTATAACGAGTAATGTCAAAAGAGAGATTAATACTCTTCTGCCTATATACCGAAACATCGACTTGTCCATAGTTTTTCTCCTCTCTATAGCGACTTTGCGCCCACATCCTTTGAATATAAAATGTTTCTACATAAAGATACCTGTGGCATAAGTACTTCTGCCACAGGTACCTATTTCATTCTTCCCTTAGTAGAGCCTTACTTTGTAAGTTCCACATAGTTAAAGGTATATGGTACACCAACAGGACGATGAACCAAATTCTTAACATCTGAACGAATTAATACAGCAGAACCTTTTTCAAAAACAGGGATAACCGCATTATCGTCCAAAGCAATCTTTTCTGCTTCAATCATCTTTCCAAAACGCTCTGTAGCATCAGCAGTTGTTTTTACTTCTTCCATCTTAGCCATATATGCGTCACTCTTATAGTCGCCATAGTTATTGGAATTACCATCAAGAAGTAAGTTTAAATATGTAGTAGCATCACCGTAATCTGGTCCCCAACGAGTAAGGGCAACTTCGAACTCACGATTTTTCTGCTTGGTATAAATTCTATCTTTCTTAGTGGTAGGAACCATCTCAATATTTAGACCTTTTATCTTGGTAAAAGCATTCTGTAAATAAGTAGCCATCTGATCCATTGGAGATTCGTCTGTACCATATAATAATTTAATCGTAACAGAATCCTTTCCTAATTCCTTCAAGCCTGCATCAAATGCTTCCTGTGCTTTTGTCAAATCAAAACTTGTAAAGTCTGATGCTTTATCTCTAAAGTCTATACCATCATTGATGCAAAGTCCAGTAGGTACAAATCCACTTGTCTCTTTAGAACCATCTTTTAATACATTATCTGCAAAATCAGTACGGTTAATTGCTAAAGAAAGGGCTTTGCGGATATTAGCATTGGCTATTACTTCATTATTAAAATTCAACTGAAGATAGAATAAATATCCATCTGAATATGTTTGATATTCCTTTGAACTCTTATATTTATCTACAAGAGAGGAATTAATGATTGCAAAATCATTGTATCCAGAATCAAAGTTTACTGCTGCGGTCTTTGGATCCTGAACAAGTGTCATAACAAGTTTGTCAAGCTTAACTGCATCTTTGTTCCAGTAATCAGGATTCTTCTCAAATACAGCCTTAGACTTAATTGTCCATTCCTTTAGTATAAATGCACCATTGGATAGTACAGTCCCTGCTGTCTTTGCATACTGATCGCCTTTTTCCTCTGCATAAGCACGGTTAATTGGATAGTAGCAAGGGAATGTCATTAATTCATCAAAATAGGAACAAGGACGTTCTATCTTAACTTCTAATGTCTTCTCATCCAAAGCTTTTACTCCAAGAGTATCTAGGTCTGCCTGTGTTAATTCTTGGCCTTCCCCTTGTTTTGCCATTAATGCATTTGCATTTAATACTGCTGCACCATCGCTACCCATCATGTAGGCATAGTTTCCAGCATTCTTAATAATTCTTTGCCAAGCATACACAAAATCATCGGCTGTCACTTTAGTACCATTGGACCACTTAGCATCTCTTAACTTATATGTATACACTAATTTGTCATCGCTAAGAGTATAGCTTTCTGCTATAGCCGGTACAATCTTACCATCCTTATCGAGGCCCATTAAGCCATCAATTACAGCATGCATTGCAGTAAATGACATACCATCATCGGATAAACTAGAGTCCAATGTGACAATGTCTAACTCAGATGCGAAGGTAAATGTATTACTACCACTTCCTGAGGATTTGCCACAACTAGCAAATGATAAAATCATTGTTAAGCATAATACGATCGATATTACCTTTTTC
The DNA here is from genome assembly GCA_023416695.1 of Bacillota bacterium. Taxonomy (GTDB): domain Bacteria; phylum Bacillota; class Clostridia; order Lachnospirales; family Lachnospiraceae; genus KM106-2. The sequence goes on along the minus strand of JAEZGY010000093.1, from coordinate 7,011 downwards.
ATAAATCTCCTCCTTTAATAATTTCTTCTCACTTTGCCTTCGCGCATACTATCTACGCGATGCATTGTTACTCCCCATCTTGATGGGTGTGCAAAATGCAAAAGAGCAGCAGTAATTTTCTGCTGCACACCCTCGCACTGAAACACAGTCATTTTAGCATATTACACTATAAAAGTCAATTAACTAAACTATTGTTTATATATTTTTACTACTTATATAATGATATAGACTAATTGGATTTACTTATAAATAGTGTAGTAATTACATCTAATATGCTGCTGTATCAAAAAGAAGGAGCTTAATACCTAAGCTCCTTCTCTCATTCCTAAAATTAGGCTCCTAAAGTTTACATATCTCATATGCCTTCTCGTCAACTACACGCATCATGCCCCACATTCCTTGTTCAATATCCCAAGTAATGTTTGCAGATTGATACATATAGTCCCCTGGCTGTTCTTCTACATATTCCGTATAATCTAGTAGCTTTCGTTCAAAGGTATCTCCTACTGTAACGGCACTTGTGATACCTTTAATTCGAGAGGATAAATAATTACTATCTTCATATGCTAGATTATTATGAATACCAAAGGAAGTTGCACGACCACGATCTCCCGGCATAATCACATTGATTACCTTAGGATCTCCACTTCTTGTATAAAAGATTGGTGTCAGAGGATCCCTCTTATTCTGTGTAAGCGATGCAAAGACTTCACTTACTACATCATTTCTTCTTAGTCGATTGTAGAATGGTTCAGAACGAAGATTATATCCCTTCATGCCTTGATCCTCTGTATCATACCGTTCTGCTGTAGGTCCTACGGCAGGCTCAAAGTACATTCTTGGTAATAATCGTCCCTCTTTATCTTCCAGGTAGATTCCGTTGTGAGGCATGATTGTAAACTGTCTGTATGCTGGTTGAAATGGATTATTGATAATAAGTTGATCTCCAACTCTAGATATCTCTCCAGTAAAGTTATCTCTTGCAATAGATCCTGAAGCAACAACATTGACTGCACCAAATGCTCCATGCTTTCTATGGTTCATCGTATCTACAAGGTCTATTAATAATGCTTGCTTTGTATCCTCAGGATAAAACCACTGATAAACTATTGTTTCTCCTGGACCTACTGTTTGCTCTGGGTTATATCCTACATTGACACCATCTGAGGTTCTTACATCATAGATTGCTCCACTACTGTGTATTCCTATTCTATTACTGTAAGGCCATGGTCTCATTACTGGCACTTCTGGAAATTGTGGAATGTCAAGCTTCTCAGGCAACAAATTAGTAAGGGTTATCTCTAGGACTTCCCCTTCATTTACAGTTAAAATTAATTGTTTTGGATTAAGCTCCCCGCATAACACTTTCTTGGCATCCTCATAAAGCACGAAAGTAATCCCATAAGGATCATGATCTAAAAATTTATTATAGATAATATCCGTATGAACAGCTGCTATATGATATTTTCTAATCTTTATGCCCTCTTTCACTGGACATACGCTTTGCTCTATTGGTTTTTTAGTCGTATCTTTTCTTAAGCTTTCCTTCTCTTTTAGTTTCGGTAATCTAGGGCGGTCTTTCAGAGGATATAAACATTTATCACAGCTTCCATGTACTCTTAATAGCCCCCATACACCAAGCCATAAATCATCCATACCGCCAGAGTAATAAAGAACATCAAAATCCTTTTGGCTCTTATTGTCCTTTACTCCCTCTAAGTCAAACTGAAGAGTAAATGCTTCAGAAATACCAATATGCTGCTGTTGTACTGACTTAGAATTCACGTTTTTATACTCTTTACGCCATTTAAACCGATTAAAGTTGATTGCATGAGATTCTTCATGGGAACCGTCTAAAAGTCTGATTCTTACTGGGTCCCCTACATATCCCTCAAACACCGGTGTCCACGGGTCTCCATGCACAAAGGAACTAAATACATAGGCAGGATCTCCACCTCTTACTGGAAATGGTGCCGATGCATAGTTAAAAGCCATTATGCCCCAGTCTTCCATCATTCCTGGCATCTCTGGTGGATTCAGTGGTTGGTTACATCCATTGTAGGCTGGTATCCAATCCGCTACAGTTAAGTTAAACTCTCTAAAGTCTGGTATAAATGGATTTTCGATAGCAAGTTGAGAACCGATCAGTGCCTTTTTCCCCGTATGGCTATTACGAAATACAGAACCTTCTGGCTCAACAATCATACCACCGAATAACCCATGGAGCTGATTATTAAGAGCAAATAAATGATCATGGAACAAGCAAGCTCTTAACTCCATATCGGCATACCAGCGAAACACTACCGTTTGGTTGTGTGCAGCTCCGGTAAAGTAGTTCCAACCTGTATTAGCTCCATCACTAGATAGCACATCGAACTTCACTAAATGAACGTGGGTGGAGCAGAATAAAGTTTCCGTCAATGTTTGGAATGCATTTGGTCCTAACTGCTCCGGCAACTTATTGGTAAAATGAATTTCTATATTTTCATAAGGAAGCACATGAATATATAACGGTTCCGGTCTCTTCTTACCGCATCTAATTGCTTCTTCATCTTCCTTAAGAACATAGATTCTACCTTCAGGATCATGCCAATTTGCCTCGTTATACTTAATATCCAGCTGAATGGCAACAATATCATACCTACGAAGCTTAGCGCCTTTTTGTACAGGATTCACAAATAACGCGCCAACTTCCCAATCCTTCACTAGAGCATTCTCTTCTAGCTTGGTGATAGGAAAACAGCGGTCCCATCCAATTGGTGGCACAGGAGCACACTCTCCCACCGTTCCTGGAATAAAAAGTGGAAATCCTGGTTTCTCCTTCGTTGGCCTAGGTGGTGCTATTCGGTCAGGGAGTGGTACTAATCTTGTTATTCTAGTGCCATCGGGATAATGTCTAGTTCCATCCTCAAGAACATCATGAATTCGATGGATTCCCCACATACCTTCATCAAAATGAGGATACAGATGGCAATGATATATGGTATCTCCATAAGCCTTTTGTAAACTTCCTGCCCCATATGCAACATCTAAATCATAGACTTCACCAGGACCAATGGCAATAGAGTCCAAATAGTCTGTTCCTGGATCCTCTCTCGTACTATTCCACTGCTGCAGATGCAAATGGAATATATGGGTTTCCTTCATACCAGCACTGATAGCATACCAACGTATTGGGTCTCCAATATACGCTCTTGGAAGAATGGTAGGAGGTGGGTCTCCAAATACCCAGGAGTCATGATGGACTTCTTCTCCAATACAGGTTGGACATACAATGCCTTGTTCAATTAAATTTAAACGATTCCGCATTGGCTCCGATCGATAGTTAATGGAATGTGTCATACCAATCATGTTCATCATAGGATCCCATGGTGGCTCTAAAAATCGATTTTGTACAGGAGCTTCGTCATGAAACAACGTTACATACTCTCTAAAGTCTGGTAAAAATGGATGATGAATGTCGGCAAAAACTCCACTATGCAGCATTACTCCTGTATGAGGATCCGTCCAGGTACTCCCTGGAGCTTCCACGATTACTGCTCCAAAAAGACCATGGATATTACTTCCCAATTCCGAACTTAGTGGATTTCCTAAATCACTGAAGAAGAAACCACCCATTGTTTTTGCTTCCCATTGATATACAGCGGTTTTACCTGGAGCTACATTGGAATCTTCATTGTATCCCACGAAAGCTCCATCTGAGGTCTGGATTAGCCCTGGAAGGCCTTTTAGGTTAATAGAAGCAGGAAAACAAAGCTCATTTGTGAAGCATATTTCTAGGGTATCATACTGATTGACTCTAATTACCAAGGGCTGGACCAAATCAACATAGGTATGAGGACATTCTTTTACCCTTTTCTCTACAATACTCTTATTCTCATCTAATACATACATGAGGCCATTTGGGTCAACATCCCCATACTTATTATATACGATGTGAATTTTTATGGCGGTAACATCAAAATGTCTAATCATAATAAGGCCTCCTGTACTCTACCAGACAGTAGGTATCTTACAATCATCATCTTCGACATAAAATGCCGAAATGGCATCTTTCTTAATATGAAATACACGACCCTTTAATGGCAAAGGTACTCCAAATTCAGCTTTAACATTGACATAATCTCTATCTGAGTTTTTTATTTGGCCTACCAAAAAGAATGGATAATACTCTGTCATTACAAGAATTCTATGATTAGATGCAAATACTTTTTCTTCCATATGAGTCCCCCCTAATAAATTGAAAAACGAATAGCACGATTAAACTCCGTAAACCAAGCTATTTGCTTGATTGGAATAATGAGTGGTGTTGGAAACTCAAATTCTGGAGCATTCTGCATCTTAATATTTACATGTTTCAAATATACATACTTTTTGTCTACTTTCTCTAACTTTGCAACCAACAGTGGACGAAAGGTCTGATTTAGAATGGAGAGCTGCGTTGCTTGTAAGGAAAAAAGCAATTCATGATTTATAAAATGCTCTAGACAATTCTTAGTCACTTTCTTATTTGTTTTCTCCATATCAAAATCATTTGTTTCAAATACTTCTGTCATATTTACTTGGTCCATCTTTATGCCCCCACACTAATGATCATGTTCTACTAAACTTTCAGTTATCTTAATGGTGCCACATTCTACAACTCCACCAATGCATACTGCTGGATCCATAAGTGGTGCTGAATAAATATAGAACTTAGCAGCCTGCTTACATGTTGGTGTACTAGCATATACACTCAACTCCTTAGAGTGTCCTCTGTGCTTATCATCAAAATGGAAAATAGCAACCATCTTCTCCTCATTTGGTGAATGATAGCATTCTAGCTTTTTACTATAAATAACGGTTTCCCCGCATTCGTCTAAAACCATTAGTTCCCCAAACACATCGAATAGTTCTCTATATATATGAATGCAAAATTTCACATGACTGTTAAAACTTTTCTCCATGTTGTTTTTTACATATCCTTCTCCAACTACAAGATCTTGATAATATGGGATTCTTGGTACGTCACATACTTCAGGGGCACAAACTGGTGCAAATACACCATCACAAAAATCGTTTTTCAATATAAATCACTCCTCTATTTACATAATATGATATCACTTGACATAATGTGACATATTAACTTTCAAATTATCTATATATTGGCATATAGATATAGCCCCTATTCTATGAATATTTTTTTCCTAACCACACATACTAATCATGTAAAACCAAACTGAATGTAGGAGGGAACAACGATGAATAATCTAAGTAACCAAAGCATTCAATCTGCGGAGGCCGCAGAAGGCTGTTACGCTGGAGATGAGCCAATCGACAGGTAAGGCCTAAAGGATTACGTATCCTTTAGGCCGGTAAGGTTTTTACAAAAAGAAGGATCTGCTTATCTTTCATATCATATATGGAAGCAAGCAGGTCCTTTCGCTATATATGGTAGATCATTTCATATAATAATCTACCATCGGAAATTATCATTTTTTCTTTTCATACTTGTCAATCATATCATTTGCAACATTTGAGGCTTTTTCTTTTAGGTCATCTCCTAAATCACTCATTGTTTCTTTCATTTCTCCAAACTTTCTTTGAATCTTACCCTTCAGCTCAAGCTCCTCCGAGCCAACAAGTTTTCCCGTATTTTCTTTGATTGTACCGGCAATCTGATCTATTTTGCTACTATATTTCATAATGCTTCCTCCATTATTATGATAAGGGTTAAAGGTGATATTACTAATTTCCCCAAAATAGTTCAAAATAATTATAAAATATACATTCCTTAAAAGACGCTATTAAAATTCCATGTCTTTGACATACTAAATATATGCTATTTTATAATGGAGGTAAACGCCATGGCTTCTTATGTATCACCTACTCTACGGACAAAGTTTGAAACCTTATCAATTGACCTTAAAAACAAAATATTGGAACGGAATGTTAAATTATATACTATTTACGACTTAATTCATGTACTTGAAGAAATTGTAGCTGAAGGACCTATTAGCTAGGTGATGGAAAACATTATGCCTTCCATAGAAATAGGCAAGGAAGTATTATGCTCCCTTGCCTATTTACCTTACTATATTCTAATTAATAATTCTAAATACTCACTCTATTATTTTTGAACGTATGCTGCTGCTTCTGCACCAGAGATTCTACCAAAGACAACAGCTGCACTATAAGCCTGGCTAGTTGCAGTTACTTCACCTGCGGCATATAAGCCTTCTACTACGTTCCCGTCATTATCAAGAACCTGAGCTTTTTCATTGGCTACAACACCACCTCTAGTCATGTGAATTGCAGACTCTACCTGAACGCCATAGTATGGGCCAGATTCATTGATTTCATCAGTAAATGCAGTTTCACGATAAGGGTCATCAATTTCTCCCTTTACTGCTTTATTAAAGGTTGCCACAGAGCTCTTTAATCCTTCTGCATCAATGCCTAATTTTTCTGCTAATTCTTCTAAAGAATCTGCTTTTGTATGGTATCCTAATTTATAATGCTTTTGGAAACGATAGGTATTTTCATATAAATCCTGATCGTAAATGTAGTATACTTTTCCGTCCTTCTGGCTTTGAATTGCAGTTGCTAACTCTTTTTCTCTCTTCGTCTCATCTACGAAACGCTCACCATCGGTGTTTACTAAGATGAATCCATCTGGTCCACCAGTTAAATCTTTTCTTGGAATGTTGATAAATGGGAAAATACGAGTCACGTCCATCTTATCTAAGGCAATGTTATTCTTTTCAAATACTGGAATAAAATCACCGGTAGTTCCCATTTGGTTAGAAGTCTGAAGAGTTTCAGCACCAGTATTGTATTTCTCTAATAATTCCTTATTGCTGGAGAATCCACCAGTTGCAATGATAACTGCTTCTGCATTGATGTCGTAGTAATCATTTTTATGTTTAACCTTTACACCAACTGCTTTCCCATCCTTCATAATCAGGTCAAGGCCTTGTGTTCCAGTACGAATGTCAATCCCAAGTTCATAGGCTCTCTTTTCAAGATTTG
>JAEZGY010000064.1 GCA_023416695.1 Bacillota bacterium | reverse complement strand
CTGCAAAAAAATCATTGATTTCCTGAAATTCAAGGACATTCTTCTTCTTTTTTGCAATTGCCAAAAGCTCATTCAGTTTTTCAGAAAATTTCGCTACATTTTCTTCCATATATTACCACCCTTTTTTTCAATCTCCTAATAGTCTAACCACGATTCAAAGAAATATGCAATTTCTGTAAATTGGCCTGTTCTTTGATAATCTCCTGTAATTTTTTTATATCGGTTACAGTTCGGCTTGCATTATCAAGACTGTTCTTTTTTATTTTTATGATAGTTTCATTTAATGCTTTTTCTCTTTCTTGAACACTTAAGTCCTCTCCAATACTACTATTAAACAAAGAAGCCACTTCATTCTGCTCTTCTACACTTTCAAAGTGATTAATTATTTTAGCCGGTAGAACTTGTCCAGTAGTATCAAACTGTTCAAATAACATTTTGGCTACACTATGGTATAGTGGGTCTAAAAAATCATCTGGTGTAATAATTCCCCTTAACAGTGAAAACAAGCTGGTGTCCTCGATTAACCAGGTAAGAAGAATTTTTTGAGACTCCTTGATTCCGTCCTCTTTCTTTTTCTTTCTCTTTGCATCTTCCTCATAGGTTCTTTCTACATATGGACTTCCACCAAGCTGAGCGCCATAGCGATTCACAAGCTTCCGCAAATCCTCGAATGCAATATTATACTTTCTAGCAATGGCCTCAATATAATTATTGCGTTCAATTTCCTCTGAAAAAACAAGCATCTTCTTTGCAACTTCGTTAAAGAATCTTGTTTTGGCTTCTGGATCACTTAAATTATAGCTTTTCTGTAACACCTCTATCTCAAAATAAAAACTATTTTCTGCTTGCTCCAACCTCTTTTGGAACTCTTCTGCTCCTAAGGCCTTTATAAACTCATCTGGATCTTTATATGGTTGCATATTGACTATCCTAATAGATAACCCAGCCTCCTTTAATATAGGGATGGCACGTAGTGCAGCTTTGGTTCCTGCTTCATCACTATCATAGGTAACTAGCACCTCATTGGTGTATCGTTTTAACAGATTTGCCTGAAGACCTGTAAAAGCTGTACCTAAACTAGCTACTGCATTATTAAAGCCAGCCTGATGAAGCGCAATTACATCCATATAGCCCTCGCAAATAATCATATTTGGCCTTCTGGAGATTCTTGCTTGATTCATACCATATAAAGTACGGCTCTTATCAAACACCTTCGTTTCTGGAGAGTTTAAGTACTTTGGCTCTCCCTTACCCATAACTCGTCCTCCAAAACCAATGACTCTATTATTTACATCCATAATAGGAAACATAACACGGTTCCAGAACTTATCATAAATACCTCTAGCTTCATCAAAAGTAATAAGACCTGACTGTTTTAATATTTCGTCTTGATAGCCTTGTTTCTTTAGATAGTGGTACAAATCATTACTAGTTTTATTGGAATAGCCTAACCCAAATTTTTGTATGGTCTCTAGGGTCAGTTCTCGGTCTGTAAGATATTTTAGTGCGTTGGCCCCATTTTCCATCTTTAACTGATAGAAATAGTATTTCGCAGCCTCTTTATTAATCTCAAGAAGCTCTGCCTTTAAATCTGCCTGTTTTTTCTCTTCCTGTGAAAATTCCACCTTAGGAAGATCCACTCCAGAACGCTCTGCTAACATTTTTAAAGCCTCTACAAAGGTATAATTCTCATATTCCATTACGAAGGTGAATACATTACCCCCAACACCACAACCAAAGCAGTGATACATCTGTTTTGGTCCGCTTACGCTAAAGGAAGGGCTTTTCTCATTATGAAAAGGACAAAGTCCAAAATAATTCCCACCTTTTTTTTGTAACTTTACATAAGTTGAGATTACATCCACAATATCATTGCGTTGTCTTACTTCTTCTACAATATCTTCTGGATAATACATAGGTCCTCCCTAGCAGAATTTTTGTTAATATACACTCCAAAACTTTGGAATGTTGACTTCTTGAAATTTCTCTATGGCATAATGATCCGTCATTCCTGCAATGTAATCACAGACTACTCTTTCCATGGATTCACCCTTCTTCTCAATAAGCCCACGGTAGTCCGATGGTAATAAGTCTATATGTGCAATATAATATTCATATAGGTACTTGACCAGATTTTCTGCCTTGGATTCCTGTCCCTTAGCAATCGGATTCGTATAGACGTTAACAAACATGAATCTTCTTAGTCCATACATTGTTTCTTCGACTTCAGGAGACATAATAATATCATTTTTCCCATCACTGGAAAGTATAATATCATGAATCAATTTATTCAACCTTTCCTTAACACTATGTCCTAAAACACTAGTGTATTTGGTAGGAATATCTACTTCTTTTAATATTTTACCACGAATAGCATCATCAATATCATGATTTATATAGGCAATCTTGTCGGATAAGCGAACTATCTTCCCCTCTAAGGTGGATGGTTTTCCAGCCGTCTGATGATTGGCTATTCCATCTCTTACTTCCTTAGTAAGATTTAAACCATTGCCATGCTTTTCTAAAAGTTCTACTACGCGAAGGCTCTGAAGATGATGATGAAAGCCTTCTGGACAAACGGCTTCTAATGCCCTCTCACCGGCATGGCCAAAAGGGGTGTGTCCCAAATCATGGCCTAAAGCAATGGCCTCAGTTAGATCTTCATTAAGTTGCAATGCCCTTGTAATGGTTCTAGATATTTGAGACACTTCTAAGGTGTGGGTTAATCGAGTTCTATAATGATCACCTGATGGTGCAAGAAATACCTGGGTTTTTTGCTTCAATCTTCGAAATGCCTTACTATGAAGAATTCGATCTCGATCTCTTTGATAAATAGTACGTATATCACATGGGTCCTCATATACATCTCTCCCCAAAGAGGCATCACTAAAAGAAGCATAAGGACTATAGTACTTATGCTCTCTTAACTCTTGTTTTTGTCTAAGATTCATCGTTTCCATAAGCTTTCCCCTTACGACAAGATTCTATTCTACGGTTATAACTATTATTAGACAAAACCTTTATATTTCCTTTTTTTTATTTAACGAATCTTTACATTTTGAGCTACAGCTATCACAACCACAGCTACAATAGCGTCCCTTTTTTATCTCTTTTGCCCTTTTAACAATAACAAAGGCAACATAGCAAAGAATCAATCCCCCTATGATATAAGGTGCCATACAATCCCTCCTTATAATATTAGGCTGGCAATTTGATAGAATAATGTTGTTACTACAAAGGCTACAGTCAGCTGAAATAGTACGGTAATGGCCATCCACTTAGTAGAGCCTAACTCTCGTTTTACAGTAGCCAAGGTGGCAATACATGGTGTATACAGTAAACAAAATAACATAAGTGCAAAGGCATTAAGAGCACCAAAGCCATTCTGTGACAGTGTAGTATGTAGGGTATTCATACCCTGCTCTGAATTAATATTCGCAATTCCATATAGTACACAAAAGCTAGATACTACAACCTCCTTGGCAGCAAGACCAGAAATGAGGGATACTCCTACCTGCCAAAGTCCAAGACCACAAGGTGCTAAAATAGGTACTAACACCTTACCAATCTGCGCCCCAAAGCTTTGGCTCATGTCCTCTACCATACCACTCATAGAAAAATTCAAGATAAACCATACGATAACCGAAGCCACAAAAATAGTGGTTCCCGCCTTCGTAAGATAATCCTTCACCTTATCCCATACATAGATAAAAATGGTATAGAGATTCGGTGTTTTGTAATCAGGAAGTTCAATGAGTAAGGTTTTAACCTCCTTCTTTTTTTCAAAAAGCTTCATAATTAATGCCACTAGGATACCTAAGGCTAATCCAATGAGATACATGGAGAACGCAGCAAACATGGCATATTTCTCAAAGAAAATTTGAGAAAACAAGACGTAAATAGGTAGTTTAGCGCTACAAGACATAAATGGAGTGATGAGAATTACCTTTCTCTTGTCCTTAATATCCTCTAGTGCTCTAGAAGCCATAATAGCAGGAACCGTACATCCAAACCCAAGCAACATAGGAATAAAAGCTCTTCCAGAAAGACCAAGTTTCCCCATAAGCCCATCCATGACATAAGCAACTCTAGCCATATAGCCACTATCCTCAAGAATAGCGAGGGCTAGAAACAAGATAAATATATTAGGTAGGAAGGTAAGAATTCCTCCTACACCAGCTATAATTCCGTCTACAACCAAAGAGGTTACCGTAGGGCCTGCCCCAATGAGCCCAAGTATGTGCTTTGTGGCAGTGGAAAAGTTATCAAGGAACACTTCAAAATATCCCTTCATCCAATCACCAATCGTAAAGGTAAGGAAGAATACCAAGGCCATGATACCCAAAAAGACTGGGATACCTGCATAGCGATTGGTAAGAAAAGCATCAATGCGATCTGTGGATGCTTCTTTTTTGGACTTATTGACAATACATTCTTCTACTATTTCTTCAATAAAATCATATTTCTGATTAATAATCTCTTTCTCATAGCTGCGATCTACCAAAGAGGTGATGGATTTAGGAAACATAGCTACAATATCCTTATCTGTCTCTAATAGCTTAATGGCATACCATCTTGGATTATAAAGCTCAGGATTAAACTCATGAAGTGCTACTATCAACTCATCTATTTTATCCTCAATCTCATCCGAATATACAACGGCAAATTCTTTATGGTGAAGATGTCTATGTGTTGTATTAATTAACTCATCATGATGGTGTTCTAACACCTCACAAGTCTTGGACTTATGGTGAGCAACCGTATGCATGAGAATATTTAAACCCGTTTTCTTTCTAGCAGACACTGGAATTACCGGAATACCAAGCATCTCCGGCATTCTGTGAAGATCAATCTCCATTCCCCTCTCCTCAACAATGTCCATCATGTTAAGGGCCAGAATGACTGGTTTGCCAAGCTCAATTAGCTGTAGAGTCAAGTATAAATTACGTTCAAGACAGGAGGCATCTGCAATATCCACTATAACATCTACTTGATCACTTAAAATGTATTCTCTAGATAGCTTTTCTTCCATGGTATAAGAAGTTAGACTATATATTCCTGGAAGGTCCACCAATTTAAAATGTTGATTGTGGTACTTCATAGCCCCTTCCTTCTTCTCTACCGTCACTCCAGGCCAATTTGCCACTTTAAGCTTTGCACCAGTATATGCATTAAATAGTGTTGTCTTTCCACAGTTGGGATTTCCTATAAACCCAACATTTAATTCTTCCTTCATGCCTCTTACGCCTCCTGTATTTCAATGGCCATAGCAATTGCTTTTCCAACAGCCAGTCTAGTTCCTCTTACTCTAAATATTACTGCTCCACGTCGTTTATTATTCAAAATAGTTATTTTCGTTCCCTCTGTAAGCCCTAATGCTTGTAATCGATAGGCAATCTCATTTTCCAAGTTCATGTTCTGAACCAAATAACTGCTCCCTTTTTTTCCGTCTCTAACTGTCATCGGTTAAGCCCTCTTTCACATATACTTCGTTTTATCTTTGTTATGTAGATTTCCTTTATTATTTCTTATTGAGAATAATTATCATTTGTATTACATCATTATACCCTTCCGTTTATTGTATGTCAACATTGAATTTATGTACTAATCCCTCTATCTAGGCTAATAATTACTAACTCCTATACCACCATTTATAATCAAAAATTAATGGTATACTTTGTAAATTTAAGGTATAATTACGCTATGTAAATTATAAAATTATTGTACCTATGAAAAAAGTTTTGTGAGATAGTATGTAAATAATACATAGAAAGAAGGAAATTAAAATGAGTTTCGAAGAAGCTTTACCTATTATTTTATTAGTACTAGGAGGATTATTAGTATTATATTTATTCATCTTCGTAATCTTAGGTTTACGTGTTATCGCTTCCAATGAAGTAGCAGTGGTTGAGAAATGGTGGAGCTTTAAAGGTTCTTTAAAAGATTCCATTATTGCTCTAAACAAAGAAGCAGGATATCAACCAAATGTACTACGTGGTGGTATGCATCTTAAATCAGCTCTCATGTTTAAGGTTCATAAGTATCCGCTAATTACTATTCCACAAGGCCAGATTGCATACATCTTTGCAAGAGATGGTGAGCCATTAAACCCAGTTCAAACCCTAGGTAAAGTAGTAAAGGAAGCCAATAACTTTCAGGATGTAAAAGGATTTATACAAAATGGTGGCCAAAGAGGACCTCAAAGAGGGATCTTAAGAGAAGGTACCTATGCAATCAACTTAGCTCAGTTTGTTATTATAACACCGACAGATATTAAAACCATTGGTATGGGGAATGCCAGCGAGAGGCAGGCTTTAGCCACAATGCAAGCAACTTTAGGGGCACGAGATGCATTTCGTCCAATCGTCATTATGGGCAATAGCGGACAGGAAAGTGATATGATGGGTATTGTGACTGTTCATGATGGTCAATCCTTAGCCAATGGTGAGATTATTGCTCCTGATATGGGACCAGAACATGCAAGCTTCCAAGATCCTGAAAAATTCCTAGAGCTTGGCGGAAAACGCGGTAAACAGTTGCAAGTATTAATAGATGGTACCTACTATATCAATCGCTTATTTGCAACCATAGAGCTTAGACCTAAAACAGTGGTTCCCATTGGTTTTGTTGGCGTTGTAGTATCTTTCTTTGGCGCCGCAGGTGTTGATACAACAGGAAGTGATTACAGACATGGAGAGTTAGTTGGTGAAGGCTGCAAGGGTGTTCTTGAAAAGCCTTTGATGCCAGGTAAGTATGCTTTTAATACAGATGCTGGTAAAGTTGTCTTAGTTCCTACTACTAACATCATTCTCAAATGGAACAAATCTGAGATTGGTGCTCATAAGTACGATGAAAACCTTACTGAGGTTGACATAATAACAAAGGATGCTTTTGAGCCATCCCTTCCTTTGTCCGTAGTTATGCATATCGATTACAAGCAAGCTCCATGGGTAATACAAAGATTTGGTGACATCAGTATGCTAGTAAATCAATCCCTTGATCCATTAGTAAGTGCATATTTTAAGGATGTTGCTCAGACGAAAACATTAATAGAGTTGATTCAAGAACGTAGTGACATTCGTGAAAAAGCTGTTAAGGAAATGAAGGATAAATTCCAAAAATATAACCTTCAACTAGAAGAAGTATTGATTGGTACACCAAAGACAGTCTCTGGAGATACACAGATTGAAAACATTCTAACCCAGCTTCGTGAACGACAAATTGCAGAAGAAAAGAAAGTAACTTACCAGAAACAACAATCTGCTGCAGAAAGTGAAAAGTCCCTTCGTGAAGCACAAGCCGTTGCCGAGCAACAGGGATCCCTTACAAAATCTAAGATTCAAATTGAAATTGAAGGCAATAGCGGTGCTGCTTTGGCTAAGAGGGCAGAACAAGAAGCTAACCAGATTGTTTCCATTGCAAAAGCAAATGCAGAAAAGATTAAACTTGAAGGTAATGCAGAGGCTTCCAAGGAATCTAGCGTTGGTCTAGCAAGAGCTCAAGCGATTGATGCACAGGTAAAAGCTTATGGTGGTGCTGAATACCGAGTGATTCAGGAAGTTACAGATAAATTATCAGATGCCATTAAGAATAGCCATATCGATCTAGTTCCAAAAACTGTTGTAAATATGGGAGATAACAAAGACGGTGGCAATAGTACCATTTTGGATAGTCTTTTAAAATTTATCACCTTAGATAAATTAGGAGTCGCTATAAAATCTGAGGAAGTTGTAGAAAAACAGGATGTCATTGAAAATACTGAACTGTAATTAATAAAGAGAGTGCCACTTCTAACTACTTTGCAGCTAGAAAGAGGCACTCCCTTTTTATATTAATGGACCCATTTTTTGATTCTATAGACAACAACACCTAATAACTTTAAGAAAATCACCATGCTACCAAAACCACCTGCTATACCAGTTATTAGCCTTCTACTATTATTAGACTCCTTAATGTGAATCGCTTGCAACAACCAATCTAAAAACATAAGTAGTAAGCCAGCAAAAGCAAAGTTCTTTAATCTATGAACCCCCAGCTTTACATATGCTATGGGCGCCACAAAATAGCCTAGAAATACTCCACAGCATCTCGCGCATATTGGGAACTGATAGCCTTTTACTGTAAAGCTTCTCTCCGGCATCTGATGACAACCAGTTTTCGCTCCAAGTTCCATGAAACGAATCCATCTATCCATCTGGCTATGGTTATGGTTATGATGTTGTATCTGTTTTCTATCATGAGATTCTTCTTTCATAGCCTACTCCTCTTACAACCAAGTAATACTTTCTAGTATCTTAGGCTCTAAATTTGTGGCCACAACTATTACAGATCCAGTAATGTTTCGTTGTTGTTTTTCCTTTTCCCATCCCACATAAACCACATAGCAATCCAATTGGTCCTAATACAAAATATCCACACAGACTTTTGCAAACACCAAATCCTTTACTTTGTGATTCACTTTCCTGAATCAACATACAATTTTGACTTCCACAATGCTTACAGGTCATCTTCCTACTCCTTTACACCTTTAGTAATCTCTTGTTCCTTTATTCTTTGCTCGGCCTCCAGCTTGGAATACACACAACCACAGTAATCCTGACGATATAAATGATGTTCCTTTGACAGTTCCACGGAACGCTTATAACCATTCTTCTTTTTAAAATCCGATGGCAAATAGGTGACACCATATTCCTTTCCTACTGCTTCACCAATCTCATTTAGCTTTACAGCATTTTTATGAGGACTGATAGATAAAGTAGTGGTAAAATAATCAATGCCTAACTCCTTACAAGCAATAGCTGCTTCTCTTAGCCGTAATTCATAACAGCCAAAGCATCTCTTTCCACCCTCTGGTTCCTTTTCTAATCCCTTTGCCATAGCATAAAAACGGTCAGCATCATAATTGCCAAGGCGAAATTTTATAGGGTGCAACGCATCAAGCTCTTCAATTAACCTTTGCTGCTCATTTGCTCTTCGCTCATACTCTGATGCTGGAGAAATATTAGGATTATAAAAAAAGATGGTAATATTAAAATATTGAGAAAGATATTCCAAACAGTAACTACTACATGGACCACAGCAGCTATGAAGTAATAACGTAGGAACTCTATTTTCTTTTTGAAAACCATCTATTAATTGATCTAGTTTCTTTTGATAATTAATCGTCTGATTCATAGTTTATAACCTCTTTCTTACAAATCCCTCTCAGTATATCATATTATATAGGTAAACAAAAGTGAATTATAGCACATTCTCCCTCCTATTTGACAGGATAATTTAGGTTACATATAATAAAATAA
The DNA here is from genome assembly GCA_023416695.1 of Bacillota bacterium. Lineage (GTDB taxonomy): Bacteria > Bacillota > Clostridia > Lachnospirales > Lachnospiraceae > KM106-2. The sequence continues at coordinate 52,008 of JAEZGY010000064.1, read as the reverse complement.
ATAACTAGGGTTCTTCCCTTACCTAATATCATACAATAGAATATGGGGAATCCCTTTGAAACAAGGAGGATATAAAATGAACACTTATCAAGTTATAAAGCCTCAAGAAGTAACGGAAAACACCTTCCAATTAATCGGTAGTGACTGGATGCTTGTCACTGCCCAGAATAACGACAAAGTAAACACCATGACTGCTTCCTGGGGTGGGTTTGGCATTATGTGGGGTAAACCTGTAGCATATGTAGTGATTAGACCACAGCGTTTTACTAGAGAGTTTGTTGACGCAGCGGATGGCTTTACTCTAACCTTTTTCCCAGATGATTATAAAAAGGAACTTGGCTACCTAGGAACAGTATCCGGTAGGAATGAGGATAAAATAAGTAAGGCGGGATTGACTATTGTAAGTAAGGATGGCTACCCTTATTTTGAAGAGGGGAACCTTGTCATTAAGGTAAAGAAATTATTTAAGCAACGCTATACCGAGGATAGCTTTTTAGATCAAAGTATTATCGATAAATTTTATCCAGAAAAGGATTTCCATTACTTATATATTTGTGAGATTGAAGAAATATTAAAAAAAGCGCTGTAAAAGCGCTTTTTCTCTACCCTTAATTATCCTTTTGTAACTCCAATAATTGACGTAGTTCCTTAATAGAAAGCTGACCTGGTGCCGAGGACTTATCGACTACTCCAAAGGTTATGGCTGAGCCAAACCAGTGACCTAAGATACGACTTGGCATCCCCATTTCTCCCATACTTATACCCACTACAGGAGTAATATTTGAGTTCTCATTAACATACATAACAGCTTCCATTAACCGTAATACATCCTGCTTTTCCTCTGGCATTACTGCAATCTTTACAATGTCAGCTCCAAACTCCTGCATTCTAAGTAGCCTTTCTATCATTTCCTTGGTATCAGGGGTTTTCTTAAAATCATGATTACTTAGTACTACTTTAATTCCCTTTTGTTTGGCCATTTCTATAAGAGGGCATACCATCTCTTCCCCTAAAAGAAGCTGTAAATCCACAAGATCTACTGCTCCATCCTCAATTACATTCTGATATAGATTAGTGTAATCTTCATTAGAAATACACACTTTTCCACCCTCCTCATAGGTCCGAAAGGTAAACATGATAGGGACACTAACACATTCTCTTATCCTATGTAGTACCTCTATGACACGATCTGTTTTTTTTATCTCCTCATAGTGGTCAATTCTTAACTCTACCAAGTCACAATCACACTGACTTGCTTTCATAGCTTGAGCTATTAACTCCTGATTGGTCTCTCCTACCAGTGGAACACAGATTTTAGGCATACCTTTGCCAATTTTAACACCCTGTATCTCAACTATAGCCATGATACCCTCCTAATACATATTGCTTAATACTTCTATTAATCTCTATTGTAAACCATTTTTAATTTCACGCAAGGTTTATTCTAACTTGCCCCTCATAACTTTATTATAATTCAATATTTAGATAAATTTGTTAGAAATTCTTAAGAAACCTTAATATAAGTTTGTAGAAAAGGATGGTTCCTTATGATATAATTTTTTTGGTTGTATATTTATTACAGCACACAAGGAGTAAATCTATAAAGAAAAGGAGTAAACTATGGAACCCATTTTAGAATGTCGCGGCCTAACCAAGTCTTATAGTGGCTTTATGGCACTGAATAATGTGAATTTGACTTTTAACCGTGGCCGTATTATTGGACTTCTAGGTCCTAATGGAAGTGGCAAATCCACGTTTCTTAAATTGATTAATGGTTTATTAGTACCTGATACTGGAACACTTCTTATTAATGGAGTAAAGCCTGGGGAACAGAGTCGTTTAGCAGTTAGCTACCTACCAGAGCGTACCTACTTACCTGATAATTTAACCATACGAAGCATCGTAGACTTTTTCAATGATTTCTATTCAGATTTTGACCGTAACAAAGCTGGAGAGATGCTATACCGATTAAATTTAAATCCAGACTCCAACCTAAAGACCTTATCCAAAGGTAACAAGGAAAAGGTACAATTAATTCTTGTTATGAGCCGTGAAGCACAGCTCTACTGCTTGGATGAACCGATTGGAGGAGTTGATCCTGCTGCAAGAGATTACATACTGAACACTATCTTAACTAACTATAACCGCAATTCAACTATTCTAATTTCCACACACCTAATTCAAGACATTGAGACTATTCTTGATGATGCCATCTTTATACAAAATGGTAATATCAGATTATATGCACCTGCTGAACAGATTCGTAAGCAAGAAGGTAAAACCATTGATGCGTACTTCAGGGAGGTGTTTAGATGTTAAAGAAATTATTAAAATACGAATATCGTGCCACCTATAAGCTATATTTAATTCTATATCTCATTGTAATAGGATTAGCATTCATTAATAGGTTACTTTATGCCTTAGACTTTTCTCGTAATGTTGTGTTAAGTGTATTATCTGGAATGTTTACCGTTACCATCGTGTTATCCTGTATTGGACTATACTTTGCTACCTTAATATTTATTCTATTCCGATTTTATAAGAATTTGTTTACAGATGAAGGCTATCTCATGTTTACCTTACCAGTATCCCCACTTAAGCTGATTATTTCAAAGATTATTGTGGGTATGACATGGATAATAGGTAGTATGGTAGTCATTGGTGCTTCTGTTGCAATTATGCTATTTAACACCTCTACTCTTGATACATTAAAAGAACTTTGGAATCTAATGGGGTACAATATTTTTGATCTTCTATTTGATGGAGAAATTCTTCAATTTGTCATCTTCATAGTGAACTATATCGTTGGTGTTCTATCTACGATATGCTTTATCTATCTAGCTGTAGCTTTTGGACAAGTAATGATGCCAAGACATAAGATTGCAGGAAGTATTCTATCCTACTTTATTATTACCATCATAAATAGCATATTATCATCCATTATATCCCTGATATACTATAAGATAACCGATTATGATTTAGCTGCTTCACAACTACCTTCTTCCTTCTATGGATTATCCGCACTACTTAATATAGGGTTTGTCCTAGTTAGTATTGCTCTTGTGAATAAGATTTGTAAGAATCATTTGAATTTATCATAATAGAGAAAGAAGTCTTAGCACGGTCTAGGACTTCTTTTTTATTAGCTCTGCATGAGATAAATTGTATTAATTCATTAGATAAATGTAGTCAATTCCTTGAAATTTTACATAATTTATAGTAGAATAAAGCCTATTGTGTTTAGAATTAAATATTTAAACACAATAGGCTTTAAATTTAATTTTAAGGAGGTAAAACATTGGATTTTGCATTAAAACTATTTGCAATGAGTCTATATTTAGCTTTAGTAATAGGCATAGGCATTTACTATAACAAAAAGAACAAGAGCTCCGATGACTACTTTATCGGTGGCAGAAGCTTAGGTCCTTGGGTAACAGCTATGAGTGCAGAAGCCTCTGATATGAGTAGTTGGTTATTAATGGGATTGCCTGGTGCTGCTTATATAAGTGGAATCAGTAGTGCAGGTTGGACGGCATTGGGCCTTATAATTGGTACCTATCTAAATTGGAAGCTTGTTGCTAAAAGACTACGTAAGTACTCTCAAGTCTGTAATAACTCCATTACGATTCCAGATTTCTTTAGTAATCGGTTTCGTGATAAGAAAAACATACTGATGACCATATCCTCCCTAATGATTATACTGTTCTTTACGGTATATACAGCTAGTGGTTTCGCTGCCTGTGGTAAGCTATTTAGCAGTACACTAGGTATTGATTACCATGGAGCCATGATTGTGTGTGGTTTAATTATCACTTGCTATACCTTTATCGGAGGGTTTATGGCTGCCAGCACAAGTGACTTCTTACAGGGAATCTTAATGTTTGCATCCATCATTATTATACTAATTGCTGGACTTATGAAAGCTGGTGGGGTTGGAAATGTTGTAAGCTCTTTTAAAGACCTCCCTGGCTATTTAGATGTGGCAAACTCCTATGATGTAGCCACTGGTACAAAACAAGCTTATGGGGTAATGAATATTTTCTCTGGACTTGCCTGGGGCTTAGGCTATTTTGGAGTTCCTCATATTCTCATCCGCTTTATGGCCATTCGTAACTCCAAAGAGATAACGAAGTCAAGAATCATTGCTATGACTTGGGTGGTCATCTCCCTCATTGTAGCAATCCTAATAGGTCTAGTGGGTAAATCCCTGTCTCTTCAAAATGTATTTACCTCTCTAGACAGTACAAATGCTGAGACAATCTTTATTTTAATGACAAATACCCTTCTATACCCTATTTTTGCAGGGGTTGTGTTATCCGGTATTTTGGCAGCTACCATGAGTACTTCAGACTCTCAGTTATTATTAGTTTCTTCCTCTGTAGGAACAAACCTATTCAAGAAAATTGTAAAGAAAAATGCAACTGATAAGCAGGTGCTAATTATTTCTAAAGTTACCATTATGATCGTTGCCGTTTTCTCTGTCCTTATTGCTTGGGATGAAAATAGCTCTGTCTTTACTTTAGTGTCCTATGCTTGGGCAGGGTTTGGAGCTGCATTCGGTCCTTTAGTTTTATTCTCCCTATTTTGGAGACGAACTACCTTAAAGGGTGCCATCAGTGGTATGGTTGGTGGCGGCTGCCTCTCTATCATTTGGTCATTATTTATTAGTAAGTTAGGTGGTATTTTTGCTATTTACGAACTACTACCAGCCTTTATCTTTGCTTCCCTTCTAATTGTAGTGGTAAGTTTACTGGATAAAAGTCCTAGTAAAGAGATTCAGGACGAATTCGATTCTGTTGATCATGTAGATTGTTAGGATATCATAACAAGAAAGAGCTTCGTAGCATATACACTAGCTACGAGGCTCTTTTTATTAAATAACATCATTATATAAGGTTCCAGTGTTAATGGTATAGATAAAGCTTCCACTAGGACTATAAAGCTTTGGTGATCGACTCAAAGTAGATAAGGCTTCATAGCCAATCTTTACTGTACAATCAAGTAACAAGTTGCCATAGCAATTCTCTCCCTGAAAGAGTTCATTAAAGGATTCCTCATCAAGAACTGCTTGCTCCTCATCAGTTTTCTCAGTCAAGGTACCATCCTCTAAAATCACAAAGCCTGCACGGTGAAGTTCATTACGATAGGTATCCGTAAGGGAGGTCAGCCAATTCTTTCGATTGATAAAGCTGTTGTTATTGAGAGAATCAAAGCTTTCCAATAACTTATTATAGGATTCTACAAAATCCTGTGCATTCCCGTCACTATCTCCTCCCATCTCATCAAGGAGGTGATGAAGAGGAATCTCCAAATCCTTAGTAGCTTCATTTAACTCCAGCAAACCATAATTCCCTGCGTGAGGTAACGTCCTTTTAAACAAGGAATTCTTCCCATAATAGTGATTGATTAGGCGTTCATAGGAACCCTTTCTCACCGTATAGTCTTGCTTTTGAAAAGAGCGAAATGCATACTCTGAGCCTAGTACATAGGACCGGCTTCTGTCATACCACACTATACTCCTCCTTTCCAAACACTACACGCTAAAACTCTGTAAGGAATACTATCTCTTGTTCATTGTTAATAACTTGTTCTTTAACTCAGTTTCAATGCGGTTTAATTCCACTTCGGCTTCTCTTCTCTTCTGACGGCCTTCATCTTGAATTTTGATTACTTCATCCAAAGTAGAAATCAGAGATTCATTGGTAATACGAAGGGTTTCAATATCAACAATACCACGTTCGGATTCCTTCGCTGTTTCTACCGTTGCCATCTTCAAGGTCTCTGCATTCTTCTTTAACAGCTCATTGGTCATATCAGTTACTTGGCGTTGTGCCTTAGCAGCTTCTTGAGAATGGGTAATTCCAAGGGCCAATACCATCTGACTCTTCCATAATGGAATCGTGTTAACAATGGTAGATTGTATCTTTTCTGTCATGAGAGTATCATTACTCTGTACTAAACGAATCTGTGGAGCCATCTGAATAGAAATCATTCTAGTCAGTTCCAAATCATGAATCTTCTTTTCAAAGCGATTACATAGATTGGCAAAATCATTGGCAGTCTGTGCATCCTCAGGAAGGCCACTTTCTTGCGCCTTCTTCTGAAGTGCAGGTAGTTCCTGTTCTACAGCTAACGCTAATTTTTTCTTACCTGCCAAGATATACATAGAAAGCTCTTTAAAATAAGTTCTATTAAGCTCATACATCTTATCCAAGGTAGCAACATCTTTAAGTAATTGTATCTGATGGCCTTCTAATGCCTGACAAATCTTATTTACATTAACTTCTGCTTTCTCATATTTTGTCTTTAAAGAGGTTATTTTATTGGTGTTGCGTTTAAAAAATCCAAGGATTCCACCCTTTTCCTCTTCGTTAACATCAAATCCCTTTAATTCTACAACCACATCTGTTAACATACTACCAATTTCACCAAGGTCCTTGGTTTTAACGCTATTCAATGCACTTTCTGAAAAATCAGCTACCTTCTTCTGGGCTCCAGCACCAAACTGCATCACCATATTCGAGTTTGTCAAATCAATTTGAGTGGAAAACTCATCCACCATCTTCTTCTCTTCCGCTGTTAAGGTACTTTCATCAAAAACCTGAGGTTTCTCTTCTTTAGATACTTCAACAATATCTAACGGTTTAGCCTCTGCACCAAATGGGTCAAAGGTTAATGTTGGGGTTTCCTTTTCTAATACTTTCTCCTCATTATTCACAAAACTTCCTCCATTCTACTTCCGACTCTATCCTATGTCGGAATAATTTATTTTACATGAAAATCTTTTCCCGTCAAGCCTTCTTGGGCCAATAAAGTATTTAAAACATTGATATCCGTAGCCACTTCCATGGCAACATTCTCATATAAACCATCAAATAGTGACTCAAACGCATTATTGATGGTATCGAGGGAATTCTCAATTTCATTTCTACTACTGTTTATGTTAGCACTCTGAATCGGTTGGTACTCGAAATCCTTATACACGTTCACAAGCTTTAACGTAATTGGAAGGTAATAATCCATAAACTTACGAATCTCTGAAAGCTGTTCTGGATGTTTTACTACATGTTCAAAGATTTTCTTTATGATTAACTCTAATCGGTCTAGCTTCTGACTCATAACTTCCCCAGTGATTACCTCGTTGGCCTCATGTATTTGAGTGGCATAATCTGCCCCCAAAGCCTTTGCCTGAAGAACTGCCTTCTCCGCCTCTGACGCATTAGCCTCTCTAAACTTTTGCTCTTCCTCCTGTTTTCTTCTCTCCTCATAGCTGATTTCCGCCTTACGGTATTGCTCATAGGTAGTATCATCGCCAATAAAACAGGTTCGCTTTTTATCAAGGTGTCCCTGTGGAAACATTCTCAGTTGAATCATACGCTCAAGATCCTTTGCTACGTACTTTTCCGATTTACCGAGGCCAGTTGCCACTTCTTTAATCTCAAAATAATTATTGTTCTTTAATTTATCTTGATAATATAGAAAACGTTTTGTCCTACTCTTTACTGATATTCCTTTGATTAACACGCCAAGTGTTACTACAAAAAGAGAAAGTGTTATTGCAATTAGTGGGCCAAAAACAAAAAATGTATTTACAAGCTCAGCTACGAAATACAGCACTAAGGATGCTATACCAAAAACAAACATTCCCACAGCTCCAAGAACAATCATGACAATACCAGATACTTTACCCACTGGCTTATTGATAGAACATGTTGTGCTAGTTCTCTGTACGTTGTCCGTTTTATGCTGGTAATTGCTATGATTATAAAACTGCTCATGAAAATACTGCTTACGCTGGTTTTTTATAGGACCAGCAGCATTCTTATTCTGATAAGATCCAACCGCTCGCTTCACATCATTAACAGCACCAGAAACACTACTTTGGATTTTTTGATTCAAATTTCTAAAATCCATTGCATCCATTGCATCCTGCACAGTATCTTTTATCTGATCACCTAAGTTGTTGCTTCTCATAAGCATCCTCCTACTATGTATTACTCATTTCTTCCAAGGAATTTCCTTTTTTATTATAACCTAATATTTAGAAAATAACAACTTACTATCCCTTATAATATTCAGTATGTCATATAGAAAAGCTTGCTGTATCAAAACTTAAAAGCAATTTTCTATACAGTAAAGAAGTCGACTGATAAGCCGACTCTCTTTTGTCACATAATAATCATTGGTAATTTACTGATGATAACCATTAGGATTCATACTTTGCCATCTCCAGGAATCCTCACACATCTCATCAATGCTCTTAAGTGCTTCCCATCCCAATTCTTCCTTAGCCTTAGATGGATCTGCATAACAGGTAGCAATATCGCCTGCTCTTCTTGGTTTAATAACATACTTTAATTCTTTGCCACAAGCCTTCTCAAATGCATGTAATACCTGAAGTACGCTATAACCGTTACCAGTACCTAAGTTATAGATTGAAACCCCTGCCTTATCATCTAATCTCTTAATGGCTTTCACATGGCCTTTTGCCAAGTCTACAACATGAATGTAATCCCTTACTCCAGTACCATCTACTGTATCATAATCATCCCCGTAAACGCCAAGTTCTTCTAATTTCCCAACTGCAACCTGTGCAATGTAAGGAAGAAGATTGTTTGGAATCCCCTTTGGATCTTCCCCAAGTAAGCCACTTTTATGAGCACCAATTGGGTTGAAATAACGAAGAAGTATGATATTCCACTCTTTATCGGATACATATAAATCCTGTAGAATCTCCTCTATCATCAACTTTGTTCTACCATATGGGTTAGTTACAGATAGGGAGAAGTCCTCTTTGATTGGAACTGTCTTAGGATTTCCATATACAGTAGCCGAGGAACTAAAGACAATATCCTTCACATTATGGTTACTCATCACCTCTAGTAACACAAGGGTTCCGGTAATATTGTTTCTGTAATATTGTAGGGGTTTTTCTACAGATTCTCCTACTGCCTTCAACCCTGCAAAATGAATTACACTTTGGATGGATTCCTTCTCAAAGATCTCATTCATATGTTCCTTATCTGCTATATCTACTGCATAGAAACTCACTTTCTTACCAGTAATCTCTTCTACTCTTTTTACCGCTAACTCACAGGAGTTACATAGGTTGTCCACAATAACCACTTCATAGCCAGCTTCTATCAGCTCGATGCAGGTATGGCTACCTATATATCCAGCTCCTCCAGTCACTAAAATTGCCATGGAAATTCTCCTTTACTTGGATTTATTATCAATATTTTAGGATTATACCATACTTTTCATACATTTTTTACATCTTAAATAAAATTTAATTGAATTGTAAGATTAAGAATCTTCCTCCAATTTGCACCTTCAATTTGACTTCCTTCTCCATTTGGATTACAATCCATTGTGCAAAGAAAGGAGAGTACATATGAATAACCTACTATTTAGCCTTAATGCCACGCTCCCAATCTTTCTAATGATGGTATTCGGCTATTCTCTAAAACATTTAAAAATATTAGGACAAGAATTTATAAACAATGCCAACACCCTAAACTTTAAAATCACCCTACCTATAATGTTATTAATGGACCTTGGCAATACCGATATTACCGCAAAATGGGACACCAATTTCGTTTTATTTTGCGTAGTTGCAACCACCATTTGCTTTATTGTTATTTGGGGACTAACCAAATTCTTTATCAAAGATAGCAGTATGACAGGGGCCTTTGTGCAAGCTTCTTTTCGAAGCAGCGCTGCCGTATTGGGTGTAGCCTTTATCCAAAATATATATGGTGATTCTGGAATGGCACCATTAATGATTATAGGCACTGTCCCTTTATTTAATATCTATTCCGTTATTGTTCTCACCTTTGAATCCAATGACGAATCCATGAAAAAATGTAAAAGGGAGAAACTAAAGACTGCTGTGGTAAATATTATTAAGAATCCTATTATATTAGCAATCGTAGCAGGAATTATTTTTTCCCTTCTCAAAATAAGACTTCCTTACATACTAAATAAAACTCTATCAAGTATAGCCTCTTTGGCAACCCCTCTTGCTCTACTTGCCTTAGGTGCAGGCTTTGAAGGCAGGAAGGCCTTAGCTAAGCTAAAGCCAACCTTGTTTGCCTCAGTAATTAAGTTAGTAATGCTTCCTGCTGTCTTTATACCAATTGCATGCATGATGGGATTTCGAGAAGAAAAATTAGTTACACTGCTCATTATGCTAGCTTCCCCTACTACTGTCAGCTGCTATATTATGGCACAAAACATGGAAAATGACGGAGTATTAACTTCTAGTATCATCGTTGCTACAACTTCTCTAGGAGCCTTGACTTTAACGGGATGGTTCTATCTATTACGAGCACTAAATTTCATTTGTGGCACCACTCTTTAAGAGACATCTAGCTTTAGAATACTTCCATCTCTTTTCTTTTCCAAAAGTATTTTCTTGTCGATTCTCTCCTTTAGTTCGTTTACATGAGATATGATTCCTACTAGGCGATTACCTATGGTTAAGGCATTTAGAGCGGACAATGCTTGCTCTAAGGAATTGGAATCTAGGGAGCCAAAGCCCTCATCTACAAACATGGCGTCTACTTCAATTCCACCTGCAAAACTTTGTATAATATCACTTAAGCCTAATGCTAAAGACAAAGCAGCTTTAAAGGACTCTCCACCAGAAAGAGTTTTGACAGAACGAGCCTTACCAGAATAATGATCCATTACCTCAATGTCTAAACCAGTATTTTTTCTTAAATTTGTTGCTTCATCCTTCCTCATAAGCTCATATTGACTATTTGTCATAATTCTAAGTCGGTCATTGGCTGCAGTTAGAATCTGATCAAAGTAGAAGGCCTGTACATACTGTTCAAAGGCAATCTTTGCTTTTCCGGATAGATTGCCATTAGCAGTTTTACTTAATCGTTCGTACACAGCAAACTCATCGGCTTTATCCTTGTGCTGTTTATAAGCTAACACTACTTTATTGAGAATCTCCACATTCTGATTCGTTGTAAAACGTATCTCCTCCAACTGCTCAGAAAGCTTCTCACTCTCTTCCATAATACTTTGCTCTTCTTCCTTTATAAGAGTGATATCCGTAGGCTCCTTACCTTCTAAAGCTTTTGTAAGTTCTTCTATAGACTGTTTTACCTTAATACACTGATCACGATAAGAGGTAATCTCCTCTTCCATGATCTTAAGCTCTTGCTCGGATATAAGCGCCATCTTATAAGCTTGTTCTGATGTAAAACCTCTCTCTATTAGGCTTGTCTCATAGATTTGCTTAGCTTTATGAACCTTTTTCTCTAATTCAGTCTGTTGCTCCCTGTTATCATGTAGAACGGCTTCTATACGCTGTAACTTTAAAGTCGCTTCTTGATGATTCCTAATAGAAACTTCTAAGCGCTCCTTTAAACTATCATACTCTTCCTTCTCTTTATGGATGATAGCCTTAAGCTCATCCATAGTCCCAACAGTAACCTCATTTTTTAAGGTCTTAAGACTAGCTTCATTGGCACTTAACTGCTGCTTTAGGGTACTATTCTCTTTTTCTTTTTCTTCAATTGTAATAGTAAGAGTTGTAAGTTTCTCCTCTATAGACTGTTGCTCACTCTCTAATAAAGCTTTTTGCTTTACTGACTCAGTCGCCTCTAAAAAACTTCTATTTAAGGTAGAAATCTCTTCTTCAAGCTGGATTTTTACTCTTTCTAATTGCTCCACATAAGAGTGCTCAAATGTTGGCTCTACAAGTTCTTTAAATTCCTTTACACCTTGCCTAAGCATTTCTTTCTTGTACTCTAAGGTATTGGTTTTACTGCTACAATTCTCACTTGCTCTTAGCATTGCCTCATGGGCGGCCTCAACCTCAAGTTTCAAACTTTTTAGTTCTTCCTCTGTGTATGCACCACTTGTTAGTGGGGTTTTACTTGGATGAGAAGTGGAACCACAAACAGGACATGGCATATTCTCCTGTAACTTTGATGCCATAATACCAGCTAATTCCTTCATATAGAGTTGCTCTGCTTCATTATAGGCCTGGCTTTTACTATTATAATACTCCATTTTTTGAAGAAGAATCTTCTTTAACTCTTCCAGTTCCCCTTGCTCATTTATAATCTGCTTAAACTGTATGGTTAGAGTAGTAAGTGTTTGCTTTCTGATCCCCTTTTGCTCTAATGTTGCTTCTATTGTGGCTTTTTTTACCTCAATATCTTTTAGGCTCATAAGCTTTTCTTTGCCTATTATTTTACTTTCCTCTAAGTCACTTTTAAGTTGTCTTTCTCTCTTAAGGTCCTTGTCTAGTAAAGATACCTCTTCACTAATCCGTACCCTCTCCTGTTCTAGGCTTCCAATCTGCTTATATTTGGTAGCTTCCTCGTTACGTTTTACTAAGAGCGCTGCTAACTCTTCTATTCTCGGCTGATTCTTCTCATTACTTTCTTTTTCGATGGAAAGAGAAGACAAAAGATCTATTAGACTTGCTTCCTCTTTCTTAAGTTCGGTAAGTTTAGCACTCAGTCGTTCCTCTTCCTTTGCCAGGTTGACGTAAGCATCCTCTAACGGTTTGATGTAGAGAAAAGCAATGGTTCCCTTCTTATACCTCTCATTCTTTTCTTCCATCATAGATGCCTTACTACTTAACCTATTATCTTCCTCCTTAGCTTGCTGTAAGGTAGTAAACATGCTGTTTATTTGCTCTAGCTGAGCTAAGCGTTTTCTACAGTCTGATAGCTTTACCTCTAAACCCTTATACTCCACAGCTAACTTACTATGTTCCTCTTTTCTCTCCCTTACTAGCTCCGATATAATTGCTATGAGCTTTTCTGTGTCATAGATACATTTATTTTTTAGTAACTCCTGAATCGATTCGTAATGCCCATTGTCTTTTGGGCATTGTACATCATGAAAATGCTGAAAAATACGATTGGTAATTTCCTCACATTCCCCTCGTAATCGATTTGTCATAATTCCAAGCCGTTCCTGAATGTTAACGTAGATGCCGGTATTAAAGATTTTTCTGAGAATGCCAGACCTCTTATCACTATCTGCCACTAGAAGCTCTAAGAACTCCCCTTGGGCAATCATTGCAATCTGCTTATATTGCGCCCAATTAATACCTAATAGCTCCTCAACGGCACTGGTTACCTTGCGAAAATCCACTATTTTTCTTCCATCTGGATAAACAAACTCTGCCCCTTGGCTTTCTAGCGTTTCACCAGTCCCCCTTAGGCTCGGCCTCATATACTGAGGATTTCTCCTAATAAAATACTCCTTTCCTTTATGCAAAAAGGTTAACTCCACAAAGGTTTTAGTCGTCTTTTCTGCATACTGGCTTCGAAGTGCCATATTATTTTCTTCGTTTCTCTTTTCTCCTGAAGGGGAACCAAAGAGAGCAAAACTAATAGCATCGAAAATAGTCGTTTTCCCAGAACCAGTATCTCCACTCACAAGAAAAAGCCCTTGTCCACCTAGCTTTGTGAAATCTATGGTAATCTCATTTTTAAAAGGCCCAAAGGCACTCATTACAAGTTTTGTTGGTTTCATTCCTTCTCACCTGCCAATCCCAAAAGAAGCTTTGTCATGATTTCTAATTCCTTTTCATTCATTGGTTGATTGTTCTGCATTTCATAAAACTCATCAAATAGCTGTAAAGGGGATTTAGATTTAACATCCTGGGCCGCCATCTTAGCATTATCCCTTACCGCTGTTCTACTATTTTTAAAATCTAGTTTCATAATATTAGGATATACCGTTCTTAACCTTCCCATAGGATCCACTAGATTTTCTTCATTGGTAAGGGTGGCGTGAATGTAATCCATACTATGATATTTAAAATCTACTAACTCTTCGATCTTACCCTCAATCTCTCTCATGTCATGTAGTGGCTTTAATGGTAATAATTCGAAGCTCACTTTACCTTTTTCATCCATGGTAACCAAAGTGACTGATTTCTTTTGATTTACCTCACTAAAGCTATATTTTAACGGTGAGCCAGCGTAGCGTACCGTATCTCTACCGATTCTTTGTGGACCATGAAGATGTCCTAGGGCTACATAGTCGAAATCCTTAAATACACTAGCATCGATTTGGTCTAACCCTCCTAGGGATTCCAGTTCTGACTCGCTTCTTAAAGGACTTTCTCCTCCAGAAACAATAAACTGATGGGCAACTAATACATTGCGTTTTGTAGTATCTACAGGAGTTGCCCCTATAATAGCTTCTACTGCTTCTTCATAGGTCTCAACCTCTTCATAAAATGGCGTAACCATTGCAGGCTTAATAAACGGCAGTAAATGAAAGGTTATTTCCCCCCACTGATCTGTAAGGTCCACTTGCTTTACCTTACCTCCAAACACACCAGCAATGTAGATTTTATTGTTTTCCATGATTTTACCACCATAGTTTAGCCGGTCTGCAGAATCATGATTGCCACTTACTAACATCACCGTTGTATTACATTTGCTAAGTCTCGTTAGAAAATAATCAAATAAGGTTACTCCTTCAATACTTGGTATACTTTTATCGTAAACATCCCCAGCTATTACTACGGCTTCTGGACTTTCTTTCTTAACTATCTCTAATATCTGCTCTAATATATGTCTTTGGTCTTCAATCATAGAAAACTCATTTACTCTTTTCCCTATATGCAAATCTGATAAATGCAAAAACTTCATCCTGTTTCTCCTCTCTTTTTTACCCTTATGCTCTATTTTACTATGAGTCAAAGACTTAGTAAAATAGAATTTAAACTTTGAAATAACTATAAAATATATTTATTATTTTGCTAATATTTATAATTTTTTGTTATATTTAATTAATTGTGAAAGAATTGACAGATATTTTCACCCTTGTTATAATAATCAAGCACATATAATACTAACATACAAGCGGAGGAAATTCATAATGAGACTAAACAAATTAGTTCGTGCAACTGCTGTAGCAGCTCTATCTTTAGCAGTTTTAACTGGTTGTTCAAGCAACAAAACAGATTCTACTGCAACTCAAACCCCAGCTCAAGCTACTACAACACCAACAGCTAGCCCATCCACAGAGGCAGCTACTTTAAATGATGGTACTTATAGTAAAAAGTCTGAAGAAGCTGATGGCGGTTTCTTGTTCGAAATGACTATGACTGTTGAAGCTGGTAAAATCACTGCTCTTAACTACGAAGGTTATAACGAAGAAGGTAAATCCAAGACTCAGTTATGCTTAGATGGTGAGTATGTAATGACTGAAAATGGTCCTACTTGGGCAGAACAAGCTAAGGCTTTAGCTGCTCATGTTGTTGAAAATCAGTCTGTAGATAAAATCACAATGGACGAAAACGGTAAAACTGACGCTGTTGCTGGTGTAAGTATTTCTGTTAACGGATTTGTTGATTTCGCGAAAGCACTTTTTGAAGAAGCTGCTGCTACTAAAACTACAACTTTAAAAGATGGTTCCTATAGTAAAAAGTCTGAAGAAGCTGATGGCGGTTTCTTATTCGAAATGACTATGAATGTAGAAGGTGGAAAAATCACTTCTCTTTCCTATGAAGGTTACAACGAAGAAGGAAAATCCAAAACACAGTTATGTTTAGATGGTGAATATGTAATGACTGAAAATGGTCCTACTTGGGCAGAACAAGCTAAGTCTTTAGCTGCTCACGTTGTTGAAAATCAGTCTATCGATAAAATCACAATGGACGAAAATGGTAAAACTGATGCTGTTTCAGGCGTTAGTATCTCCGTAAACGGATTTGTAGATTTTGCGAAAGCTCTTCTTGAAGAAGCTGCAATGTAAGTTAAATATACTGACACCCTTCCAGACACTTCTGGCAAGGGTGTTTTTTTTGTTATTTAGGGAATAATGAAGTACTATAGGTATTTCATTATTCCCACCTAGAAAGGAAAAAAACATGAATGAGCGCTATGATATTGCTATTATTGGCTCTGGTGTAGCAGGTGCCTCTGCTGCTCTTAATGCTCGTATTCGCAATAAATCTTTTCTCTTATTTGGCAATAAGGATTTTAGCAACAAAATAATTAAAGCAAGTCGTATTAATAATTATCTCGGTTTTTCTAATATCAGTGGAGTCGATTTAAAAGACCAATTTGAAAAGCATTTATCTGACATGGATATCTCTATCGTAGAAGAAAAGGTCACAATGATTATGCCTATGGGAGACTATTTCTCCATTCTATCTAAGGCTGGCACAGAAGATAGAATGTATGAAGCCAACTCCCTAATACTAGCCATGGGCGTTAACTTTGGTAAACCTTTTCCTGGAGAGGAAGAATATCTTGGTAAGGGGGTAGGCTACTGCGCTACCTGCGATGCACCACTTTATAGAGGAAAAACCGTAGTTATCGTTGCCTATAGTAAAAAGGATGAAGAAGAAGCAGAGTATGTGGCATCCCTTGCACAAAAGGTCTATTATGTACCAATGTATAAGGAAGAGGTATCCTTACCTGAGCATATTGAAGTCATTAAGGATACACCTGTTTCTATCAAAGGAAATGAATCTGTAGAAGCTTTAGAACTAAAAACCCAAACGATTCAAACAGATGGTATTTTTCTCTTAAGAGAAAGCACTCCTCCAAACCAGCTTTTAATGGGGCTTGAAATGGATGGAAATCATATTAAAGTAGATCGAGGCATGGCTACTAATCTGCCAGGCTGCTTTGCCGCTGGAGATATCGTTGGAACGCCTTATCAATATATAAAGGCTGCAGGAGAAGGAAATATTGCAGCTTTATCAGCTGTTTCTTATCTAAGTAACAAATAATCTAATTGACATAGAGAAGAGATAGAGTGTATAGTGATATCTACAAATGGTAAATGCTGAGAGGATGTGATAGATTGACACCAGACTTTAAACACCTTAAGAAAAACATTATGGATACCATTCATGAAGGTCAGGTAAAGATTGGATACGAGAAATCCAGTATTCAAATTTATTATAACCTTGCTTCCCTAGAAGCACTACTTGGCGTATATATACCATCAGTAAAAGAGATGGATATACTAATGAAAGTATTTGAGAAACAGGTTTTAAGCACTCTTGGTCCAGTCGCCATAACCAGACAGGAGGATCGATATTGCTTTTTTGTTCCTGAGGAAGGGACAAAATATATCTTTGATACCTATGAGGACAACACCTTTCTGAAGAATTTAATAGACACTACTCAAAAGAAAGACTGTACCATTGAAGATATTCTTACTGTATTCAAAAAACAATCTCCTGATGTCGTATGCCAAAAAACTCCGGATGCTGAATTTGACTATGTAATCTATTATAAGGACAAAAGTATAGATGAATTTATTTACTGTTTCAATATCGGCGAAATGGGAGCTTATTACCATCGCTTTACAGAGGCAGACTATGCTTCCGTACAATAGCTTTCAAAAATAGGTAGTAAAAGCTTATCAGGCTTTTACTACCTATTTCATTATGCTTCTATTTGAAGTTTTTCATGGAGAATCTAAGCCATAGTAGGAAATAGTAAAAGAGATTTCTTTTCACTTTATACTTATTAAGTAAACCCTGTCTAAATTCTATTACCTTATGTAACTCCTCTTCTCGTACTACTCGGTTGGAGTATCTTACTGAAGAATAGATTAGTTCTATCTCATCTAATTCTTTATGGAACATCCTAAGATTGCTCCATTCCTCCTTGATTCTAGCAAAATACTGGTGTATGGTTTCCGTATCGTCAAGTGGAGTTCCTAAGGCTTCTAGCAAGAAAAATATTTGCGCCATAGTGACATATAAGGAATCATTAAAACATTTCTTCCTAATCAACCTCCGGTTAAGTAAGATTCTAATAGCCACATAGGCAATTCCTATGAAAAAGCCCACCAGTGCTATGACAGCTAAAAAAATCACTACTGATTCAAGAAGTTTAAAGCTTTGAGCCTCATCTTCTTTCTTCTGTTCATTGTCTTTCATTAAACTTTCATAATAAGCTTGAATGGCTTCATTATCTATTTTCACTTCATCTGTATTCTGTGTGACATTTGGAGCAACTATGATTCCACTATCATCCCAGTTATAACTTTCAGAGATTCCAACTTCTGAGGAAGGAGTTGGATCAAAGGTCATCCAACCAATTCCCTCAATATAGACCTCTACCCATGCATGGGCACTAGAAGATTTCACCTCATACCTACTGTTTGGATTCAATCCTGTACTTACGACGAACCCTTGAGCAAACCTAGAAGGAATTCCTAAAGTCCTTACCATAACTGCCATAGCACTTGCAAAATAGGTACAATAACCTTCCCTGGTATCAAATAAAAATGAATCTACCAAGTCCGTACCCTCTTTTACCTTCTTTGGCTTTAGTGTATATTTATAGGTCTTTAAATAAGACTTTATCGCCTCACACTTCTCTAATGGAGTGTTACACCCCTCTGTAATTTTCTTAGTAAGGTCTCCTACCCTCTTAGGTAATTCCTCTGGCACATTTGTAAACTGATCCTTTATGTAAATAGCTCGTTTTGACAAAATATCCTCATCACTAAAGTAACAATCCAGGCCTATACTTATGTTATAATCCCGGATTCGTTTACGATATTTTGTCATATCTACCTCTTGTTGGCTACTATAGGTATAATTCTGCTCTTTGGAGGTGAAATCCTTCCATCTTGATGATTGATAATTTAGCTTCAAAGTAGAAAAACTATACTCATTCCCCTCTCTCTTTAAGGTTTCATAATTAAGGTTATTAGGCATACTAGTATTTAGTGTCATTCCAGCCTGAAGATTGGTAGTTTTTAGTGGAAGAAAGATAGAACTGGTCTCTATGTCCTTATACAGCACATCCATATTATCTATTCTAACTAACTGCTCCAAACTGTTTAGATTATCGTAACGATACATTGCATACAATAATTCTGTCCAATCCAATGAAGTTTCAGAGTAGCCCGTATAAATGTCTGTTTCCTCCACCTTCTCTTCCCAATTCTGTCCTGTATATATATTCTTCCAATTACCTCGAAGATACACTGGTTGACCAAGTGGATTCTTGCTAAATATCTGCAAGCTAATACTTTCATTATTTCCATCGATGTCGTTAAATCCTGCATCCTCACTATAGCCTATCATGCTTACGCCGTATTCTCCTTTATTTGGCGCCAACCAGTATTGAATCTCTCTGTACCACCTACTTACTGTGGACTGGACACTAGAAACCACAGTCTCATGAAGGGTGACTGGTTTCTTAGAAACTGGCATATTAGCAACCAACAAAAGATACAGAAGCATTAGTGGTACTAAATGAAGCATAATACGCTTACTGTCCTTCTTTCCACCTGGAAGATACCTGGCTACTAGAAGTTCCCCTAGCACAAGAAAAACATAAATTAAAATAAGGGCAATTGCATATAGATGTAGCATATCTCCAAAAACCGCCTGATATAACAAAAATATTAACGTAATGGAAGCAAAACCCACTCTTACGATTTTATACTTTTGTACAAGGTAAAGAGGAAGGCTACATAGTAGGATAAGGATTAGAGTAAGTACCAATACCTCCGGTATACTAAAGTCGCTACTATGGAGAGAACCATCTGCTACCAATAGTAACTTATTTTTAAGATTGGTAAGTGTCTCCCGATTATATACCAACAATCCCACAGTAAATAGAACGGAAGATAAGAGCGCAATTTTTACTGCAAAGTAGGATTTGTTATAATCCAATACCCTTACTATAATAATGAATAATAAAATCAAGATTCCTAAAGCTATCTCATTAAAATGTACATTTAATAAATCATAGATAAGTATCATGCTAGCCAAGGTAGGAAGAAGGGTTAAGATAATCTGGTAAGCATGCTTATCATATAAGCCTTCTTTTTTCATGACTTTGCCCTCCTATTTGCCAAAATATCTTCTACTTCTTCGTCAAGATGGATAGTATGTAAATGTATTCGGTCACTAAGTAATTCTTTTTGTAAGGATAAGTTATCATCCCCAACACATAATATAGTCAAATCGATACCGTAACGCACTAACTCATTACAACTAATACAAAGCTTTTTATCTAAATTACCAGTAATTAAAATTATATATCCGATATCCTTTGCTATTCTTATGGCACTTTGTAAAAGTTCACAACAAGTATATTGGCTATGAAATCTCATGTTCTTACAGATATTATAAAACTGACCAAATTCCTGTCGATTATGTATTGCTCTTACCTTTATACTTGAATCTCCATACATCACCCTTGAAGGAATTGTATGAACCGAGAAATAATGATGGATTGCTAATACCGCCTCTACTATCTTATCCTCTGTAACAATTTTCTCGTATTCCTCTATCTCAAGCTCGCATAAATCAATAATACTGACAACCTCTGTTTTTGGTTCGTCTATATACTTTAGAGAGAGTAAATTACCAGTTCTAGCACTAGCTTTCCAATGAATCATCTTCATAGAATCTCCACTCTCATACTTTCTAACTTCGTTATCACGGACCTGTTGTCTTGCACTTTCACCTCTGAGATTGGTCTTTAAGCTTTCTTCATTAGGTCCTATCTCAAGCTTATCTAGATGCAAAATTCTAGGTAATACCGTTACTTCTATTTTGCTTTTGTTGGAATACTTCATCTGAAATAAATGAAAAAAATCTCGAACAATGACATAATCAATACCTACAAAATACTGCCCTCTGTATAAAGGACATAACGTAGTCTCGATTTTTATCTCTTGCCCGGGAAGAAGACTATAGCTGGTATCTGGACTGATTCCTTCCACGATAGAAGTCTTTTTTTCATAGGTAACTCTTACATCTGTATAGGCAATAAAGTCTTCATTGGCCAAATGAAATTTATAGACTACATGATCCCCTTTGACAATTACCTTTTTCTCAAGATGTTGATATATACGAAATCGAAAATATACATATCCTAGATAAAAAATACATAACAGCGGTATAAATAAAACAAAATACAGAACTAGGTAACTGATGGTTCCTCCTATATTAGCTGCAAATACATAGGCCGCCAAAAATAAAAGAATAAAGATAAAGCGATTACGTTTCATACTATCGACCTCTACTTATTTTCAACACTAATGTTTTTTAGAATCGGAACCTTTATTTTTCGCAAGATCTGTTGAATTACTTCTTCTGCACTTTGTCTGGCTAGCTTAGCTTCCATGGATAGTACCATACGGTGACAAAGCACTGGTTCTAACATCTTAAGCACATCATCTGGGATTACATAATCACGTTCCATCAAATAGGCTCTAGACTGTGCAGAACGAATCAATGCTAAGGTTGCTCTTGGACTAGCTCCCAAAGATAAGCTCTCATTGCTCCTTGTAGCTTCTGTAATCTCTACGGCAAAGCTGATAATGTCAGCGTCTACAAATACCTTCTCTACTTCCTTCTTCATTTCCTTAACCATAGCCTTAGAACAAACAGCTTCTATACACTGAAGACTCCTGTGATTCAAGTAATTCTCTGCCATCTTAATTTCTTGATTCATATTAGGGTATCCCAAAGAAATGCGCATTAAAAAACGATCCAATTGTGCTTCTGGAAGGTTATAGGTACCAAGAAAATCTACAGGATTTTGAGTTGCAATTACCATAAATGGCTCCTCTAGAGGGTAGATGGCTCCATCCACAGTTACCTGCTTCTCCTCCATAGCCTCTAATAAGCTTGCCTGAGTCTTTGGAGAGGTACGATTAATCTCATCTGCTAAAATGATATTATGCATAATAGCTCCCTTTACATACTCAAAGCTTCCTGTCTTCATATTATAAACGGATACTCCAGTGACATCACTAGGCAAAGTGTCTGGGGTAAATTGGATTCTTCCAAAGCTTACATCCAAAGAACGAGCCAGAGCATTGGCAAGTGTTGTCTTTCCCACTCCAGGCACATCCTCCAATAAAACATGTCCTCCTGATAGAAATGCATTAAGAACAAGCTCAACCTTGTCTTCCTTTCCAATTAAAACACCATTAATTTCAGTACGAATTTTATTAATCTCTTCAATATATTTCATAATCCCTCTCCTTTTTATACTTTTCCTTACTTAATAAAAATAAAAGACCTAGAAACATTGATTATTCAACAGTCCTAAGTCTTTTTTAATAATAGAAAGTCTAAAATCCCCTTTAACTTAAGAATTTCTATCTCTTTCACTTGTATTAAAAATTTGAAAAGTAGAACTATTCGGATAACCAGTATAAGTACATTGATCTCCACTTACCATTTTAAAATCAATATAGTACATACCTGCTTGACTTCTAGTTGCTAGTTGGTAGCTTTGCTTTATATCCTCTACTGTTAATGTTTCTAAAAATTTATCCTTTAGTTTTATACTGTTTTTTGATTCAATAAAATCGATACAAAAGTATTCAGATTCTTTTTGCTTCTCCTTAAATATATTATAATGAGTGGAAAAGCTTATATTTGTTACCCCATTTGGCATTGTAACATCAATATTAAATATTACTGTATTTAGATTTTCTTTTACTACCTGATCAGTTAAAAGTTCATCGTAAGTGCAAGTTTCACATCCATTTTCATCGGAATCCTCGTACTCAAGCCAAACACTACTAATTTTGCTATTAGGTAGTTTGGTTAAAAAATCATTTAGGCTATGTAACTCAGACAATTTAACATCTGCTATGGAAATATCACTTATTATGCTTGTATCCATTTCACTAGTAACATTACTATTTGCATCTCCACATGCTAAAACTCCCCCTACTGTTAGGGCGATTAACAGCACCCCTAACACACTCTTCTTCATATTTCTCTCTTCCCTTCATTACTTTTAATACTATAGTAGAAATAAATTCCATATTCTTTCATTATATTCTTTATTTAAACAATTGTCAAACTTCTCCTATTTCTCTATAATGCATTATTTTTGAATATTTTTCCTTTACTGACATTATATTCTATGCTATAATTTTTATATTATTTATATGGAGGGATATTATGGGGTTTTTTGATAAAATTCTAAAAACATTGAATGTGGATAGTGCTGCAGATTTAGTAGAAAAAGTTGGAAAGGTTATAAATAATGACTCGAACAGTTCTTCCCAAAGCTATAGTTATACTACTACTGACTCATCTAGTCCAAACGCCGCAAGAAAATCTACTACATATAACCAACCTAAAGTGGACCATAAGTATAAGGCGGCTTATAGCAATCTAGAGCAAAAATTAGAGCAAATTTTTGCCACTGAGTATGGTGAATTTACTGTTCGCAAAGAGGTTTCTCCTAGTGAATTCGCAAACCAACCAAACGCTCGTAATTTTTCCTATGTGTTATTGGATGATTCAGGAAAGCCTCGTGCCTTTATTATGCTCATGAGGAATCGTAATGACTATAGACGTAAAGATGTATTACTTGCAAAAGAAGCTGCAGAAAATATTTTCGTACCATATATGAATTTCATGCCGCATTTACCAAATGAGACATCTTATATTAGTAACCGACTACGCCAGAACATCTTTGGCTAAGAAATATATAATATTGTTTAAAAGAAAGAGAAATGCAGCAACGCTGTACCCGTGAAGGATGAAGCATGTTCTAAAGAGGTTTTACGGGTAACCGGGACATGTTCAGTCTAGTATGCAAAGCATAGCTTTTGCACTTCAAAGCACTTTCTCTTTCTTTTTTTATGTCCTTTTTTAAAAGGATAAAAAGGAGGTACCTATGTCTATTTTAGATACAATTACAGATAAAACATACTGGGAAGCCTTTCTGTCGGACAAACAACAACTTCAACATTTGAGTAGACAGGAAGAACAAGAGATTATAACATTTATAAATAACAAGCGTTATCTTCATTATGATGGACTTATAAAATCTGCTATGTTTCCTTCTACCCTTCCAAGAAAGTTAACTATTAATAAGACAGGCACACGAAAAAAGCGAATTGTCTACTCCTTTGAAAAAGAAGATAATATCATTCTCAAATTCATTGCTCATCAGCTTTATGTATATAATGATGTGTTAAGTCCTAACTGCTACGCCTTTCGCCGCTTTTATGGAATTCGGAATGCCATGGTACATTTTAAAAACAATACCTCCTTTAGTAAAAAATATTGCTATAAAGCTGATATACATAACTACTTTAATAGCATCGATATTGATGAGTTGCTCTCTTCGTTAAGTTTCCTAAAAGAGAGGGATGAGGCTCTGTATAACCTATTTTTTCATATTCTTAAGGAAGACCGTGTTACTGTTAATGGAAAGGTCTGTATAGATCATCATGGTGCAATGGCTGGCACACCAATCTCCCCCTTTTTTGCTAATATCTACCTTAAGAAAGTAGATGACTACTTTGCTGAAAAACAAATTCCGTATTTTCGTTATTCCGATGATATTCTATTTTTTGCAGATACAAAAGAAGAACTAGAGAGTTACATCGCCATTTTTGAAGAACATCTGTTAAAACTAAAACTTCAGATTAACCCCGATAAGGTAGCCATTACCTCACCTGGAGAACCATGGAGCTTTCTTGGGTTTACCTATTACAATGGAGCAATTGATTTGTCAGACGTGACAAAAAGAAAAATAAAAGCGAAAATAAAAAGAAAGGCTAATGCACTTAGACTATGGCAAATGCGCAAAAACCTTTCTCCTGATAAGGCTGCAATAGGCTTCATCAATGCCATGAATCGTAAGTTCTATGGCAGTGGTGGAGAGGATGAGTTTACCTGGAACCGTTGGTTTTTTCCTCATCTTACTGTCAGCACAGGGCTTCATGAAATTGATCTTTATATGCAGGAATACATTCGTTATACAATCACAGGACGACATTATAAAGGCAATTATCGTATCTCCTATGACGAGTTAAAAGCATGGGGCTATAAAAGTCTAGTAAATGAATATTTTAAAGAATCCCAAAATATTAGCCCATATGATACATTTCATAAGAGATAAAAAGAGCTGCTACTGGAATGACAGAACCGAAGCATAACTGAGAAACAGTATGTCTTTCCATCTTCAGTGATGCCCAGTATACTAAAAAAAGAATCAGTATCCCTAATAAAGCCCATGGCCCTAAACAATATACCAAAATTGCCATAGGCCCAACAACACCACAAGCATGTCCACTAGCTTTTACCTTTAATAACTTATTAAACACCAAGATTAAGACACCTGAAATAAAATAAGTAAAGTATATAACCTTTAATTTTACTGGAACTGAAGTTATAAGAGCAACTGTAATTCCTCCCATATACCCAATGACAGCCATTACAATGGCCAATTGTCTCTGACCATCTCGTCCCTTAGATTTATAAGAAGGAATTAGAGGTTGCAGTGGATATGCTAGTATTGGTAATATAACCAAGAAAAACACTGCCATTACATATTCATAGGTATTACCAAACACATCTTCTGTATAATTAAATAAAACAGTCAATGCCAATAGCGCCATAATAGGCGCTAAGGTTATCGTTCGTATTAGTTTTGCCACTTTACCTGTATTCATATTCTATCTGCCTTTCTATTCACTTTTAAAACCACTTGTTGTAGTTTCAATAACTAGATTCCATTATATGGCATTTAGAAATATAATACAAGTTTAGTTTCATGCCCCCTCAGTAAATATTCCTGTATAAAGCTGATAATATTTTCCCTTTTGTTCAATTAGGTCATCATGATTGCCTCGTTCAATAATACGACCATTTTCTAGTACCATAATGACATCAGAATTCTTAACAGTAGAGAGACGATGAGCAATAACAAACACTGTCCTTCCCTCCATAAGTTTATCCATACCTTCCTGTACAATGGACTCAGTACGTGTGTCAATACTAGAGGTTGCCTCATCTAAAATTAGTACAGGTGGATCTTGAACAGCAGCTCTAGCAATGGCTAAAAGTTGTCTTTGACCTTGAGATAGATTCGATCCATCACCTGAAAGCATCGTATCATATCCCTTTGGTAAATGCATGATAAATTGATGAGCATTGGCTAGCTTTGCAGCTGCAATTACCTTTTCGTCTGTAGCATCGAATTTGCCATATCTAATATTGTCTTTCACTGTCCCAGTAAAGAGATGGGTATCCTGTAGTACAATTCCAAGGGAACGACGTAAATCATCCTTCTTTATCTTATTGATATTGATGCCATCATATCGGATTTTTCCATCCTGAATGTCATAGAATCGATTGATTAGATTGGTAATGGTGGTCTTTCCTGCACCAGTAGCGCCAACAAAAGCAATCTTTTGACCAGGCTTTGCAAAAAGAGAAACGTTGTGCAACACAAGCTTATTGTCATCATAACCAAAGTCCACATCATCAAATACTACGTCACCTAACAATCTAGTATAAGTTACAGTGCCATCTTTCTCATGTGGATGTTGCCATGCCCAGATTCCTGTGTGCTCTTTACAAGGGATGACCTTACCTTCCTTATCTATCGTTACATTTACAAGAGTAACATAGCCTTCATCTACCTCAGGCTCTTCATCTAACAGTTTAAAGATTCTCTCTGCCCCAGCCATAGCCATAACAATGGCATTAAACTGTTGAGAAATTTGTGAAATAGGCTGTGCAAAGGTTCTTGTTAATAGTAAGAAGGCTGCTAGGGAACCTAAGGAGAATCCCTGTATTTCATTTACAGCTAAAAAGGAACCTACCACAGATACTAGAACAAAACTGATATACCCTAGATTTCCCATAATAGGCATCAAGACATTGGCAAAGGTATTGGCATTGTTTGCACTCTCAAACAACTGATCATTACAAGAATCGAAATCCTTTTTCGTCTCTTCTTCGTGACAGAATACCTTTACTACCTTCTGTCCCTCCATCATTTCTTCAATGTATCCATTGACCATTCCTATATTTTTCTGTTGCTTTACAAAATAGAAACCACTTTTTCCAGCTAACTTCTTGGTGATTATAATCATCAAAGCCACAATCACAAACTCCACTAAGGATAAAGGAATGCTAAGGATGACCATAGAGATGGCCACTGTAACAATTGTAATAGAGGATGAGATTAGCTGAGGAATACTCTGACTAATCATCTGTCTTAAGGTATCTGTGTCATTAGTATAAATACTCATCAAATCCCCATGTACATGGGTATCATAAAATTTAATTGGTAAGGTCTCCATATGAGCAAACAGATCATTACGTATCCCCTTTAAGGTCCCTTGGGTTACAGAAACCATAAGACGGTTAAATAAGTAGGTACAAAATACACCAATTAAAAATAATCCTCCCATCTTAAAAAGGGCATTTAAAAGAGGTGCAAAATCAGGGTTTAGACTGCCTATATATGGATTGATATAGTTATCTACTAAAGTCTTTAAGAATACACTTCCCGCCACACTGGCTAAGGAACTAATAATAATTGCCACCACCACGATAATGCAATGTGCAGGATACTTTGAAAATACTAAACTAATCAGCCGTTTAAAGGTTTTTTTTGGAGCTGTGCCACCACGTTTATGTTTATTTTCCATCGTCAAAGTCAGCTCCCTTCATCTGTGAATGATATACTTCTTGGTATATTGTATTATTTTCTAATAACTCTTTATGAGTACCAAAGCCATCGATTTTACCATCATTTAAGACAAGAATATGATCCGCATCCTGTATACTAGAGATACGTTGGGCAATAATAAGCTTTGTTGTATCTGGGATTTCTTCACGAAAAGCCTTTCGTATCAGTGCATCAGTACGAGTATCTACCGCACTAGTGGAGTCATCTAGAATAAGAATCCTAGGTTTTTTTAACAGTGCTCTAGCAATGCAAAGTCGTTGCTTTTGCCCTCCTGATACATTAGTTCCCCCTTGCTCTATATGGGTATCATAGCCCTTCTCAAAGGTTTCAATAAAATCATGAGCTTGTGCTAGTTTGCATACATGAATGATTTCTTCATCTGTTGCCTCTTGATTCCCCCATTTTAAGTTTTCTTTAATGCTTCCCGAGAAAAGTACATTCTTTTGAAGCACCATAGCAACCTGGTTACGTAAGGTTGTGAGATCATAGTCACGAACATCTACTCCTGCTACCCTAACAGCACCTTCTGTCACATCATATAGTCTTGGAATCAACTGTACAAAGCTAGATTTTGAGCTTCCCGTTCCGCCAATAATACCGATAGTTTCTCCACTCTTTATCTTAAGATTTATATCGCATAATGCATAGTTGTTCTTATCATGGACATAGCTAAAGGAGACATGGTCAAATTCAATGCTACCATCTTTCACCTCTGTAATGGCATTGTCCTTATTTTTCAAATCGCTTTCCTCTTCCAGTATCTCTACAATACGCTCCGCAGAGCTCTTGGCCATAATGACCATAACAAATACCATAGAAATAAGCATAAGAGAAATTAAGATGTTTGAAGTATAGGTAAACAAACTCATTAATTCCCCAGTCGTCATAGAGCTTCCAACTACCATCTTTGCTCCAAGCCAGGAAAGGAGAATAATGCAAGCATATACTGTCAACTGCATAATTGGGGTATTTAAGATAATCAAACGCTCTGCTTTCACAGAATAATCATATACCTTCTGACTAGCCTGACAAAATTTCTCTGTCTCATATTCCTCTTTTACATAAGCTTTCACCACTCGGATTCCTGTGAGATTCTCCTGTAAGCTACTATTTAAATCATCATATTTACGAAACATTTTTCTAAAAAATGGATGAGCGTGAGTCATGATGTAGTACAAACAAAAGCCTAAGAACAATACTGCACCTAGGAATATAAGAGATAGCTTAGCGTTTATAGTAAAGCACATAATCATGGCTGAAATAAGCATAATAGGGCTTCGTACAAACATACGAATAATCATCTGATAAGCATTCTGTACATTAGTTACATCAGTAGTCAGACGGGTAACTAAGCCTGCAGTAGAATACTTGTCGATATTACTAAAGGAAAAGTTCTGTATGTTATGAAACATTGCTTTCCTTAAGTTTCTTGCAAAGCCTGTAGAAGCTGTAGCTCCCGTTTTCCCTGCCATAGCTCCAAAAAATAGGGATAGTAACGAAATGCCAAACATGATAGCTCCTAACTTATATACATACCCTAAATTCCCTTTACCAACTCCATTGTCAATTATTTTAGACATTAGTAAAGGAAGTAATACTTCCAATATTACTTCAAAAACAATAAAAACCGGTGTCAAAATTGAGTCTCTCTTAAACTCCTTCACCTGTCCTAGTAACTTTTTAATCATTCTTTTCCTCCCTGTCCGTCTCTGCCAGTTTTTTTAGCAAACGAAATAACTCTTGTTGCTCCTCTGTAGTTAATCTTTCTTGTATTCTCTTATCTTCTCTCTCAATGACATCACCAATCCGCTGCCAAAGAAGTTGTCCTTCCTTTGTCAAAACTAGTTTTTTAAGCCTAGCATCGGAGGGTACAGTCTCCCTCCTAATATAACCATTCTTCTCTAATAGTTTCAGCATACTGGTGACAGAAGATGGCCGAATATGAAATTCTTCTTCTATGGTCCGTTGAAACACGTCCTCCTGCAAAGATCTATAGCCAATGAAGGTAATCATTCTTGATTGCTGCCCCGTAAGCCCAAATTGCTGCACCTGAGCATCTATTCTTTGCTTCAACACTCTTGATATATGATGAATCATACCTAAACTGTGCTTTCCCATAATACCTCCTGCTATAAATTATTTAGAATTCTAATAGTTAGAACTCTAACTATTTTGCAATACTTACAATAGCAAAAGAACTCCTGATTGTCAATCCTTAAGTCGCGTCTTCTCCTTGATTTTTTCCTTTATGAGACGATACATAACAGAAGCCAATGGTAAAAATAATAGCATTCCGATAATGCCCATTAAGCTTCCTCCTAAGGTGACTGCCACCATAACCCAAATGGATGGAAGCCCTACAGAATTGCCAACCACATGAGGATATATTAGATTTTCCTCTATTTGTTGTAGGATAAAAAATAGTACAATAAATACAAGAACATCTACCGGTTTTGTTGCTAGGATTAAAAAGATTCCAATGCCCAAGCCTAAAAATGATCCAAAGACTGGCACAACTGCGGTAACAGTGATAATCACCCCTATCAATAGCGGATAAGGAAGACCAATGATTAGCATGGTACTAAAAAACATGAAACCAAGTATTAAGGCCTCAATACATTGCCCAGAAATAAAGTTCGAGAAGCTCTCATGAGTAATGGAAAGGACATATAAGATTCTTTCTACCCTCTCCCTCTTCATACATCCATAAAGTATCTGTTTCCCTTGAGATGCTATGACTTCCTTGCTATATAATAGGTATATTGCAAATACACTGCCTATAAGAAAGTTAGTAACTTGAAAGATGATAGAGCCAATCACGCCAATAGTAGAATCAACAATTCCTCCTACCCCAGACTTTAAAAACTCCCATATCTTCTCCAATATCACTTTCCAGTCGATATCTATTCGTTCAATAAACCCTTGCCACTGGGGATATTGCTTCCACAAATCCGTCAGAATCTTCTCTTGCTTTTTTGAAAACAAGGTGATAGTAGACACTAGTTCCCCTGTTGTGCTAAAGAGCTCAGGTATAATAATGAATAAGGCTGTTGCGATGATGCCAATCAAGAAAAAAATTGTGAGTAAAATACTAAAGGTTCTCCCACCCTTTCTTCTTTTGCCTGTATGACGATTAACAAACAACTTATTTTCTATGAATTTCATAGGAAGATTTATGACAAAGGCGATACAGCCTCCCATAATAAAAGGAGACAATAGTGTTAGTAGATAATCCACTATCTGACACATTTTATCCCAATATTCTATGGTAAACACAGCAAAAGCTAATACAATAATATAGGTTAACCAATTCTCGGAGATTTTCTTTTTCAGATTCATTAAAAGCATTCCTTTATAGGTATTACTATATATGTATGAAGCTTTGAAGTAAATTTGTACAGGTATTTTGTAAGCCAAAGGGTGTTGGCACCAAATATCTGGCCAACACCCTTCTTTTTTATAACTCCATTAAATATCTTCCATCATCCTGTAGTTCTTCAGTTTCTCTGAAACATCTCTCATCTTTGTCGCAATCTGTTTCATGTTCCTCACGGCCTCTTTCACCACAGAATCGGCCTAACGAAACTATGGATACTTGCCCTCTAGGGCGTTTTCCAGTTTCTGCATCGATTGCACAATAGCGAAAAGTAAGTGTGGTAGCACAATCGGTAGCTAATGTGAAAGAATTACTTACCATCACTTTGCCCTCTCGTGCATTAGAAGCTCTACTTATGCCCTCTTCTATTTTTTCTCTATTAAGCATTGGAGTAACTTCAAGTACGCCACACTTTTCTGTTTCCAATGTATAGCTATAGGATATCAGATAAACCCAATTTCTTTTAAGCTCTATTCCACAACCACCTTCATCAACATCGATGTTACAGCCATTGATAAACCGAGGATGGAACTTGCTTGTTGTGCTACTGACAAAGGTAGACGAAAAGTTTGCAGTAGAAATTGCTACCCTTCTCCGTCTCTCTTCACGCTCTTCTGTATTACATTTACTGTGACCTTTATTACCCTTACAACTCATATAATCACTTTAATTTGTTATTCCAAATATTATATGCTATAATTAGACAAAATGTGACTAAATTGAATGGAATAACTACAGGGGAAATAGTAATGATTAGACCAATAACCAAAGATGATTTTATAGATTATATGGCCATGGCCACAGAATTCTATCACAGTGATGCTGTCCTACACCCAATCCCTGAGAGTCATATAGAGCAGACCTTTAAAGAAGTAACTACCTTAAGTCTCTATACAGAAGGCTATCTCTTTGAGTATCACGGAAAAGCAGCTGGGTATTCTCTGTTAGCCAAAACCTACTCTCAAGAGGCAGGTGGAATGGTATTATGGATTGAAGAACTTTATGTAAGGCCAGAATATAGAAACAAAGGCTTAGGAAGTGCTTTCTTTGGATTTCTTGAGAATAAGGCGAAGAATCAAGTCGTAAGAATCCGCCTAGAGGTAGATGAGGACAATGAAAAAGCAATGGCTTTATATGAAAGAATGGGATATCGTCCCCTCCACTATCGCCAAATGTATAAAGGAAAATAAATAAGAGTTTTGCTTGCAAAGCTCCTATACCGTAAAAAAAGAGTTTCGCTTGCGAAACTCTCCGCCTGCGGCAGGTCGCGTAAACGACATTATCCATACCGCCGCAGTGCGATTACCAGCTTTCTGTCTTTTAGAAAGCTTTTTTATTACATAGGATATTGCGAAGCAATTTCCTATGTAATAAAAAAGAATCGCACCACTTTGGTGCGATTCTTTACTTTTATAATACCTTTGCTAAAAAGCTTTGTAGTCTTTCACTTTGTGGACGTTCAAATAATTCCTTTGGTGTGTTTTCTTCGATAATTTGTCCCTGATCCATAAAGATCACACGAGTGGCTACCTCTTTGGCAAAGCCCATTTCATGAGTAACTACTACCATGGTCATGTCTTCCTTTGCAAGCTCTCTCATTACCTCAAGAACTTCCCCTACCATCTCCGGATCAAGGGCGGAAGTTGGCTCGTCAAATAACATTACATCAGGGTTCATGCAAAGGGCACGCACAATAGCAATTCTCTGTTTCTGGCCACCTGAAAGTAATTCAGGATACGTATCTGCTCGGTCTTCTAGACCTACCCGCTTTAACATTTCCATAGCTCGTTTATTGGCTTCCTCATCTGTAAGGTGAAGAAGCTTCTTTGGCCCAATGGTCAAATTCTTAAGAATCGTCATGTTCGGAAATAAATTAAAATGTTGGAATACCATTCCCATCTTCTGACGATGAGTATTAATATTCACTTTTTTATCAAGTAGATTCTTACCTTCAAACCAAACAGAACCAGAGGTCGCTTCCTCCAAACGATTTAGGCATCTTAGTAAGGTACTCTTACCAGAGCCAGAAGGTCCAATGATACATACTACTTCACCTTTTTTTATGGTTAGATTAACCTCATCCAAGGCTACCGTAGAGGTAAACTTCTTACTTAACTCTTTTACCTCAATTAAAGCTTCCTCATTGATATAGGAGTCAAAAGATATATTAACGTCTTCCATTGTTTAACCTCCTTTCAAGCCTTCCTACCAAATAGGAAAATAACATTACAAAAACTAAATAGATTAATGCTACTGCAATAAGAGGCATAAACGGAGAATATGTGATACTCCTAATAATATCTCCACCCTTAGTTAAATCCGTTAAGGCAATGAAACCAGCAACAGAGGTCTCCTTAAGGAGTACTATAAATTCATTCCCTAGGGAAGGTAAAATATTACGGATGGCCTGTGGAATGATGATATAACGCATGGTTTGAGCATATGTAAAGCCAATACTTCTTCCGGCTTCAAATTGGCCTGCATCGATGGACATAATGCCACCTCTTACAATCTCAGCCACATAGGCACCAGAGTTGATACCAAATGCAATAACCGCAACTAATACCTTGCTAATTCTCACAGAACCAAAGATTACAAAATAGATAATCAGCAGCTGAACTACTACTGGGGTTCCTCGAATTACTGTAAGGTACACCTTACAAATGCCATTGAGAAGCTTTAAGAGAAATCCTGGCTTTGTCTTATCGTAGGTTGCACGAACACTAGCCACAAGAAAACCTATAACAATACCAAGGAGTACTGCGAAGAAGGTAACTAAAAGAGTAATCTTTAAGCCATCTACAAGATACTTCCACTTATCATCCTTAATAAAATTTAGGTAAAATTGATCCCCTAGGTTATCTAACATCTTATTAAATGAGTCTATAATATTCAAATACATATGATTTACCTACTATGTGTTTTTTTATGTTACTTAATGTACTTATCAATGATTTCTTGAAGCTTTCCAGATTCCTTTAAGGTAGCTAATGCCTTATTTACTTTAGTTAACAATTCTGTATTATCCTTAGCAATAGCAATGGCATAATCCTCTACAGCAAATTTTTCATCCAGAATTTTAATTCCTTCATTCTTCTCAACAAATACCTTCGCAGGTTCATGGTCAATAATAACCGCATCCACCTTACCCTGAGTTAAAGCAAGAACTGCATCCGCTCCCTTATTGTAACGTTCAATAGTTGCAGTTTTCATAGCTGTTGCATAGATATCACCAGTAGTACCTAGTTGAACACCAATGGTCTTTCCTGTTAAAGCATCTACCGTTGCAATATCACTATCTTCCTTTACAATAATTACTTGTGTACTTGTTGTATAAGGATCACTAAAGTTAACGCTCTCTTTTCTATCCTCAGTCACTGTCATACCAGCAACACCCATATCTGCTTTTCCGGATACTACTTCTGGAATGATGGAATCAAACGCAATATCCTCAATCTCTAATTCCATACCCAATTCTTCTGCAATTGCCTCAGCGATCTCAGCGTCGATACCTACAATTTTATCCCCTTCCTTATATTCATAAGGTGGAAATTCTGCATTGGTTGCCATAATAAGCTTTGATTTGTCACCACAACCAGCAAGAGCTGCTATCATTGTTACAATCATTAATACACTAACTAATTTCTTTTTCATATTATCTCTCCCTTTCTATATCATTACTACTATTATGTATACTGATTTCTTTCTATGTAGTACTACAATTTCAGTTTGTCGTACCGAACAATTAGATTATAACGCAATTCGGAAAATAATCAAGTATAATTATTCATTTTTTAGTAAATTTATTAATTTTTATTTTATCCCCATTAGAAGTATCTTTTTTTGCTACTCATTAAGTTTTTTTACTAATAAATAACCAATCTCAAATGAGTCTTACTTATAACTAAACAACTTTACTAATTATTCACTTAAGGGTTTTAATATAACTTTAGTATCAATATATACCCTGAAATAAACTGTTTTTACCAAATACATTAAAACAATATTTTATGACAGCAAAGAATACTCCTTGTGATACTCTTCTTCTGTGGTAGGTCACAAGAGACCTTACTACCTACCATCACGGTACTAATCCCTATGTAAAAAAATAAACTGTAGTAAAATATACACTACTTTCTACAGTTTATGATTTATTTTTATTCACCATCATGAATATAAATTCATATTTAGTTTATTTTTTTTACAATAAGACCATTCTCTTCATACACTGGCTTAATGTTAAAAGTAAAAAATATTGCTGAAAAATAATAGGCAATCTGACTTAACATTATGTTAACATGACTACTGTCCTCTAGGTTTTGTAGCCCAGTTCCTAACTGAGAACTTAAATAACCTTCCGTTGCAAAATCCCAAGCTATGCATACTACCAGTACAGTCATCAAATATCGTTTATTTGGTACTACATTACTAACTAATAGAAATAATAATACAATGGATAAAACTCCCAAAAGCGCCCGTACTAAAGCAATGCATAACTCTGAAACTGGTAGCTCCAAAAATAAAAATATATCTCCTTGAACTAATACAAAGCGTAATGCAAATAGAATTCCCGCCACACCAATAGGAAGCATCATATACGCTGTACACTCTTGGTGTCTTATAGAACAAAGAGCTAGTACAACAATCGCAATACAGGCTATTACAATTAGAAAACCTGCTGGGGTAAATAAAAAACCCTTTCTTTGGGTTAAGGATACAAAAGTTAGGCCTCCTTGAAAATCCATAGAAAGAAACATTAACGCACCAGTAATACTCGCAAAAATAGCAGTAAATATCATACTTAAAACATCCGGTCTAAAATCATAACATTTATTCTTCATGCATTGGCCTCCCTATTTATGTATAATGTACAAAAGGCTAAGATATTCTCTTTCTATTATATCATAAACAACTGAATTTACCCACAAAAACCTACGATATTTTAATTAATATTCAATTCCACGTCTTGCAGAAATGCCCTTATCAAATGGATGTTTTTCTTTTTTCATATTGGTGATATAATCTGCCTGCTCCGTAAAGTAAGAAACTTCTTTATGCCCAGTTAAAATGATCTCTAAATCCTTTGGTCGCATCTCTAATAGGGTATGCACCATATTCCTGTCAACCAAGCCAAGGTCATAGGTGGTAAGTAACTCATCCAAAATAAGTACATCACATTTCTTTTGATTGATCATATCAATGGCTGTAAGTAGATTCACATTATGCATCATCAGCGCTTGTTCTTTTTCCTTTTCACTCATTTGATTCGTAAACCCAAGGTCCAATTCGTTACGTAATACTGTAATCTCAGGAATTCTACTTAATACCTCAAGCTCTGCAGTTGGGCTTCCCTTCAAAAATTGCACCATGGTAACAAGCATTCCAGCACCTGCTGCTCGAATCGCCTGTCCAATTGCTGCTGTCGTCTTTCCTTTCCCATCTCCATAATAAATCTGTATCATAAACTTCCACCTTTCCCTCTTTAATAAAGCACATACCATATAGTTCTACTATATCATATGTGCCTCTTTACTACCTATCTATTTGTTCTTATTCTGAAATTCCCACTTTACCAATAGGTTCATATGGGGACAATTCAAATCGAATAAAATAACCTTGATCCACATCACATACTGGGCATCTGGCAGGGGCTGAGGTTCCTTCATGAATATAGCCACAATTTAAGCAAACCCAGGTAGTCTGCACCTCTGAAACATAAAGTTGGTTCTTTTCCATTAAATCTGCCAATTTTCCAAATCTCTCTCCATGAATCCTTTCAACCTCTGCAATCATCTTAAAAGTGGCAGCAATCTTTGTAAAACCTTCTTCCTTTGCCTTCTCTGAAAAGGTTTTATATACATCATTATACTCTTCCATTTCATTATGATTGGCCATACGAAGTAACTCTACTATACTCTTGCTAATGTCTACTGGATAGCCCCCATCTATATGAATCGTAGACTTGGCCGCTGGCTCTAAAAACTTATAAAAAGCCTCAGCATGCTCTGCCTCTTGAGCAGCTGTGAATTTGAACACCTTTTCTACGACTTGATGATTCTGTTTTTTTGCCTCTTCTGCTGCTAAAATATATCGCATTCTTGCTTGACTTTCACCTGCAAAAGCTCTCATTAGGTTTACTTTGGTCTCACTATTTTGAAAATCCACTGGCATTTACTCCACTCCTTATACTATTTTTGTATACACCTACAATAATAGTATTAGAAATATCCATATTTTCTATTCAACTTTATAAACCTAGTGCCTTTTTCGCTAATACATCTACTCTCTCATTAAGTTCCACCCCAGAGTGAGCAACAACTTTATGAAACTCAACATAAAGTTTATCTTTCATCCCGTCATATGCCTGTTTATACGCAATCGTCCCAGGCTTTTTTGCTTGCCATGCACCTGTACACCATTTTTCTATGCCCTCATAGTCGTAATGTAAAGCCAACCTAGCAATGCCATGCTCCACACAAAATTCCATCATCTTTCTGGCTCCCAGGATTTCTCCAGCCACATTACGCATATCCGACACAGACATATCTTGTCCCTTTTCACTATATTCGTATTCCTTGCCTCTATACATAAGGACTGCTCCATAGCTATACTCCCCAGTCCCTACATGATAGCTACCATCTACATAAGCCACAGCCATATCCTTAAGCGCACACTCTGCATTATCTTTCTTAACCCCTCCTGCCAGGTAATCCTTTGCCTCAGTCTCAGTCTTAAAACTTTTGTACTCTGCCCCACTATAACCGTTTATCTGATTCTGACACTCCGGCCAAGAATAAAAAATACCAGTCTGTCTTCCTTTTCTTACTACATAATATTTACTTGGCATTCTGGTTACTCTCCAATCTTATCAATATTTTACATTATCATATCATGTAACAAGAAACCCGTAAAGAGTCTTACATTGCGGATAAGATAATAAAAGACAAAAAGACGACATCCCTTTGTCGATCTTTTTGTCTTTTTATCTTATAGCGGAGCGTGTCCTACTTAAGGTTCTAATTCAATACACTACCCACTGTAATTATAAAACCAATCGAACATCCCTCGCCATCAGGTCTTACGTATCACTACGTGATTAATCATGCGAGAGCTTGCCTTCCATGGAATTTACTAGAGCTGCCTCCCTAACCTATTGTACCTTATAATCTCCACTAGCTACACATGCTTTTATTAAATTTGTAGTACCAGAACGTCCCAACGGAGAACCTGCAGTTAATACAACTACATCTCCTCCATCCACATAACCTGCATTCCAGCTAGCTCTTAGTGCATGGTCAAAAAGACTTTCTATATCACTCTCTTCATTTATAAGGAGTGGCCGAACTCCCCAAGACATGTTAAGTTGTCTACATACATGCTTCTCTGTGGTACATCCGATAATTTGACAATCTGGGCGGTATCTAGATACCATTCGAGCAGTCTGTCCGGATTTTGTTACGGTTATGATCGCTTTAGCAGATAAATCCGATGCTGTTGTACAGGTTGCATGTGATATCGCATTGGTGATATCTGTTCTATCAATACCACGTCCTTCGTAAAATACATGTTTATAATCAATATCTTCCTCTGTACGAATAGCGATACGAACCATAGTTTGTAATGCTTCAATTGGATACTGACCCGCAGCTGTCTCTCCGGATAACATAATAGCACTGGTTCCTTGATAAATGGCATTGGCAACATCTGTAGTCTCCGCTCTAGTAGGTCTAGGGTTTTTCATCATAGAATCTAACATCTGTGTTGCAGTAATTACCTGTTTCCCTGCTCTATATACCTTCTCAATCAGCATTTTTTGAATAACAGGAACATTTTCTAGTGGTATTTCTACACCCATAT
This sequence comes from Bacillota bacterium, assembly GCA_023416695.1. Lineage (GTDB taxonomy): Bacteria > Bacillota > Clostridia > Lachnospirales > Lachnospiraceae > KM106-2. The sequence continues at coordinate 13,320 of JAEZGY010000064.1, read as the reverse complement.
CGCCACGAGCGATCATAATACCATCTGCTACTTCTAAAATTTCATCAATATTTTCTACTCCCTGCTGATTCTCTATTTTTGCGATAATATTAATTGTAGAGCATTTTTTTACCTTAAGAATATCCCGAACCTTTTTCACATCATTGGCAGAACGAGTAAAGGAACAAGCAATAAAATCAAAGCCTTGTTCAATACCAAATAATATATCATCATAATCCTTCTTACTGATAAATGGCATGTTTATTTCCACACCAGGAACATTAATTCCCTTACGGTTGGATATTTTACCATTGTTAAGTACTCTACAGACAATATCAGTAGCAGTAAGTTTTTCTACTTTCATAGCAATAAGCCCATCGTCAATCAGAATACGATCGCCTACCTTCACATCATTTACCAAATCCTTATATGTAACACTAACTCTATCTTTATTTCCCTCTATGTCCTCATTAGTCAACGTAAAACGTTGGCCTTTTTCTAGATTAATACTACTATTTTTAAAGGTACCAATACGAATCTCAGGACCCTTTGTATCTAATAAAGTAGCAACTGGAAGGTTTAACTCTTGACGAAGCTTTTTGATGATTGCAAGCCTCTTTCCCTGCTCCTCATGGCTACCATGGGAAAAATTGAATCTAGCTACGTCCATTCCCTCCTGCATTAAACGTCTTATCATATCTTCACTATCTGTTGAAGGACCTAGGGTACATACTATCTTAGTTTTGCGCATTATTATCCTGCCTTTCTCTTATCTACCTATCTCACTAGATGTTTTATAAATCGAAACTATCATACACTTTATTGCCTTATTTTTCAACTATATTTTACCATTTAATTGCAGTGACAAGGTATTGCATGAGATATCCGCCCTGTTAAAACAAAACGGTTATCTCAGTTCCTTTTCCTTCTTCACTGATTAAATTAAGTTGGGCATTATGTTGAGCCACAATATGCTTTACAATGGCTAATCCTAAACCAGTACCTCCAGTAGACTTTGATCTACTCTTATCTACTCGATAAAATCGCTCAAAAACTCTTTCTTGGTGCTTTTTAGGTATTCCTATACCAGTATCCTTTACAGAAAGTAAGGTTCTCCCCTTTATATCTTCTACCGTTACTGTTACAATTCCACCGATATTATTGTAACGAATGGCATTGTCACAGAGATTAAAAATCAACTCTTCCATCATCTGCTTATTCGCTTCTATTATATTATGACTTCCTTTTACTTCTATAGTCACCTGATTTTTCTCAGCGTTAATTGCCAAGGTCTTGATACAGGATAGCGCAAGATTATATAAGTCAATTGGCTCAGTGGTCACGGACAATTCGTTATCATCTAGTTCTGACAATCGTATTGTATCATTAATGATTGTAAGTAGTCGATTGGCATTGCGATGTATTTCCATAGAAAAGCGTTTTACATCCTGTCCATTGGCCATCCCATTTTCAATCAATTCCGCATATCCCGAAATTGCCGTAAGTGGTGTTTTTAATTCATGGGATACGTTTGCTGTAAATTCCTGCCTCATCTTAGCATTTTTCAAGATATTTCTATGCTGTTCTTGTATCATCTCTGTAAATGGGACTAACTCTTTATAGATCATTTCTTTTTTAGGATTTTGGAGATTCATGGCCAAATGTTTAATTGGTGATATAATAGAACGAGCTAAATAACGGGCAATTACCATACATAAGATAAAAATCAATCCACCCATTAAAAGTAACACAGGTATCATATGGTAAAAAACACTGAATATGCTACTAGTTTCCTTAGAGACGCGAAGTATTTGTCCATTTTCAAGACGAAGAGCATAATAAAACACACTTTGAGATAAGGTATCAGATTTGCGAATAATACTTCCACTGCCATTTTTAGAAGCTTCCTCAAATTCAGGACGAGCCTTATGATTGTCTAGTCTTTTAATATCTACCTGGGAATCAAAGCTTACGGTTCCATCACTCTCAATCACAGTAATTCTTAGATTATCCACATTCCCTTGTTTTTCTGCCAACTTTTCCATTTGCTCAGTATCCATAAATGATAGAAATACTGCATAACTTCTTAAATCTTCTTTTACCTGAGTTTTGAAATGATCATAAAACACAGTCACAGATAGACATAATGTACAGATAATTGCAATTGCTCCCAGTATCAGAAGCTGTATGTTAATTCTTCTTTTCATACAATCCTCCTGTGTTTCTTATTTTTCTAATACATAGCCAACGTTTCGAATGGTATGAATATACCCTCCTGCATCCTTTAGTTTCTGTCTTAGTGTCTTAATATGCATATCAAGGGTTCTAGACTCTCCTTCAAAATCTATACCCCAGACCTTCTCCATCAGCATCTCTCTTGTTAAAACTCTTCCTACATTCTGCATAAATAGCTTTAATAGTTTATATTCCTTATAAGTTAGGTCACATACTACTTCCTCTACATAAACCTGATGTCTAAGAACATCTAGATATATTTCCTGAAAACTAAGATTCTCCTCATTGCCTGTTTGCTCACTTCTTCTTAGAAGAGCCTTAACTCTAGAGACAAATTCCATAATACCAAATGGCTTCGTTAAGTAATCATCCGCCCCCATGTCTAGCCCTTTAACCTTATCTAGTTCTGTTGTTTTGGCAGTAACCATAAGAACTGGAATACTTTTAGTCTCTGGCATTTGGCGTAGTTTTCTAATAATTTCTAACCCATCCTCATCTGGAAGCATAATATCTAATACAATAAGACTAGGAATTCTCTCCTGAAGCTTTTTATATAATTCCTTACCTTTCTCAATTTCCACTGTGATATAACCACTATTTTTTAAGGCAAAGCTTTCTATTTCTCTTATATTGGTATCATCTTCAACAATATATATCAATGACATAGCTAATGCTCCTTCCAATATCAAACATCATACCATTTGCTTGTATTTTAACATAATTAGTCTATATAGTAAAACAAAGTGGCAATTCGATACACGAAAGCCACCCTGTGAAGCGTAATTATTAATTTTTGTCCTCGTGTATTCCGTTGATGGAGAAAATAACCCACTCCGCAATATTGGTAGCATGATCTCCGATTCGCTCGAAGTACTTACCAATCATAAGTAAATCAGTTGCCTGTTCTGCGTGTTCTGGATGGCTACCTATAACATTGATGATTTCTTGCTTTAACTGATCAAATAAATCATCCACGATATCATCATGGGCAATCACTTCCTCAGCAATATCAATATTACTCTGAACAAAGGCTTCAATACTGTTTACTACCATTACGATAGTTTCCTTTGCCATATCCTGAATATATTTTAGGTTGTTAAAATATGGTTTACCTGCTAATAAAATAGTGATTTCAGAAATGTCCTGAGCATGATCCCCAATTCTCTCCATATCAGTAATCATCTTAAGAGCTGCTGAAATCAGGCGTAAATCCTTTGCTACTGGTTGTTGCTGTAATAAAAGCTTCATGCATAGGGACTCGATATCCCTTTCTTGTCGGTCTATTTCATCATCAAACTTAATCGCCTGGTTTGCCTTTTCTACATCCTGATGGACTAGAGCATTTACCGCTATTTCGATAGCTTGCTCAATTAAACAACCCATTTGCGTTAACTCACTGTTTAATAATTCCAATTGTCGATCAAAACGATTTCTCATCAACCAAACCTCCCTGTAATATAATCTTCAGTCTTCTTATTCTTTGGCATAGCAAACAAATCCTCTGTATTTCCGTACTCCACAATTTCTCCCATAAGGAAAAATACAGTTGTATCAGATACTCTAGTAGCCTGCTGCATATTATGAGTAACCATAACTATAGTATAATCTTTCTTCAGCTCTAATACTAGGTCTTCTATCTTAGAAGTTGAAATTGGATCTAGGGCTGAAGTTGGTTCATCCATTAAAATCACTTCTGGTTGTATAGCCAACGCTCTTGCAATACAAATACGTTGCTGTTGCCCACCAGAAAGTCCTAGGGCACTTTTCTTTAATCGATCCTTCACCTCATCCCAAATAGCAGCATTTCTTAGAGAGGTTTCCACTATTTCATCTAATTCTGTTTTGTTTTTTATCCCATGAGTTCTTGGTCCAAAAGCTATATTATCATATACACTCATAGGAAATGGATTAGGTTTTTGAAATACCATACCTACTCTTTTTCTTAGTAGGTTTAAATCCATCCCTTCATATATATTTTCTCCATCTAACAGTACCTTTCCAGTAATCTTACATCCTTCTACTAAATCATTCATACGATTAAGGGATTTTAGTAAGGTAGACTTACCACAACCAGATGGTCCAATAAATGCTGTTATCTCTCCAGCTTTAATATTTAAATCAATATTCTTTAAGGCGTGAAAATCACTATAATATAAATCCAGACCAGATATTTCGATCTTATTTTGTTGTTTCATCATACTCATTCTCTCCTATCATGACTAAGCTTAGGCTTTTGTCAGGCACTTTGCTAATTTTCTTGAACCCCAGTTAATAAATACTACAAGAACCAGTAATACTACAGCTGTAGCAAAGGCCTCATCTACATGTAATCCTTCACTGGATAAGTTATATAGGTGGACAGCTAAGGTTCTTCCTGAATCAAATAGACTCTTAGGCAATTCGGCTACACTTCCCGCAGTGAAGATAAGCGCTGCAGATTCTCCTACTATACGACCCACAGATAAAATAATACCAGATAGGATACCTGGGGCTGCGGCTGGAAGAACTATGCGAAATACTGTTCTAAGACGTCCTGCCCCCAAACCAAAACTTCCCTCTCTAAAGGAATCTGGCACAGCCTTTAGTGCCTCTTCGGTAGTTCTCATAATTAGAGGAAGTACCATAATTGCTAAAGTGGCTGCACCAGACAAAATAGAAATCTTCCACTTTAGTGCAGTTACAAAAAACAACATTCCAAATAAACCGTACACGATGGATGGTATTCCAGATAACGTCTCTGAAGTAATCCGTATAATCCCTACTACCTTATTCCCTCTTTTAGCATACTCAACTAGATAGATGGCAGAGAAAATACCAATAGGAACAGCAAACAATAAGGATATACCAGTAATAAGAAATGTGTTAATTAAAGCTGGTAATAAGGATAAGTTACTTGAATTGTACTCTAATGCAAACAGCTTTGGTGAGAGATGTGGCACACCTCGAATGAGTATATATAAAATAATAAACACCAACACGGTTACCGTAACAGCTGCAGAAAATATTACTCCTCCACGAAGCAATACAGAAACCCAATCTATATGCGTATTGTTTTGTTTTTTACTACTAACTTCTTTTATCTTCATAGATTGCTCCTCCTTTTAATTAGGGAGAAACTTAAGTTAATGATAAGAATGAATACAAACAAAACTACTGCTGTTGCAATTAGGGCTTCTCTGTGCAAATCAGCTGCATATCCCATTTCAATGACAATATTTGCAGTCATGGTTCGAATCCCATTTAGAATTCCACTAGGCATTCTAGTCTGATTACCAGCTACCATAATAACTGCCATGGTTTCTCCAATAGCCCTTCCAATTCCTAAAATCACTGCTGCAAGTATACCAGATTTTGCTGCAGGTAACACCGCAAAGAACACACTTCTTTCATGACTTGCTCCAAGAGCTAATGCGCCCTCATAATAGCTGTCAGGCACTGCACGAATTGCTGCCTCACTAACACTAACAATGGTAGGGAGTATCATAATTCCAAGTAATAGGGATGCGGTTAGTATACTGTTGCCATTGCCTCCAAACACATTGCTGACAAAAGGCACAATAATCATAATTCCAAAGAACCCATATACGATAGATGGAATCCCAGCCAGTAAATCTATGGCGGATTTCATTACTCTATAAATCCTCTTTGGGCAAAACTTAGCCATAAACACAGCGGTTAAAATTCCAATAGGTACACCAATAAGTACTGCTCCTGCCGTAATATAAATACTTCCAAGAATAAATGGGAAAATGCCGTAAGAAGCTGGGACATCACTTGGCTTCCACTTCTCTCCTAATAAGAAATCAAAGAGTCCAATTTTTCTCATGGCTGGAATACCATTTACAATAAGAAAAACACAAATCAATCCAACTGCAAGTATACTAACTAACGCTGCTAGTAAAAACATATACTTAGCCAGTCTCTCCTTTAATGCTTTTCTTCTATAACTTTTTAACTTCTTTTCTTCTTTTTCACTTGATGTAATTTTCTTCATTGTTAGTTCGTTTCCTGCCATGTTGTCACCTCCCCAGTAAAGATTTCTCTTACCTGATCCTTTGTTAATCCCATTATTGGATTTCCTTTGTTTACAATAATAGCAATCCCATCTAAGGCAATCTTAACAGGAGTTAACTCCTTTAATTCATTGTCTGTTAATTCTCTAGAAGACATTGCTATATCACATATGCCTGTGATGCAAGACTGAAGTCCCGTTGTAGAGTCATTTTGTTGAACTTCTAATGTAACGTCTTTATTTAATTCTTCATAGGCTTCTTTTAATTTTTCCATAACTGGTGTAACAGAGGAGGAGCCTGCAATGACCAACTCACCCTTAACATCTTGTGGTTTGTATGGCTTGGGATCCTCTACAAAAGGGATGTAGTGACTCTCCTCTACAATTTTTTGTCCTTCTTCACTTAAAATAAAGTTCACAAAATCTTTCCCCTGAGTAGATAGCCCTTCCTTTGCCGCTATATAAAATGGTCTTGCAATGGTGTAGCTACCATCCTTTATATTATCTACAGAAGGCATTACTCCATCTATTTCTAAAGCCTTGACAGAATCATTTAAAGATCCAAGTGAAATATATCCTATGGCATACTGATCACCTGCCACGTTAACCATCATAACACCAGTTTTATTTACAATTATCGCCTCTTCTGTAGTTAAATCTGTTTTATGTCCATTGTCTTTTTTCTCAATCAATTGAAACAAATCAGAAAAAGCACTTCTAGTACCAGAACCGCCTTCCCTAGAAACCGTAGAGATAGCAGTTGCAGTTTGAAATTCTTTTTTAGAACAACTAGTAAGCATAACTGCACTTAGACCGACTACCATAATGCAAGCAAGTAATTTGCATTTCATAATTTCATCCTCCCTTAGCCCTTGTCTAAGTAAACTGTAATATTATTATGTAAATTACAAAGGTCAGTCTAAGTAAAATTTATGTAAAATTATTGTAAGTATGAATGCTAAAGGGCAAGATTTGGCATACTATATTATTTGATTCAGTTATTTCTAAATGCAAAGAGGACAGGATAAGCAAACGCTATGCTTATCCTGTCCTCTTTCTATTTCATTTCTCACGACTTTATTTTTTGGTTACAACAACCGCTTGCTGATACATTCCTCTATAGGCTCTCTCCACAATAGCCTTCTTATACTTACAAGCTTTTTTCTCCCAAGGATCATTAAAATAGTAATATTCATCATCATATCCTACTAAAAGGACACAATGCATGGGCCGAATCCATGTAAAATCTCCCTCACTATCTTTCAGTTTCCAGGTCGAACCCTTATAAGGCGCCTGCATGTTTATGGTAGCCCAAAAGATAACTGGAATCCCATTATCAATATACTCGGAGCAAAGTGTTGTAATTCTTTCATTATATAACTCCTGCACATCATAAGTATCTTTATCTATAAACTTGTTTAGAGCGTTTACGATTACAGGGGCATAACAACCCCAGCCAGTTTCATCCCTTGGATTTCCAGGAAACACTTCCCATGGACTACTACCGATATATACGCCATTCTTATCGTGATATGGAACTTCCCCTATATCCAAGTATTTATTAATGAAATCATCTACACTAATATCAATCCCTAGATACTGTAAGGCCATAACCGTAGAAATACTTTCACAGGCATTGATATAATGCTTGGTTTGATTAATATAAGGTACATCTAGTAACACCTTATTATTACTTCCCGCAATAGCTCCTTGACTCTGGCCTGTAGCATCCTTACCACTAAGATTATCTGTGTTGGCTTCATTAATCATAACATCCTCTGATAAATAATCATCTGTGTTGGCAACGACACTATCCTCTATAAAAGATTTTACAAAATACAAATCCAGTGCCAAGATTATTACGAACAGTACAAACCATACCATTGCTCTTTTCTGTTTTTCTTTACGTTTTTTCATGGCCTTCACCACCAATCTTCTCACTAACAAAGAAGTATATTTCTTTACAATAATATCGTCATATTAAAAGTAAATTACATGTTATTTCCCTTTAGATACTCTTCTGATATCTCTTACCATGTCATAAATAATTGGTGTAATAAAGAGAATACAAAACAATTGAAAAATAGTCTGCTCCATAGCTAAGTCCAATCTTGAAATACCAATGGATAGGCACATCATACTTACTTGAAAGCATAGAATCTCCTTCAAAAACATAGAAAATCCCTTTCTTACTACATACAATCTCATAAGCAGGATGGCTATATCCCAAGCGTATAGGAAAATCAACGCCTTAGTACCCAGAAAATAGTCTTGACTACATAGAATTGGGACACCAAGATAGGTAAACAATAATCCAAAGAACAGAGCAGTTACCAAAAGACTATGATTATTAATATGTCTTTCCTTCGTGTTCCCTTCAAATAACTCTTTATTTGGATTGTTTTCTAATTCCAGTATAATCTCATCTACCATACTTTTTCTAATATCAAACACAAGCACAAGTTCTACCAAATAAATGACAAATAAAAATATAGTGAAAATTAAGGCGATCATAAAAGATGGCTTTGCTGCAGAAATAAATTGAGCAGTAAGGACGGAAATACAGCCTATGGCATAAATAATAAAACTCCTTCTTCTATTCTTTTTAGATCGTTCATATCTTCTAATACTATGACTGACTACATAAAGGGAAAACCCCCACGTAAAGTACGTGAGCACCCTAAGGGCCATAAACATAGTACTATCCCATACACAGGATAGCAGAATAGTCGCCATATAGAAAGTCTGTACTACAAAAAGTATTAGTATTATTTTAAAATTCTTCATAATAACATCCCTTAATTTTATTTCAGTAGACAAGCTGGAAGTTGTAAATACTCTAGTCTCATTCTTAGCTCCCCTATTCTAGATTTTTGAAATGTTCCATGGCAGTCTGAGCCTGAAGTAATAGAAAGTCCATGCTTTCTACATATATCAAGGCAGATATTTGTAATATCATTAGAATGCTTTGGATAATAGCATTCTACACCATCTATACCAAAACTAAGATACTCCTCAAGTTTTATGCCAAACTGTGGTAACGTCATATCCTCCTTTAGAAGTGATACTCCTGGATGAGCTAAAATAGCAATACCTCCCGCTTGATGAATCCAACGAACAACCTCTCTTACACTGGGAAAATCTACAATATCGTAACCACACTCATACTTCTCATAAAGAGCAAAGCCTTCTGTTAAGCTCCTAGTAATTCCTTTGTCCATTAGATAATACAAAGCTTTCCACCCGCCAAGTTCTTGGTTGTAGCTCTGTTTGTTAAATTCTTCTATAGATACTGAGCAGCCGGCCGCCTCCATCTTACCTATCATTATGATGCTTATTTCATCTAACTTCCGTCTATTTTCCTCTAACCTCTCACAAAAAACTTTATTCTCTAAATCCACCCCATACCCTAGTACATGGATATTATCCTTTCCCTCCAATGCATTAATCTCTACACCAGAAATAACATGGATATTGTCCTTTTCACTGAGCTTTAAAAGTTCACGGGAGCCATCTAACACATCATGATCTGTGATAGCTAGTATCGATACATGAGCTTTTTTGGCAGCCCTTAAGATTTCCTGGGGTGACATCGTTCCGTCAGAGTAGTTACTATGGTTGTGTAAATCGACAAACATATTGACCATCTCCTTCTCTCCTAATACTCCTTATGTTAAAGGCTATTGTATCACAATAAGAATAAAAATGAAAATGTTTATCCTCTACATTTGTTTTCGAACAATCCTATATTCATCATTTATCTTATAATAAGGACAATGATCAAAGGTGGATGTAAGGTATTTAGCCATCTCATCTTCGTCTAGATCCATATCACATATCATACAGTCATAATCTTCATCATAAATGTAATTAAGACAACATTCACAATTGGTCTTTCCCTTCATGGTTAATCCTCCTTATTACTGTATAATAAGCTCTACTGGGCAGTGATCACTTCCCATAACCTCTGTATGAATAGCAGCATTCACTAAACGATTCTCTAACTGCTTAGATACGAGAAAATAATCGATACGCCATCCCGCATTCTTTGCACGAGCGCTAAAACGGTAGGACCACCAAGAGTACGCACCCTCTAAATCAGGATAGAAGTATCGGAAGGTATCGATAAACCCTGCCTCTTGTAGTGCAGTCATCTTTGCCCTTTCTTCATCAGAAAAGCCTGCATTCTTACGATTTGTTTTGGGATTCTTTAGATCAATTTCCTTGTGAGCCACATTAAGATCCCCACAGAAAATGACAGGCTTCTTCTCTTCCAAACCCTTTAAATAAGTTAAGAAAGCATCCTCCCATTCCATGCGGTAATCTAAACGTTTTAACCCATCCTGAGAATTAGGGGTATACACGGTTACTACATAATACTCTTCGAATTCTGCAGTAATCACCCTTCCCTCATGGTCGTGTTCCTCAATCCCAATCCCATAGGACACAGAATGAGGTTTTGTCTTAGTAAATATAGCAGTACCAGAGTACCCTTTTTTCTCTGCATAATTCCAATATTGGTGATATCCATCAAGTTCTAATACTACCTGTCCTTCAGAAACCTTACTTTCCTGTATACAAAATATATCAGCATCAACCTGTTTAAAATAATCAAGAAAGCCCTTACCAACACAGGCGCGTATTCCATTTACATTCCATGATATTAATTTCATTCGTATTCTCCAATCCTTAATTATATTTAATACATAAGAATGACTCTATTTTATCACAAAATAGAGTCATTGGTATACTTAGAAAGTAAATTACTTTACTTTACTAGGGGGCACTATATTATTTATTTATTTAGCACAACCTATTTGATTACTTCATCCCAATTAAGGAATTCACCTGTAAAGATGCTTTTTACTTGAGCCTTAGTTAAGTCTGTTACGGGAGAACTATTATTCACAATAACTGCAATTCCATCCTTAGCTATTACAGTACTCGTAACACCTTTCTCTTTTTCACTATCCTTTAATTCTCTAGAAGCCATACCGATGTCACATGTTCCGTCAATTGTTTGGGTTACCCCTGTAGTGGAATCACTTGTTTGTACTTCTACTGTAGCAGAAGGATTGATTTCCATATAAGCTTCCTTTAGCTTCTCCATTACTGGGGATACACTGGAAGAACCTGCAACAATTACTTTGCCAGCTACCTTACTACTAGTAAAGGTTGATCCCTGATCTAGTGCAATGTAACCGTTGTCTGCTACTACCTTTTGGCCCTCTGTACTTAGTATAAAATTGATAAAATCTTTTGAGACCTCACTTATCTCAGATTTTGTGACAATATTAAAAGGTCTAACAATTTTGTAGGTACCAGCTTTAACATGTTCTGCACTTGCTTCTACTCCATCAATCTTTACTGCTTTTATCGTATCATCTAGGGAACCTAGTGATACATAGCCAACAGAGTATATAGAATTAGCTACTGTAGTCATCATGGTTACTGTATTATTGGTTATAGTTGAATCCTCTGTGGTATGGTCTACTTTGGTTCCGTCTGCATTCTTTTCTTCAATGCCAAATAATTCAATAAATGCTCCTCTTGTTCCAGAACCATCTTCCCTGGATATTACCGTAATTGCATGGGTAGGGTCGAACTTACTAGATGTATTGTCCTTTGTACTACTCTCCTTTGTGCATGCTGTCAAACTACTGATAACCAGTGCAAAGGTTCCAAGCATCGCAATCCCCTTTTTCATTCGTTTCACTGTTAATAAAAGACTAATATTCTTCTTCATAAACTACTCCTCCATATTTATGTATTTCAGGTTTCTTAACCTATGTCTGTATCATAAACTCACTATGTAAAATCCATATGCTTGTGAATGTAAAATATTATAAATTCTTTTGTAAAAATATACACAAAAAAAATTGTCACAGCGTACCCTCACCCATAAGCTATACTTTACGGATACACATTGCTATGACAATCTTCTTATCTACTTTATATTTTATTCAATTACTTTAATCCAACCTTCAGGGGCTTTAATTCTTCCCATCTGAATTCCCGTTAAAGTATCATACAGCTTCTTAGTAATAGGTCCCATCTTAGTCATACCACTTGAGAAACAGATTTCCTTACCGTGATCAACAACCTTACCAACTGGAGAGATAACTGCAGCAGTTCCACATAAGCCACACTCTGCAAAATCATCTATCTCACTTAAGAATACTTCTCTCTCTTCCACTTCTAGCCCTAAGTAATCCTTGGCTACTATAGCTAAAGAGCGGCGTGTAATAGATGGTAAAATACTCTCTGACTGTGGAATAATGATTTTGTTATCCTTAGATACAAATAGAAAGTTAGCTCCACCAGTTTCCTCAACCTTTGTTCTAGTAGCTGCATCTAAGTACATATTTTCATCAAATCCATTGCGGTGAGCGGTTTGAATGGCATGTAAGCTCATGGCATAATTAAGCCCAGCCTTAATGTCTCCAGTACCACGAGGAGCTGCACGATCAAAATCGCTTACACAAAGAGTAAGAGGTTTTACCCCACCTTTAAAATATGGTCCAACCGGAGTGGTAAATACTCTGAATTGATATTCATCAGCAGGCTTTACCCCTATAACAGGACTACTTCCAAACATATAGGGACGAATATAAAGAGTTGCACCAGAACCATAAGGTGGCACATAGTCTTTATTCGCCTTTACTACTTCAACCACAGCTTCAACAAATTTGTCCTCTGGAAACGCTGGCATCTCCAATCTCCTAGCAGAATCAGCCATACGCTTTGCATTAAGATCAGGACGGAAGGTTACAACACGACCATCTTCGGTAGTATATGCCTTTAACCCTTCAAAAATAGTCTGGGCATATTGAAGGACACCAGCACATTCGCTAATCACTACTTGCTCATCCGTAGTAAGTTCGCCTTCTTCCCAAGCACCATTACGATAATTTGCAACATATCTCTGATCCGTATTAATATACCCAAAACCGAGATTTTCCCAATCAATATTCTTCTTTCCCATCATTGTACATCCTTTCTTCTACTTAAACTCTCTATATGTAAAGTGTAGCTTCTATGTTGATAGCAACTATTATAGCATTGCAATAATTGAACTACAACTTTAAATGAGA
>JAEZGY010000089.1 GCA_023416695.1 Bacillota bacterium | reverse complement strand
ACAAAGCTATAGACGAATATATAGATTACTATAATAATAGACGAATTCAAGCAAAAACAAAATGGATGCCTCCTGTAAAATACAGGAAGACATCCGTTGTAAGTGCTTGATTATCCAATTGTATAATGATGTGTCCAGAAAACTGGGTACATATCAGGATAGGATGGGATGTTTTTTATTGCAATGATACTATTTCTTAGTAAGCTCTTCCCCAGTAAACTAAAGTCTTCGCTGGCTTTCCACAGCAAACGCAGGTCTTTGCAACTTCTTCTTGCTCAAATGGCATACATCTAGAGGTTGCCCCTGTATCTTCTTTAATCTTAAGCTCACAGGCTTCCTCACCACACCACATTGCTTTTACAAAGCCAGGCTTTTCTTCTACTGTACTCTTAAACTCTTCATAGGTGGTAGCTGTATTGGTATGAGCATCTCTATGAGCTCTTGCCTTTTCTAACATATCAGCTTGCATTTGATCTAAGATTTCTTGTAGTTTAACAGAAAGTTCATCTAAGGATACCACAATCTTTTCTCTTGTATCACGACGTACAACAACTGCCTGATTTGCTTCTATATCCTTAGGACCAAGCTCGATACGAACTGGAATACCACGAATTTCTTGCTCGCTGAATTTCCATCCAGGGCTCTTATCGGAATCATCTAATTTTGCACGGTAACCTGCTGCCACCAAAGCTTCCTTCACTTCATTTGCTTTCTCAAGTACCCCTTCTTTGTGTTGAGCAATTGGAATTACCATAACTTGAGTTGGAGCAATTCTTGGAGGAAGAACTAAGCCACTATCATCTCCGTGTACCATAATGATAGCTCCGATAATACGAGTAGACATACCCCAAGAGGTCTGATGTGCGTATTGTAACTTGTTTTCTTTGTCTGTATATTGAATACCAAAGGCTTTCGCAAAGCCATCTCCAAAATTGTGACTTGTACCAGACTGTAAAGCTTTTCCATCATGCATTAAGGCTTCAATGGTATAGGTCGCATGTGCCCCAGCAAACTTCTCTTTATCTGTCTTACGACCTTTAATCATTGGAATTGCCAATACCTGTTCACAGAAATCAGAATATACATTAAGCATCTGAACAGTTCTTTCTTCTGCTTCTTCTGCAGTAGCATGTGCAGTATGACCTTCCTGCCATAAGAATTCCATGGAACGAAGGAAAGGTCTTGTGGTCTTCTCCCAACGCACTACAGAACACCATTGATTATAAAGCTTTGGTAAATCACGATAGCTCTGTACAATATTAGAGTATAAATCACAGAATAAGGTTTCAGAAGTAGGACGAACACATAATCTTTCTTGTAATGGTTCTAAACCACCATGAGTAACCCAAGCTACCTCAGGAGCAAATCCCTCTACGTGGTCTTTCTCCTTTTGTAATAAGCTTTCTGGAATAAACATTGGCATGTATACATTCTCAACACCAGTCTCTTTAAACTTCGCATCTAATGTTTTCTGAATGTTTTCCCAGATGGCATAGCCATTTGGACGAAGTATCATACATCCACGTACACTGGAGTAATCAATCAATTCAGCCTTTTTAACAACGTCTGTGTACCATTGAGCAAAATCTTCACCCATTGGCGTAATTGCTTCTACTAATTTCTTGTCTTTTGCCATGATAGCATCTCCCTTTCTTGTTTGATCTACTATTTAGTAACGGACTTATCAGAATGATTTAATTTTCTATAAAATAAAAAAATCCTTCAAGTCCTCCAAGGGACCGAAAGATTCGGCGGTACCACCCTATTTAGCAACAAATTTCTTTATTGCTCTCTTTCCTTCTATTAACGCTAGAAACACGCTGTATTTTCATACAGAGCTCCAGGGTAGGTTCAAATCAAATGCCTAAAGAATCTCTCACCAACGATTCCCTCTCTTTGTAGACCACTTAGATCCTACTAATCCCTCTCTCAGCCGATATATAGTTCGATTGTAAAATACGGATATTGTTTTGTCAAGTCCTTCCCGTCTTAGACCCCTCTTCTACAATTGTTTTTATAATGATAAGTCCTAAAGGACCAGCCAAAAATCCAATGACCCCAAACAACCGAAAACCTACAAACATAGCCATAAGGGTAAAAAAGGGAGGAAGGCCTATCCGATCTCCTAACATTCTAGGTTCAATAAAGGACCTAATCACCTCACACAAGATATACATACTCAGTACCACTGCAGCAGCAAAATAATTCCCTCCCAGCAGTTTAATTATTGCAATTGGTATAAGAAACAGCCCACTTCCTAGTACGGGAAAGGCATCTAATATCGCAATTACTATTCCAGCTAATATGGCATACTCATTCTTAATCCACATAAAGCCAGCCACTAAAATCACGCCATTAATGGACATAATAACAAGCTGAGTTTTTAAATAAGCAAACCCAACCTTACTAAGCTTACTAGTAACCGGATGAACAAACCGATAAAAATCTGTACTCCTGTACTTTTGACTTATATCCTCATAGCCCTGAATTAGGTTAATAATTGCAATACAGATGATTAACAAAAGAGAAATAAATGCAAAAAAACCTACTAAGAGATTCACAGTCTGTTGAGAAAGAATTGGCATGGCAATATCCTTCACTGTGCCCCATACAGAAGTCATATTGTCATTTAGAAAGAGACTAGCTTTTCCTTGTTCCCATCCAAACACATGGTCACAGTAACCACAAAGAGAATACATACTATTAGAAACAACTCTAGTATATACCGGGATATCATTAAGAAAGTTCTTTAACTGCTTGAGCAAAATCATACCTAGATAAAAAAAACCTCCCCCTAGAACAGCTAAAGAAAAAATAAGGCTAACGATACTACTAAATATAAGAGGAAAACGTAGCTTATTTTTCAAAATACTCACTAGAGGCATAATAAGTTTTGCGACTAAGTAGGCAATAATAAAAGGAAAGAATAAAGGCAGTAGATACCGAAAACCAATATACACGCCAATAGTAGACAATCCGATTAACCACATCTGATGTCTTAGGCTATGCCAATTAATTTCCTGCTTTTCCTTTACTCTTTCCTGCTCTTCCTTTACTCTTTCCTGTGATTCCTTCAATATTACACCTCAGCAAACTCACTATTTTTTATAGTAAAATCTATAATTATAGTATTGGTAAAACAAGGTTTGCTATGTATTATAATATTTTCTATTAATGGATTATTATTCTATATTTTCTATATATTTCTATTTTTATGCTTAAAACGGAAATAGAGTATCAAAACTTCGTAGGGTTTTAAAATTACCTTTTGCAGCAATATCACCTGTCATAAAAGCCTTTTGGAAAGTCAGGGAACCTCCAATTATCTTGGTTAACACAGAATTTGTGGTTCTTGCGATGACATCTGCATCCGTTTTCTCACCATAATAACAGTTTAAGGATTGGCCCTTAATTTCCACTACTAATGTCTTGCTCTTGTCTTTAATTTCAATGGCATAGCTGGCGTTAAAATTATCCATAGGCTGAAAGATATCCTTAAATTTTTGAAGAATATCTTCTTCTCTTCCTTTGCTCTCTCCTAACATTTCTTTGAACAACATAGTAAGCTCTTGAATATCTTCCTTCTGCTTCTTAACATAATTGTCATCAGACGCATACACCGACAATTGCTCACTTTCTTGTGGGGTAAGCTCTAAGGATAAATTTCGTAAAACCTTATTTCTCATAACCATCTGACTATTTGGTAGCGCCTTACTCTTTTGGTTAATAGCACGATACAGTGCTTCCGCATGTTTCTCAATAATAACTGTATAATCAGCATTAGTTTCAAATTCCACATGATCCTCAACATAAGCACACAAACCAGGCTGTACGCTGCCACCTAACATCTCCCATGCCTTGACCAAATTGGCCTCTGCATCTCTTTCCCCACAGGTAGTAGAAAGTACCACTGGAAGCATTGATAAGCCTGCCATCTTTTCTTTGTCTCCATAAAACCAACAAGCATCTAAAAACTGTTGCATATAGCCACCTATACCAAACCACTCCACTGTAGCTACCAATATTACACCATCTGCTGCCTTTATGGTTTGAGGCAACATGCTAATATTACTTTTCTCTTCAAATAAATTGTAGCGTTCTACATCAACCCTTAATTCCTTTAGGACCTCTTCCAACTTATTCATCACATATAAAGCTGGATCTTCCATCAATCCTCTTCCGCCATAATAAATCTTAATCTTCATTAGCATCACCCCATCTTTTGGTTTCTACGAATCGTATCTAATAAAATACATGCTAGTATTCCTATAAAAAAGCCTACTATATGAGCAATATTGTCTACCTGTCCTTGAGAACGAAATCCTCCGTATACCGTAACAAATAGAAATAACAAAAATCTTTTTGCTGAGACATCAAAGCCCTTTCCACGGTACCTAACCACAAGATAGGCAAAACCGCCGATAACTCCAAATATAGCACCAGACGCACCTAGACCAATTACATTCTCACCAATTTCATGAAAATAGAAAACAGAACCTACGTTGGCCACAATCCCTGCAACAAAATATATAATCAAGAAACGAATACAGCCAAAGTTGCTTTCTAACATATAGCCCACGACTGCCAACATCAGCATATTGTTCATGAGATGCTGAAAGTTTGCATGAAGAAATAGAGCTGTAAAAAGACGATAAATTTCATTGTCTACTACAATAGCAGAATAGCTTGTAGCTCCCCAGTCAAAAAAAACCTTAAGCTCTTGATAGGAATCTGGAACTACTGCATGAAGTGCTTTCATCTTCATAAGAAGGAAAATTACTATATTAATAGTAATTAGCGCTATGGTACAAACAGGCTTTCCCGCAAGCCATCTCTTTAGAGCGTTTGTATTCGTTGACCCACTCTGAAAAAAACCACCAGAATGATTCTTTTTAATATACACTGGATCTGTATACTCTGGATTCACTGTATGAAGAGGTCCAATTAATAGTTCTTCTAACTGACTTCTTACTTCTGCAAACCTCTGTGGTTGATTTTCGAATACAACTAATCTATTGGTGGCAGTATTAACAATCCAGTGGGTATATTGATTTTCTTGACAGTAAGGCTTCATTACTTCTATCACATTCCCACAGAGTAAACTCAGAACCTTCACCTCTAAATACCCTTTTTGGTAATAAGCCTCCTCCACCTGTTTAAGTATGTGCTGATACTGTTCTAGAGTAAACTGCTCCTGACCCTCCATATCAAAAAGAACAATTACTCTTATCTCTGTGGTATCTGCTTTATATAAAATTCTTACATTAGGAAAATTAGTTTTCTGCACACCATACTGCTGGTGCCATAAAAACTCTGCTAACCTTTCAATCATGGTTGTCCCCCTAATCAATTATTCGGGTCATATACTTCTGAAACCTATACAATATGATACCATAAACACGTAGCATTTTCCATTTATTATTTAAAGGCCTAGTTGATACATCTCATCGCCAAATCTAATATAATCTCCAGGGCATAGAACTTGGCTATTATCTGGTAATAACCGCTTTTCATTTACGTAGGTCCCATTCAGGGAGTTCACATCTTTTAGATAAAGGTCTCCTCCCTCCATAAGAAAAACTGCATGCTGTCTACTTACTTTAGAACTCTGAAGAGTCCCATAGCAATGATCACTATCCTTTCCAATACAAAAGGGAAATTGGTTAAGCCATATAGTCTCTGCCAAACCGTCATTACAGGGCAATAATCGATATGTTGTTAACTCTTTAGACCTTGAGGTTTCTTCTTTCTCCCCAAACACCTTCCATGCAATCGCTCCTTCTACCAAAAGCATTATCACTACGAACACTACTATTTTCATCAAATCAAGCTGATGCCCCAATTTAGTATAAAAAAGTCCACCTGCATAACCGAGGCAAAATAAAAGAAAAAATGCTATGGACGATAGTATAAATATAATAGCACCTTTATGAGGTATAACTTCTGGATGACTAGGCTCTTCAAACTGAGGTAATATACTAGCTGGAGACGGCTCAAAACTATTTTGCTTTACTATAGGATTGGATAATTCCATTTCCAACTCTGGTGTTAGGGTAATAATGGGTTGCTTAACTCTTTGATTCTCCTGTTCATAATGATAATCTCTTACATAAGTTAATATTTTCTTTGTAGAAAAACTATCTTCACTTAACATTTGATACAGTTGGTATACTAGCTTTACTGCTGCAAGGTCCTCATAATCTACTTGATTCATGAGAAATGCTACAACATTAGACATCTGTTGCCTTATAGGCTCCACAAAATCAGGACAATAGCAAAAAGAGTATCGTCTCTCGGTAACATCTAAGAATATATAATCTGGATTCACTATATAGCTATCTTCCTCTAGGTAATACTCCTCTCCATAAACCAATGCCTCTAATAGCTGTACCATAAATTGCTTAACAGCTGTCTCCTTTAACCGTATTCCTTTACAGTAATGAAGAAAGGTCTCTTTCTCTGTGGCATTATAAAGATAACGTACTTGCCCATCTTCGTAGAATTTTTGCACAGGAAGTAAATAATCTAATTGATGTCCCTGCAACATGTGAAAACGAAAGTCCTCCTCCTTACTTCTTGGTTCCAACAAAATAGATAACTGTTTTTTATTTAAGGAAACCAATTCCTTAATTTCCAACATAATTCCCCCCATCTTATTATTTTCCTAAGAAGTCATCCACCTTACTAAGAAATTCTGTAATGCAATCCGCTCCTTTTACCTGAGTAATAGTCCCCATAGTTACCTCTGCTTTTCTTGCAAAATCTTCCGGATGATGGTTATCTCTACTCTGGCTAACATAAACTTTTTTGCCTTTCTTTATATATTCTAATACCATGGGTAGGCTTATTTTACTATCTGCTTCTATATCGATTTGGCAAGAGTCCTTCGCAATATCTATCTCAATCATATTCACCTGACAAATCAATAATTTCCCTTTAACCTCCTGGTCTATAAAATACTTAAGCTCCTCCCTATGTTTTTCATTATCTTCTCCTAATAGGTTGACATCCAACAATCTATCATAATAAATCTCACTACTTAATACATCGCTTGGTTGGTGACATAGTTGGTTACAGCGAACCAAAGCTTCCTCTGCAACAGACTGAAGGACCGCCTTGTCATGAAGAATAAGTGTCATATACATCAGACAGAGGATTACGATCAGAATAACTGGTAAAACCAATACCGCTTCTACAGTCATACTTCCTTTCACTACTTTTCTTCTCAACCAAGATACACCCCCAGATAACTAATGAGCACAAAAGGAACAAACGGTATGCTATCTTTCTTTTTACACTTTTTTAGACAGAGCAGAATGACGGAAAATATTGCCGCTAAAAATAAACTGTAAAATAGCACAACACATCCCCCATAAAGTCCCATAACAAAACCTACTAAGAGAATGATACAACCATCTCCCATTCCAATGGCTCCATTTAATATCTTACTAAGTAACAACAGTATTCCACCTAGCAAGGTCCCCAATAGACTAACTGTCCAATTCATGTTTTGATCTAGTATGGATAGTAAAAGAAGTGCTGCCCCACAAATTAAAATAAGAATTATGGGAATGTTTTTATTTTTTATATCAAGTACCGTACTTATTAATAAAAACACAAGAATAATAATGCTTTTTATAATGGCTAGACTCATAATAACTTCCTTTCTTCTTAACATTATGGATAACACTTGGAGCAAGGCTTTCTATCTCCAACCTCAGATTTCTTAATGGTAATAATATTGCGATCAATTCTTGTGCAAAGTTGACTGGTGTGGTAGCGATCACCATACTGTGTAATATAATAGCATTTTTGCTCTGGTTCTCCTTTTGCACAGGATTCGCAGGGATAGTATTTACCACCACTTTTATTTCTCAATTTATTTAGTACACTGGCATCTACTGCGCTGATTTTTACAGTAAGATAGGTACAGCTTTTATGACTGTGATATGCCTTTCCACCTTTTGTGATATATACATATTCCTCCTCGTTATTTTCCTCTTTTTCTTCCTCAGTCTCATTTAACAATGAAGCACCAATAAAGCCTCGTGTCATAACTTGTTGAATAACTGGGAAGGAGAGATGCGAAAAAAAGGGAACTGGAATTTTCGCTTTATAAGATGCAACTATCTCAATGATGCCATCCTCCTCCATAAAGGAGGAACCGAGAAAACTAATGCCATCTACACCACCTTTAACACCATATAGTTCTTGGTCACCATCCATAAGCTGTTGGAACCGAATCTTATAATAGCTTCCCTCCACAAGCTTAGTAACTATATCCTTGGCTACATTAGAATCATCGGTCTTTACCTGTTCCTTCTCTTTCTCTTCCTTCCCATTGGTAAGAAGCTCATAGAGGTACCCATATCTAGAGGCTTCTTGAGCAATTTCAGTTATATTCCCCTGTATCTTTGTTTGTGTCTGAAATACTTGAAAAAAATAAAGAAACCCCACTATCACAAAAAAGAATAAGGGGAAAATCAAGGTAGCTTCTACAGTGAGAGACCCCTTTACTTTATATTGATCTATCACAATACCCTCCTTTTCCTTTCGAACTAGGTAGCTAAAACGAAGCAGGACGCCCACCCTTGGTTTTTTCACTGCTTTTCTGGGGCAACAGATGCTTGAAGAGAACTTTTAATAGTTTGAATGGGCATCCTGCTTCGCTTTAACTTCTTTCTCTAATAAGAATATTCTGTTGTAATCTCTACATTGGAAAACTCCCCTGTTCGACCAGCAAACTGCTTAATAAATGGAATGGAGAGGAATTTATCAGGAACATGGTACTCTAAAGACATTTCTAGTGCAAAAATTCCATCTGTCATAAGAAAATCATCCTTGTATCTTAGCCGTGTGTTCTCCTGAATTAAATCCATCATTCGATAAGATAACGTGTCCGAACCTACCATAAACATATAGAAGTTTAGATAATCCTCATAAGTCATACTAAGAAGAGAGGTGTCCTTTTCAGGTAAATTTTTAACCTTCTGCTGCACCATAGACTTACTAATCGTAAGTAGCTCTTCAAACTGGACACTAAAGCTACCGGCTTTCTTAAACAATGCAACCGATTTTCCCTGCATCAAAGCGCCTACATCTACCATCGCTTCTTCAAACCCCCAACCCATTAGTATGACATGCTTTACAATCGTAACTAATGGTGCACATCCAGTAAAACCCACCATAGCTGTTGCTGTTGCTAATGCCTTTGTTCTCGCTTTTGAATCTGTTAAAAGAGACAAATAGTTCATTGCGGTACGTATAAATACAGTTCTACTCACAATGTCTTTCACATTGTCCTCATCACTCTGTCCACCCATGATTAAATATTCCTGTTCATAGGTTAAAGCGGAATTTTTTGATAAGACGTTTTCCTGATCCATGTTTTTTTTCTCTTTTTCATACGAAGAGGCGTAATTTTTAAAATATCTTAATCCATAAGAGTTAAGTAATACTCTTCTTGCAAGATTATTTAAAGCATTATCTTCTGGAACAGTCTGTTGACAGATCGATTCATATTCCTCCATACTGGAAGTTATATTACTGTCTTCCATATTCTCATTGGAAATCTCATTGGCCAAGTCAGTACTCTTACCCTCCTCATCCTCCTCATCCTCCTCATCCTGCTCACCTGAGGTTGGTGTCATATTTCTACTGGGAAGTGTACTATTGCTAAGGCTTTGCTTAGAAAGCTTACTAGCATCCTCTAAAATCAAATCACATATCCCATTCTCTACAAAACTACCAAGTCCTCCTACAGGGCTCTCTTCTTTAGGTTCTGTATTAAGCTTGGTATAATCAAATTGTAGTGGTCTCAGTGTATAGCTCTTGTATGTATTGATAGTCTTATCTACCTCAGATTTTCGCTTTGACAGGTCCGGATCTAGTTCTTGCTGAAATAACGGCTCTAAGTCAACAGTCTCCTCTATGGCATTAAGATTTGTTGTCAGACACTGCTTCATTTCCATGACATCTCCTATAATGGAGGTATCTACTCCCTCTTCATTTACATTACTGAGATACTCCTTTAATTCATCCAGTTCCTCTGTGACTGCCTTATAAGAGCCTTCATCAAGCTTATTCTTTTCTGTTCCTAAATAAGTTTCAAACTCACCCATTTTACTCTCACAGGCTTCTTTTTCCCCTTTGAGTCCCTCAATAATGTCTATGGCCTCTCTTATCTTTTCCTGCATTCCTTTGGCTTTATTAATGAGCGTAAGTCCTTCATTCTGAATACTATCCTTAAGCTCATTCATCTTATCTTCGCCTTGAGCGAGCTCCCCTTCTATCTGTGTTCGCTTCTCTCCATCAGTCTCTTTCTCTAGTTGATTCTTAAGCTCCTTACTCTCCTTATGAAGGGTAATTAATTCTTCATTCTCTGTCTGAATCGTTGTAAGTACTGTAACAGGATTGATGTACTTATCCCTTAATGAATCCCACACTAGGTTATGATTAATGGCAACAGACTTAGGACCTACTTTCTCAGTACAGAACTGTTTTCCAAAGGAATTTTGAATAACAATAAAGTATTGATTGGTAATCTTTAACTCTCCGTCATCAAAGGTCAAACCTTCCACTAGGGTAATCAAATCTAACACTGACTGACTAATTTTTGCTGCCTCTTCTTCCACTGCCATCTTTTTTCGAAAAACGGACATAGTAGTTTGCGTATTCTGTAGCAAATTAAGCTTACTCAACAGACTCTCTGCTAGCTCAGATGGAACGTGATACTTCATATACTCTTCCACCTGGTGTTGAAAAATCTCCCCCTCCTGATCGGTAATCATAGTTTGTCCCTTTAACGTACATTCCTTTAACTCTATTGCCAAGAAATCTGTAGTAGAAAGGGGAAGTGTAATGTCTTTTATCTGAATATCCTTTTTAGGTTCAAGAAAGTACATTAGATACTCTTGTATAGATTCTACATACTCCTCCCCACTCATGTCTTCCGCCTTTTGTCCCCCATCTAATAAAAAGATTTTATAGTCTTCATAAATCTCTTTGCAGTAATTGGTAAGTTCAGAGTCAACTGCTGTAACTAGGGCATTATACGCAAGGTGATTCGCTATTTCAAATCTAGCCAAATCTAACATGGTACCTATTAAAGATATGATACATACCATTACTAACGATAAAAATATAGTGATACTTCCCCTAATCTGTTTCATCTTTTACTCCTTCTTATCCAATAATGTCAGATGAGTCACTTGAAAACGTGTCCAGTGCATTACTTACCACATCACTGATCTGATCTTTAAAGATAAGTACTAATCCTACAAGAATCACAAGTATTAATACAATTTCTACTACTCCTACTCCATCCTCTTCACGAGCAAATCTCAAAGCTGCATTCTTAATCTTTCTAGTTATATCTTTCATATATTCCATTTACATACTCCTCTCTTATTTACTAGAAGTACGGCTCATTAAAACATCGTAAAGGCCGGTACTACTATAATTACTAAAACCACTCCTAGCATAAGCCCCATAGGCAGTAGCATCTTTGTGCCTGCCTTTTCCCCAAGTCTCTTTGCCAGCTCTTTTCTTTCAGCAAATGCTTCAATAGATTCTCCTTTCATAAAGGAAAGAAGGCCTTCCATTCCCTTGGTAGTATTTTGAGCCAGAAGAGAACTTAATTTCATGTAAGGGGTAAGCTTTATTCTTCTCCCAAAATTGTCATATACCTGGCTCTCATTAAGACCATTTTTTAACTCATAATAGCTTGCTAGCATCTCTTCGTAGGCATACCTCCTTCTTTTTTTATTTTGTTTTACATCTGCTTCATAATCCTCTACAATCTTTGCCCATGCCCTAGAAACTGTCATCCCTGCTTCAAGCAATAGTACCAGTTTATTCACCAGCTCTGGGTAATCCATTTTAAGCTCATTCTCACGCTGTTCTAGTTGCTCCTTTAATCTCCTTTCTGCTAATAATGGTACTAAAATGGCAAGCAGTAGTCCTAAAAATAGTACAACAATGTACTGCTGTTGCTTCTCCTTAAAGAAATAGACCTTGGCTCCATCCACCTCCCCAGGTAGTATAAATTCCTTCTCTGTACTACTAACGTTATCAGCCTCCTGAACTGCTTTAGTAATCTTCTGAAGAAGAGCTTCTTTACTTGTTTGTTCATATGCCTTTAGTGTAAATACCAAGTCAAACTCTTCCTCAAACTTACCGTTTCTAACCATCGCTGTTAAAGTCACTTTTTTATCCTGTGTAAGGTTATTCTTAGCAATACTCCCGTCATATTGAATCATTCCCTCATCATCACGGACCCAACTAACCTTCATTCCTAAAGCCGGTATTGTCTTAATTAAGTTTAGTGGATATCTTATGTTGTCAGCATCTTCATTTTCCCCTAACACCTTTTGCACAATATACTTTTTAGCCTGTTCTAATGCTGCACAAAAGGATTCCTCAGTATAGACTCTAGGTGCCACCTTATAGATAAGCTCTTCATTATCAGTGAACTCTTCATTACCTATCACTACCTGATAGGACTCTGAATAGCTCTTCTCCCCATAATCTGGTCTCTTTACAATACTCTCTTCTATATTTTCTGCTTCCTTAGACTGAACAACTTGCATAATAAGAGCAAAGGTATTAAATAAAAGTAATACCCCTATGGCATAGGCAATCATTTGAGTTAGAAAGAGACGACTCTTTTCATTACTATCTTCAAATACATAAAGAGCCTTACATTTTTCTTTACGATTTATATGTTGCTTTGGAAGTAAGGTACGAATGGTATCTGCTATCATAAGGCTAATTGGAAATAAAAACGTGAGATGATATTGCTTCTTAGAAATGGTTCTTAAATAGTTTTTTTGATAGGATCTAAAGATAAGAAATAACAGAAGAAAAACACTGTAGAGTAATATAATAATCATCATAGCCCTACCTCACACTTCGATAGACATTATGCGATTAGTAAGGGTATAAGCTAATCCATATATAGCAAGAAGTACAGTCATAATAAAGATTCCAACTATATTATGGTATAGTGGACGCATGTACTCCGGTGACCCAAAATTCAGATAGAGAAGGATGCCTATGGGGGTAAGACACATAATCAGCCCTTCAAATTTTTTAGAAGTAACAAGAGTCTGAATCTCTCTTTTCACCTCTACCTTATCACGAATACAAGTACTAGTGGAATTTATGATATGAATGATGTCGCCTCCTGTCCGTTTAGCAGTGGTAAAAACATCTACAAAGTTATGTACATCCTCAATAGGTAATCGCTCCCCTAACTTTACAAAGATCTCTTCAACTGTCATATTAAGCTTTAGCTGTGTAATCATATAGTCTAGCTCCCCCATCATATCTGCCTTCTCCTCTAATAGATACTTAAGGCCGACTCTACTTTCAATCAAAGCATTTTCTACAGAGTAGCCTGCATTTAAAGCTGCACTTAAGCTTAAAAGAAACTCCTTAAACTCCTGATTTATATTCCAAAGTCTTTTCTGATAGGCTTCTTTTTTGTAACTTCGGTAGTAAGGAAGTAACAAAACTTGTATTAATACCATTGCCACAATACTTTGGTAAAAAAGATAACCTATAAGCCCTAACACTATCCCCCCTACAATAAGGGCTTTTATAGTATCCTCCTTTCTTAGCTTCCTATAGTCAACCGTCCTCATACAGTAACCCAGCCCTTTCTAATTTATTAGTGTTTTTTAATGCGTTGCCAGTAGCAACTAAACTCCCTATAATTTTATCATCAGCGTTTACTCCCTCCTCTTGAAATACATATAGTGGTTGTGTCATTATTTCTTGATTTTCTACATCAAGCACCTCAACAATCTCTAGCACCCGTCTTGACTTATCACGAAGTCTTCCTAAGTGGATAATAATATCAAGTGCAGACGCAATTTGCTTTCTTACCGCTAACAATGGAATCTCCGTGCCTAATAAAATCATAGTTTCTAATCTATTTAACATATCCTTAGGTGAATTAGCATGACCTGTGCTTAGAGACCCATCATGTCTTGTATTCGCATCTTGACAACACCCGCAACAAGGTGTTTCTCACATCTTTCACCTACAACAAATCCATTCCAAATAGGAGAAGTCCCAACGAAAATGACCAGGTAACAGTTCGCTGTTATCTACTAACCAACTAAGGAGGATGGATATTATGGATGGAACCTCAGCTTTACAAATATTAGAAACAAAAAAATCAATTATCTTAACCAATAAAACAGTACATTATCGAAAAAAGCCTGATGATGGCACGTTTCTTAACCTGCCCGATAAACAAGCAACAATAACTATGAAACCATTTACGACAGCTATTTCTTTTGACCATGAAGGAGATGCCTATTTGGAACCTTTAAATACTAAGTTTGTAGATAAACTTAAATTTCAAAATGACAAGCTTTACTTTGAAGGACAGTGGCAAGAACTTTCTGAAGCAGATATTCAGAATATTGTAACAAAAGAATACTTTAACAACATTGACCTTTCTATTCTCAGGACCATCTATTCCGCTATTCTAAAAGAATATGAACGGGCTAACTATAAGAAGACTAGTCTAAATATTGTTCTCTATGTGCCGGATTTATTAAGGTCTTTAGGAAAAAAAAGCAATCAAAGCCAACAGCAAATAAAGGCACTTATCAAAGATATAAATCAGTACAAGAACGTTGTTGGTGTAATTAAAAAAAAGAACGGCAATAAGGTATATAAAAATTACTATGCTTTACTGAACTTTAATTATTATGAACAAGAGTATAACACTATATCTCTTAATGCTCCATATTTGGAATACATTGTGAAATACATTTATGAACTTTCCATTCGTAAAGATAAGGACGGAAAACCTCGTTTCACAAAGAGCGGTAAGACATTAACCCTACCTACTCATTCATACCTTATTAAGTCTGAAATCGCTAAAGAATGTAACCACACGGCTATAGAAAACGTAAACATAATCGTTACCCTTATTGAACAAGCCGGCAAAGGGACACCACATATAAGTGCCCAAACCATACTTGAACGTAATCCATTACTTCAACAAAGACTAAAAGAATGCTTGCCAAAAAACAGGCAACGAATACTTAATACTACATTTAAGAAAACTTGGGAACTACTTCATACAATGACTCTCCTAGAAGATACTTACCTTGAAATATCACTTCCAGATCCTAAAGTCTTAACATCCTATCCAAAGCTAAAAGAGCTCGACAAAACTGTTTTCAAATTTTCTCACAAAGGCAAAGTTCGGAAAAACAATGAGCAGTTGGATAGCAAATAATTTGCTACTAAGTATGATAAAATTCGCCACCAGGCGGAGAAAATTCGCCACCAGGCGGAGAAAATTTGCCACCAGGCGGAGAAAATTTGCCACGAGGTGGAGAAAATTTGCCACGAGGTGGAGAAAATTTAAAGTTCTAGCATTGTCAAAATCCTTGATTTTACAAGGGGTTGAGAGACATTTTTCTTTGTCTCCGTTTGCACTAATACTTTAGTATTTTAATACTATAATAAACGGCATAGGGCGTCCACTATGTTCCGCCCTATGCTAACAATAACATAAATAATTACGGGAATGGAAAGAAAAACTCTTTATTTTCTCACTATAACAGGAGGTATCCATTATGACCAAACAACAGAATTCCACAGAGCTACCGATTATATATACCGTAAGTACACAAGCAGCTTCCACTAAGCAGACGCCACTACCTTTACCCTTTAAAGCTTCAAACATGAAAACATATCTTCATGACATGATGCCTACTGATATGGCAGAGTTTATTGAAGGAAGTAAGACAAAAACCGGATATGCAAACTTGGACGCACTTACGAACCTTTATCCTGGTCTATATGTATTAGGTGCAATCAGTTCGCTAGGAAAAACTACATTTGTTCATCAGATGAGCGATCAATTAGCAGAATCCGGAGAACATGTTATCTATTTTAGTTTGGAACAGAGTACACTTGAGCTTGCCACCAAAAGTCTATCGAGAATTATGGCTAAGATGAATACCGATACAGCTTTGACCTCTCTCCAAATTCGTAAAAACGGAAGTGATGAAAGAGTAGCTGATGCAGTAGCTATATATGATAAATTTGCAAGCAATATTACAATTGTTGAATGCAGCTTCAGAGCTACTATTAGTGACATTGAACAGTATGTAAATAACTTTATTAAGCAGAGAAAGATTAAACCTGTTGTCGTAATAGACTATCTTCAGGCTATTGCGAGTAATAATGCCACGATATCTACTAAGGACACTGTTGATATGCACGTTCGGAGATTAAAGCAACTCCAAGAAAATAATAAGATTGTATTAATTGTTAACTCTTCTCTGAACAGACAGAACTATTTGACGCAAATCGACTTTGAAAGTTTTAAGGAATCTGGCGGTATCGAATATACCGCTGACGTAGTTTGGGGCTTACAGTTAGAAGTACTACATGATGATATCTTTAATAGCCAGTCAAAAATTAACGAGAAGCGTCAGAAGGTAAAGGATGCAAAGGCTGCTATTCCAAGGCGTATAGAGCTTTGTGCTATAAAGAACCGTTTTGGAATGAGCAGTTACAGTTGCATGTTCATTTACTATCCGCAGTTTGACTATTTCCTACCGGATACGTCCACGATGGATAATAAGCTTCTTAATACAGACGTTATTCCAGATAAAGATGGTTTTGTACAGGTTCCAGAGGGATATGAGCTTCCATTTAATTGATTTTTCTTTCCATTTCCGTATCTTTTAAAGTGGTGATTATTGATGCAACATTTTAGTAAAGAACAAATTCGGCAAGCTCGAAAAGCAAACTTATATGACTTTATTTTAAGATACCATTTCGGAGATTTCAGAAGAGACGGTACAAGTATTCATCCAAAAGATAATCGTAGCATTTCTATTAAGCAAGGGTACTGCGGTTACATAGACTTTGCTACGAATGAAAAGGGCAATAGTTTGGACTTTCTTACAAACCATTTAGGTTATCAGCTTGATGATGCAGTATTTGCTCTTTGTGGAGAGAATGGTCCCTCTTACAATACTTCATCAAAAAGACATAAATCACTACCCGAAAAAATGCCACCTCAGTTTCCAGATCCTATTCAGGCAACATACAAACAGTTATATGCTTTTCTTATGAGCAGAGGTATTTCAGCAGATACTATTAAAATGCTAATTGACCTTAAAATACTTTATCAGGACACTCACAACAATATTATATTCGCTAATAAGGAAAGAAATTGGGGAGAACGCAGAGGAACAAATACTTATGCAGATGCAAGATGCGTACACCGGAACGAATGCCAGAACTTCCAGAAAGGGGAGCATGAATGGTGTACTTGCATGGATGATTGCAAAAGATACAAGAAGGATGCTTATAGAGGTATGATTGCAAACTCTAGAGAAGATGGCTTCTGGTGGTTCCAGATAGGAAATAGCAAGTCAGATAAGGTTTATATGTGTGAATCATCCATTGATGCCATAAGTCTTTATGAGTTACATCAGCTTGATGGAATTAAAGAAAATGCTGTCTATGTTTCTATTGGTGGAACTGCAAAACAACCGGCCATAGATAGATTAAAAAGGCATAGCAGAGTTATTCTTGCAGTTGACAATGATAATTCCGGTTCAGAGTGTAGAAAGAGGAACGCAGAACTTGAATGTATCATTCCTAAATTCAAAGATTGGAATGAAGATCTGAAGTCCAGGAGATAAATTTCCACCCTTCTTCTTTTCCGTAATATTCTTTTATTCTCCATCCATCTTCTGTAATTTCAAAAGCTTTTTTGCGTATGCCAGGACCCTATCCTTTTATAAACCTTCCATAGCTTCTTTTATCTCTGTTTCAATTAAAATATTACAAAACATATTGAGGCAATCATTGAAAAGTATCATATAAAATTGTGGGGCTTTTATAGTAGTATTTTTTTGTTTTTATAAAAAATGTCATATTCAATATATAGGAATAGAAAGGTAGGTCAATAATATGGATTTTCAGCACATTTATATGTCCGAAACATTAAATCATACGGACACCGATATAATCGAAGAAATTGATAATGTTGTAGACGAAGGAAAGAAAAGAGCTGCAAAGGTTGATAGAAGCTTAAATAAGTATTCAGAAGAAGAATTTAGGGCTTTGCCAAGAGAAGAACAACTTCGACTAGCAAATATTCATTGGATGGATAGTAAAGGATATGACGATAGTAAGATGTTCCAGTTCTCTTACACTCACTTCTCTAATATTTGCAAAGAGCTTGGTTTTTTAAAAGGTGTGATTGATACCAGAGAGGGTAAAGCTCCAGAGCCTCATAAGGTAGCTTCTGATTCCATTATTTATATCGAACATGGCAAGAGAAAAGAAACCGAAGTGAAGAAGCTAACATTTGCAAAAGATACGGTTGATAAGATTGACCAGCTTCTTGGTGACAAGCTTTCTAATGTGGAAAGGTCAAAAGTAATTGATGCGATACTATCTCAGGCACTTGATAACAAACTTGCAGATAAGAGAGTGGGGCAATTCAGTGTAACCTATCGACCTGTTGCAGAAAAAAGACTTCTCTAATATGTGTGAATGCACTAGCTCTACAACATAACTGTTGCGAACATACTCATATCACTACAAATAAATTTTTGTAAATTATCAGTGTCCTTATAAATATGTTAGTGCGGACAGAATATATGGCGAATAAACTAAAATATCCGGACATAAAAGAGTCCTTGCAAATCAACTTGTCATCTCTATCTGCACTTCCTAGTTTTTCAGTCAGGATACTACCATTACAAGAAAATCGAAAGGCCACAAAGCGACCTTCCATTTTCCTTCCAATCTCCGTATCCTTCTTTCAAAACTAGGCAATAGTATCTCATTCCATTCAGTACAATAGTCAGTTTTCCCGAAGGAAAACTAATTATCGTACTTCATTACAATCAATACTATTGCAAGACCACTATCATCTCAACACCACCGCCTAAGCTTCTAAGTGGTGTTGAAATGATAGGCAAGTTTCGCATTGTGGCAAGCCACAACACACCACTTCAGCAAAAAGCCTTTTGGCTTTTGCTTCCATTAAACTTGCCAGCTGGGCTTTGCCCCCTTGGATCCCCCAGCAAGGTTTCCAACCTCTGCACACCTGGGCACACAAAATAGTTACAGATATTCCGAAACTTCCACCGGAACTTTCTCCATATCCTCCACAATTTTGCTAAAGGGCTACTCGCCCCTTGCAGCCCTCGGCAAAGGTTCCACCCTTGCAACCTAGTCTGTTCATCATAATCCACAACATAGTCTGCATCTTATATGGAACATTCAATGCAACAAGTTGTTACGACTGATTTTACACAGTATGCATCACTCCATATCCATTAGAAAGGAAGTGTTTTGAAATGAGTAATACAAAAGCAAAGCGAAAACGAAGCAAAGCCGTCACGATAAGAATGAATGCTAATGAGTATGCATTCCTTCAGAATCGTGTCGAAGAATCAGGTCTCACCCAACAAGCTTACATCATAAGTGCTGTTAAGGGAGCAACTATCACACCATCTGACGAGATAGCAGTCCAAAAAGAGATTAGCAAAACATTTTCCGATCTGGTTCGCCAGCTTCGAGGACTTGCAACCAACGTTAATCAGATGGCTCATATAGCAAACAGTCAAGATTATCTTCCTACCATTCAAGAACTGATAAACACATCAACCGAAATCAATAATTTCCGAAAGGATTGTGAAGAATTATGGCAGTTAATAAGGTTGTCAATAAATCAACAAAATCGCACGGAGCAATGAGAAATGTTATTGAATACATACTCAGAAATGAAAAAGTTAAAGAGGGATATGTTGCTATTACAGGACCATATTCTCCAGAGACTATTAACTGGGATGGAGTCTATAATGCCTTCCTTGCTGAAAAGAAGTTATGGAACAAAGATACAGGCAGAATGTATGCCCATAACATTATTAGCTTCCATAAGGATGAACAGATAACACCTGAACAATGCCTTGAGATAGGAAAAGAATTTGTAGATAAATTCTTCCCTGATCATCAGAACTTAATAGGTGTTCATCAAGATAAGGATCACCTTCATATCCATATCGTAACAAATTCTGTTTCCTACTTAGATGGTTTGAAGCTTCATCAAACAAAGCGTGATCTAGACCACCAGAAAGAATTTACTAATAGCCTTTGTCAGGAACGTGGTCTTTCTGTAAATGTCAAAGGTAAACATTTTGACGGTACAGAAATAGAACAAGGTCAGGTTACAGCTTGGAATAAGGATAAATACAACTTGTTCCAACATAACGAAAAAAAAAGCTTCGTGGCTGATTGTGCTATTGCAGTTATCGAGTCTATAAAAGATTGTTGCAGTAAAGAAGATTTTATAGAGAGAATTGAAGAAAGAGGTTGGCATACAACATGGTCTGATACTAAGAAACATATCACCTTTGAAAATGATAATGGTGAAAAGGTTCGTGATAGTAATCTTTCTAAAACATTCTCTTTGGACATTAGCAAGGAGGCATTGTTATATGAATTTGATAGACAGAATGAACTCAGACACACAAATCTTAAAGCAGAACGAGAACGAGCAGAACAGCTCGATAAATACTACTCAGAACTTGAAGCATGCATCAGTGGAACAAGAAGTTATCATGAAACAATCGGAAGCTCTGAGGTTAGTTACGGAGGAGAGAGACAATCTTTTGATGAATGGTCGATCTCAAGACCAGATGAAGATACAGCATCTCTTATCCGAGAAGTCCGAGCTGACATCAGCCTTAACAGTACTCAGAACAGAGTTGTTGCAGACACAGAAAATCAATCAATCTCTGACGCAGAACAACGACGCCTTGAGGAAGAACAACGGCTTGCTGCTGAGGAGCGAGCAAGAAAAGCTCAAAGAAGATCTTACCACCACTCAGGACCTTCTCGCTAAGGTAAGGGAAACTGCAAAAGTTAGGGAGCAGTCATTAAGAGATGATTGCTCCAAGAAAATTAAAGCTGCTAATGACAGAGCGGATGAAGTGGCAAATAGATGTTCCAGAGATAATATTTTAGCTGCTGAGGAAAGAGCAAAAGCGGAAGAATATTGCAGACAGCAGAAGCAATTAAGAGATAATGAGATTGATGAAATCAATAAAAAGGCTGAACAGATGATACTTCATAAGGTAGATGAATTAGAAAATGATAATGAAATTTCCAAGAAAAAATGGCGTAAGTATTATGCTTCTAAATATGCAGCCAAGGAATCCTGGCATATTCTTGCATTTGTCTTTTGTATAGTTTGGCTAATTATACAAGCATTATCGTCCAGTTATTTCCGACATGAAGTGTTGGTTGTTTGTGAATTGATAAAAGAATATATAGTAGATGGATGGGGGTATGTTTCTTCTTGGAGCAACGGATCAGGAACATACTTGGCTGCTCTTATTACAAATTCGATTGCATCTGATATTGTATTTTGGATTGTATTCATTATTGTTGGGCTTTTATCTGCATTACTGTTTTATGGACTTCCTCTTGTGATTATATTTGGTGGTAACTTCATCTACCTTTCGTCAAAAGCTTTTGATAAAGAAAACAGATGGATAATGGTAGGATCTGCAATTCTTTTTATAGCAGCTTCTTCCGAACTGTCTTTCACACCGCAAATAAACCTATTGTTGTTATGGCTAATAATTCAAATTGCTGTTCCAATAATCAGATACATTATCATTCCACTTATTTACTCCAGCATTGATAAGTTTCAAGGGATGGCCTCTGATGATAGAAGAAATTTCTATTGCAACATTATGATGGTCGTTGCTATAATAGGCGTATTTATCTCCATAATGTTTATGATGAGATCATGTGCTGCGGATATGGCGAGACTATCGAAGTAGAGAATAACTAATTGATTTTTCTTTCCATTTCTGTGGTTTTAATAACTTGAAATGAAAGAGAATATAAAGGATATGGAAAATAAAAAAGAATTAAATTTGAGTGATGATCAGATGAAGAAATTGCTTAATGATTATATGAGTTCTTCGTCTGTAATTACTCTTGCACAGATTATTGATAAATATAATTTATGCATAAAAACAAATGAGTTGGTGAAGTATTTGCCGGAGCAAAAGGTGAAAGATAATTGTCCATTTTGTAATTCTCCAATGGTTGCGAGGATAAAAAACCGAACATCCCTAGATGATCCATATTGTCCAGTTTGTTCGCACATTAGCTATCCAGTAGATAATGTGTCTTGGATAAGAAAAGTATGCTCTTGTGAAAATTGTAAAAAGTTAAAAATGCAAATCGAAGAAGAAAAAAGAGCTTTAATTGTGTCCGTTTATGGAAAAGAACATTTAAAAGTTGATTTTTCTATGTTGAATCTGCGAGAACAATTAAATCTATTGGAAATTATATTTAATACTGGTGGCAAAGTTAAAAGATTTATTTTAGGACACAAGTATAATGATTATTCTTTGCTTGTAAAAGAATTTATGAAGAAAGAATTAATCTCAATATCTCCTACTAGTTCGTTCAATTCCTTTAAGGACGACGAAAAATTTCCTTCGCGCTATTATCCTGATAAAGTCACCTATAATGTTAATGTTAATTTTTCTGAAGATGATATAAATAACATTAATGAGGGAATATATTTTGAAAATGTAGATGCTACAGTAGAAGAAAAACTTGAGGTTTTTTATGAGATTATGCATGAGGATGTGTTAGATAGGTTTGCGGATATGATGCATGAAAGAGGTTTAGGCTTTGAAGTTCTTGTTAATGCGGAGGATGAATTTAAGAAATTATATCGAGTTTTGAGTTATGGACAAATTACTAATTTATGTTTTCAAGTAGCAAGGTATTATCTTGATAAAACAAAAACTGGGAAAATATATAAGTCTACAGTTCCAAAAGCCGCTTTGAAAACAGTGGTGACTTTTTATAATAATAGTTCTAATAATAGTTGGCAAATAAAAAATTCAGAGGTTTCATATGCAGGTAAAAGATTGAAGTTTTATATTGAAAAAGTGTTGCATAAGGATATAAGAATTTTACAAAAAGTTGTAACTGAAAAAGATATAGAATAATTGAGGGTTTCTTTCCGTTTCCGTATTCGTCCAGAGTGGCAAGGGCATATATAATGAGTGTATGAGAAATCATCTGTTTTCTCATACACTTTTTTAGTGTACAAATCGGTCATAATTAGACTATAATTTGTATAAGAAAACATAGTGACCTTTTCTTGAACATAATAAAGGAGAGATACTTATGAATAATACACAGATTGAAAGATTTGAAGCAATACTCAGTGGTGTTACTAGAGAGGGTATAGGTAAACTTCTTGAAGCTGTTAGGAAATCAGATTTTTATACAGCACCAGCAAGCACTCGTTTTCATGGAAGTTATGAAGGTGGATTGTTGGATCATAGTTTAAATGTTTATGATTGTTTGATGGCAAAAAAAGAAAGTCCTATTTGGAAAAAGGTTTTTGCAGATAAAAACTATACAGATGAGACACTTGCCATATCTGCATTATTGCATGACCTTTGTAAAACTTATTTTTATGTAAAGGATTTTAAGAACCAAAAGACCTACGATCCTGACAAGGTTGCAGCTGCAGAAGGCTGGCAGAGAAAACATGATAATAATGGTGATTTCATTTGGGAGACCGTCCCTACATATAAAATTGAAGATAAATTTCCTTATGGACATGGAGAAAAATCTGTAATGATGATAGAACAGTTT
Source organism: Bacillota bacterium (assembly GCA_023416695.1). Lineage (GTDB taxonomy): Bacteria > Bacillota > Clostridia > Lachnospirales > Lachnospiraceae > KM106-2. The sequence goes on along the minus strand of JAEZGY010000089.1, from coordinate 15,333 downwards.
TTAACTCTTCTTCCTTGCGAAAGATATGCTATCAGATGGCACATGGGTGCTTATGATTGTTCACCATCTCAGATTAATAGTATTGGTTCTGCCATTGAATTATATCCTCTTGTTCTTGCCTTGCAAGAAGCAGATCAGGAAGCATCTCATTTACTGGAAGCTGATTAAAAGAAACGAACGAATTAGAAATGATCTTGTAGATTATATTGAAAGGATGATGTACATTTGATTTATGGTTATGCTCGTTGCTCCACCAACGAAGATAGACAAGATATTAATAGACAGAAAAGAGAATTATTTTCTCTAGGAGTACCAGAAGATAAATACATCTATTGGGAGTATGAATCAGGTACAAAGTTAAATAGAGTAGAGTTTACAAAGCTACTCGATATTATAAAAGAGGGAGACACCATAGTAACAACAGAAGTGTCTCGTCTTACAAGGTCAACAAAGCAGCTTTGCGATATTCTTCAAACTGTTCAAGAAAAACATATTCGTCTTGTCATAGGTTCCTTCATAGTCGATTGCAGAAATGAGGAAATTGATCCAATGACTAAAGGTATGCTAATGATGTGGGGAGTATTCTCTGAAATGGAAAGAGATATAATATCTCAAAGAGTGAAATCTGGAATGAAGAATGCTAAAGAAAAAGGGAAAAAGATTGGCAGACCTACAACAACATCTACTACTCTTCCAAAGAAGTTTTGGGAGTATTATCCTCTCTATAAAACAAACCAAATTACGATTACAGGACTTGCAGATTTAATGCATTGTTCAAGAAGTACGGTCTATAAATACATATCATTGGCAGGTAGCTGATTTTTCATTACATTACCGTAAGTATTGCGGCTCCTCTCAATAACTGTACAAAAAGTCTCTTCAAGGGATTTTTTCTGTTTTCATGTGTAAGACGGCATTCAAAGCCGTCTCGTGAAACCCGCAAACCTAGATAGAAAAGAGGTTTAGGGACTGTATTTGATTTTTTGGCAACAGAGATGACAACAACATATGAATTATAAATATGTACTATATTATACTTCCACCATTTTTCATAATAGAATTAGCAATACCTTCTGCAGCTGCAGTAATAAACGCTGTTGAAACAATCTTTATAGTATCTATTGCAAGAGGAAGTCCTTTTTTCAAAATTGTCTGTTTAACTTTATTCCAATTTGAATTATCACGTATTTTATCTAAAAAATCGTTACCGTCCCATGTGAGGGTTCCAACACCAAACATATAAATTTCGTCATTAGAATACTCAGCTTTGTAATCCGAAATAAGTCCTGCTTCATTTAGAATCTTACAATGATAAGCAATCGTTTCTGTATCGTAGGCCTCAATCTTTAAATTATATATGACTGTAGTTTGAGACTTTTCTTCAATTTTAAGTAAAATGAGCCTTACCAGATCCATATCTCTTTTCAATTTTCTTCCTCCTTTTTATAACTATTCTGTTCTCTATGCATCAACTAATAGTGTTCAGATGTCCTAATTTGTCAAATTTAGGTTTAATTAATTCAATTTATACTTTTTAAAATTATATAAAATAATAGGACTCCAAAATTCATCTATATATGATATCTGAATTATTAGATATCTATCATCTTTTCTTGTGGTTTGAACCTAATTCTCTGTGGAACTTCATTGATCATTTCAATAAATTTATTTTGCCCTATCATCTTTACTAAATTAGCAATCTGTTGAGCTTGCTGTTGCTTATCATGATAAAAAATTATCGTATATACTCCATCTTCCGTAATAATTTCTCCCAAAACATCTTTATCTGTAACATCAAGCGAATGTCCAAAAACATATAGTTTACTAGCCCACAATGGCATTTCAGATGAATTACTTTTAACCTGTTTATACTCTTTATCAATTTTCGCAATCCAATCTCGATACATGAATCCTGTATCATTAATTATTCTTTGTGTAAACTTCTTATATATATTGTAATTAGTATTAGAATCTTTTTCTTCATCAGTCCTGTATTCATCAATTCCTAAAACCATATTATTTTGGGTTAATCCCGTTTCTCCGTGTATGTAATGAATTTTTGTAACGTTTTTTTCAGGATATACCTTATTGAAAGTATGTGTATAATTAAAGTCGATAATAGCATCAATAGTACGGTCTACAATATCAGGAGATTTTATTTTTACATCCGCCTTTTCTACACATTCGCTCAAATATATCTCAAGACACCTAATCAATCTTCTTAAGTCCTCATATGATTTATCAAGCAAATCACGAAAAGTAAGTCCAATATTCGTAGTTCTCTTCTGGATTTTATATTTATCAAAGTTCAAAAGCTTTAAGAATAAATCAACTTTAGAATCATTATATGCAGTGGAGATATCAAGTTTTGTATACAGATTCTCTTGACGTCTATCAATCACTTCAATTACGTAACTGATTTCACTTTCAAAATCAATCCAATTATTACCTCTCATATATGCATTGGTATAAATATTCTGTAAATAATCATACCAAACATTATCTTCTAAAAGATCATACATTTCTTGAACTAGAGGGTTTTTGTTAGTTGTATTTTCATCACTTTTATATTCCCTGCTTTTAAAAGCATCTTCTATGTATTTTATTACATACGGTTTTGCTTTGAAATCATTCATACGCTTAGCTTTTAATTTATCTATACCACCTATCCATGTTTTTGTTATTACTATTCTATTTGCAAATTCTAAAAAATCCGTATATGTAGTTGGTAAATCATGTGCAATATCAAAACCATTTCCTATTACTAATATATTCATCATGTGTACTTCCTCTCATTTACTATTCAATCATACTATTTATGTTTAGTATCCAACGTGATAATGAATCAAATTTCCAATTAATATACATAATAAAAGAATAATATTTAATTCATCATATTTTATCCCTTATTCTTTAATTATTATATTCTTTTGCATAACAAAAGTCCATATTTTAACATCTTTTTATTATTATTACCAATTATCTTATGTTTATGTTTTATCTTCTACTTCAATACACACCTACACATCTAATTTCCTGGATTATTACCACTTCTATTTTTTTATACACAACGCAGAATTTTTTATAGCAACTTTAATGTTTGCTTATATTTTATGGATGAACCATCTGTATTACTAGATTGGGAAAAGGTAAAGAGAAAGCTAAGCAAGACTCGTTTAATCTCTACTGACAAAGAGGAATTTGCTATTGAATAAAAAATAAGGCAAATTATTAGACATGACCTTTTAGTAGAGCATATCTTCCACGATAAGTACCCCTCTGGTTTATGCCAACTGACTGCAGAATCTCTTTGAACAAGAGTTGGTGAACTTGCAGTAATAACGTGGAAGGACATTGATTTTACTACGCAGGTACTTTCCATCACAAAGACAAAAGTAAAGTATTATGTCCATGATAATAATGACAATCGTATCGGTAAGGTTAAATACAAGCTATCCGATACAACAAAGACTTCTGCCGGAGTTAGAGAGATACCACTAACCCCTAGAGCCTCAAAATTACTGCAACTACTATTAGAACAAAGAAAAAAGCTTCAAGTCCTTATAAAGTAAGAACTTGAAGCCTAAAATCATTTATGCGCGAGACGGGATTCGAAAAGAACTCGCCTCTCTGAATCCGCTTAGAAAGGAGAGTTCCAACACATCTACTATTTATGTACTCAATATAGTACTCATATCATATAAAAAGAATATGCTTAGGATACTAGTCATAATTTAATTCAATCATATTTAATGGTGTCACAATATTACGTTCATGTTTATAATATAAATCTTTTCCGCAACACTTCTTAAATTTTAATCCACTTCCGCAAGGACAAGGCTCATTTCTTTCCACTATTATTATGTTGTCTTTTTTCCGAGACTCTATTCGTGTTTCAACAGAGAATATTTGCAAACGTGGTATATTTAAACTTAAAAATTCATTAAGTTTACAGAATTTCTCTATTTCCGTACGGTTGTCATCTACTAATTCCATTGTACAACGTTTATCTTCAGGATGCGATACTAAACATACTGCTTGAAATTCCTTTATCTCATCTATAATCTCAATAGCTACTTGCCCCCAATACAATTGCCCTTTAATATGCGAACAAGCTAAACTTTGCATAGATTCTCCACAAATACTACAATGTGATTTGGTAATTATATATTCACTACTAGCAAAAACATTATACGGGTATAGTGACTCATAACACATAAGCAAATCCAGTATTTGAGGTATTTCTAATCGATTTTTTATATCGGTATACTTACCTATATTCTTACATATATCAAAACAATCTTGTAGTTTATCCCAAGATTTCTTATACTCTTTTTCTTGTAGCAAACAAAAGTATGAGCCTATATTATAGAATAACAAATAATATTCTCTTGCTACATACTGTGAATTAGCAAGATATTCATCGTTTCGCTCTCTTGCAATTTCTACAATATTTTCAAATAAGGGCTGGCACTTATCATATTCACTATAAATATTAGTATATTCACCATTTGATAAGCATTTCTTTACTTCGTTTAGGCTCTCGTTAATCCCACATATCTCTTTTATATCATAATGCGAAAAAAAATATTTTAGCATAAGAACCTCCTATTCAAAGATTTTATTAATATCAATTTTTTCAAACCCCTCAATAAATGATTCTGCATCGCCATCATAGTGAAATTCTTTCTGTTTATCTCCGTCTTTCACTAATATCGTTACATTTACATGAGGTTCTTCATGCTCACGCCCTTTTATCTTTTCCCATATATAGCTGCTTACTAAATTTAATGTAACTGGCATAAAAATTGAACTTGCGATATAAATTATAGGTAACCAAATATCAAATGAATGAAGAGATCGAACTTTAATATCTCCATCAGCTAGTACATCAAAACTGTTTTCCGTATTCTGCTTTCTACAAAATTTAATGAACTCTATTGTCTCCTGAGCAAAATAGTATTCTCCATCTTTATATAAACCAGGAATTGCCAATATATCAGTATTTGTAACTTTTCTTCGCGTATCCTCACTTATTACATCTTTTTCAAAATAATTATCAAATTGATAATTGCGCTCCTTTATTTCTATACTTTCTTTCATCTTGAATCCCCCTTATTATCATATTTTCCCTATAAAATTATAGTAGAACAAATACTTAATATGTGCAACTCCTATTTATCAAACACTAAACGTATGCTCCACTAAAGTGTAGTTTTTACACTTCAAACATCAAACATCTGTTCTTATCTTAAACATCATATGTACACTCTCTTCCACAAATAGTGAGTCGCTATGACATATATCCTCTCGTGTCTCAGCATCTTCGAAACCTGCAACATTGCTCTCCTATCGAATACAACACCCTTCTTATCTCCTCTACAATAATACTTTTCCTTTCTTGCCAACTTCTCATACCAGGTACAGCTAAACTCTGCTCTATAGCTATGAATGTCCAAATTCTTTGGTATTACTTTAAAGACCGTCTCGTTGGAAGGCAATCCTATGTATTTATCTATATAAGCATAAAAGTCCCCATTTAATTGGCCATTTCTAAGCATATTCCCCATCCTCTACATAACATAAGTGTACAAAATTTCTATCTCATACTTTATACCTCTGGTGTTATGGCAGCTAGATTCTATCTTCGTTGTCCTGCCCCTTTCCAAAACATCTCTATTTCTGTATAGTTCCTCTTTGATATGTGTTTATCACGTTTACGATCCAACCGAGAGATGACGTGTAGTGATAAAGAAGTAACCGCCTAACATGAATAAGGCACCAAGCTATGATAGCAAGGTGCCTATAGTGTTACTTAAAGAAATGCGTTGAATTATTTAATGGATGTGACATAAGTGATTTTCTTCTGTGATAATATTTTTTCTTTTTGTCTGGTGTGACATATCCAATTATCCAAGTACTGTTATCAACATTTACTTTATCGCCTCTTTTTTTACCGATTAAGTAAATGTATCGGTCATATCCATTTACTGTACTAATTCTAATTTCTTTTGTTGTTGATGAGTTGGGATCATTTAGTTTTACTGTACAGTTATCAGTTATAAAGAAAGGTATTGGTTTTTGAATAATTTTATTTTTTATTGTTTTTTTCTTTGGCAATACATATCACCTCAAATTCTTGTCTAATGTATCATCACCGAAGAAAATGTCTATGAACATTTCAAAATATACTTGGAGTCTGTCGATAACTCTGTTTTTCTTTTCATCTCTGTTTCCTGCACCAAAACGAGATACTGGTGGAAGAATATCATCAATGTCTGTTCCAGTTGTCTTTAATACACCGTCACGAAATGCGTTTGACATGAAGTGGTATGTATCTACTGGTTTAAGCTTTTCTTCTTCAATGATTTCATTGAGATTTGCTCGTCTCTGAGCATCCACAAACTCTTTCCATTCTTTATCTACATCCGTGTCTGGATTGATATTTTCAAGGAATAAATGAATAAGTTGCAATTTACTTCTAAGGTCAATACTTGAATTAACAGCTTTATCAATGGAAATTACGATTTCTTTATCGTAGTTCTGCTGATACTGTTTTACAAGCTGTAAGATATAATCAATATTGATTTCAACCTGCTTCATCAGTTCGATTTCAAAGACTACATCATCATTGATTACTTCCTTATCACCCTTGTCCTTAGGTCTAAACTTATCATAAAGGTCAATATATTCACTCTGGTAGTCTTGCATAGTTCTATCGTCTAGAATAGCCATACCATCAAAATCATCGAAGGTAGAAAGGATATTTCTTGCACGGAGAACCTTACCAAAGAGCTTGATAAACTCTTTCTGTAAATCTTCACTGATAATCTGTTCTCCAGTAGGAAACTGTCTTAAAAGCTTGTCTATAAGCTCCTTGTAGCCTTCATAATGCTTTTCATCTTCATCATATCCATAATAGTATGAGTTAAAGTCTTTTAAGAGGATAACACTTTCAGCATCCCTATCACCGAATAAGGCAATCGCTTGGTTCGTTTCCTTTTCAAGATTACGGAAGCATACAATGTTACCGAAGGTCTTTACTGAATTTAAGATACGGTTTGTTCTTGAAAATGCCTGGATAAGACCGTGATATTTAAGGTTCTTGTCTACCCACAATGTATTAAGAGTAGTGGCATCAAAACCGGTAAGGAACATATTTACAACGATAAGAAGGTCCACTTCTCTGTTCTTCATGCGAAGAGAAAGGTCCTTATAATAATTCTGGAAGTGGTCTGCATCCGTACTATAATTTGTATGGAACATCAGGTTATAATCATTGATTGCCATATCAAGAAAGTCTCGGCTGCTTGCATCCAGTCCTTCTGTATCTTCGTTGTTTTCATCCTCTACAAAATCGTCTGTAACCTCTTCATTTACACCATAACTGTATATGGTTGCTATCTTTAATCTCTGAGCTTCTGGAAGGTCTTTCTGTTGCTTTTTGAACTCTGCATAGTATAACTTTGCAAAGTCGATAGAAGCTACCGCAAAAATGGAATTAAAACCATTCATGTGAACGGACTGTTTCTTTTCTTCTACCGAACCTCTATTCTTGACAGTTGCAATTTCCTCTACATTGGTAAGTACAGAAAAGCCAAAAGCTTCACGGTTTCTCTTTGTTTTCTGATTAAAATGCTGCATGATATATGCAACGATTTCAGATATTCTTCGTGGATCCTGGAGAGCCTTTTCTCTGTCAATGGCTGTAACATCCTTGTCCTGAGCAGAAGCATCTTCCTTAATAGTTTTAATGTAATCAATACGGAATGGAAGCACATTATCGTCATTAATTGCATCCACGATTGTGTATGTATGAAGTTTCTCACCAAATGCCTGAGGTGTTGTTTTAAGGTCTGGATGTTTGCCGGAGCTACTTGCATTTACTGCAAAGATTGGTGTACCGGTAAAGCCAAATATATGATACTTCTTAAATCTGTCTGTGATGCTTATGTGCATATCACCGAACTGGGAACGATGGCACTCATCAAAGATAATAACAATATGCTTGTTATATACTTTATGCTCTTTGTTTTTATCTATAAACTTTGAAAGCTTCTGAATGGTTGTAATGATAATTCTTGCGTTATTATCTTCAAGCTGCTTCTTTAGTTTAGCTGTTGATGTATTACTGTTAGCAGCTCCCTTCTCGAAGCGATCATATTCTTTCATTGTCTGATAATCAAGGTCTTTTCTATCTACAACGAATAAAACCTTGTCGATTATGTCAAGCTTTGATGCAAGCTGGGCTGTCTTAAATGATGTAAGTGTCTTTCCCGAACCGGTTGTGTGCCATATATAACCACCGCCATCCAGAGTGCCATACTTCTTATAATTGCTTGATATCTCTATTCTGTTTAGTATGCGTTCAGTAGCAGCTATCTGATACGGTCTCATAACAAGAAGTATCTGCTCTGAGGTAAACACGCAATACTTTGTAAGGATATTTAGGATAGTATGCTTTGATAAAAATGTCTTTGTGAAATCAACCAAATCAGGAATAACCTTGTTATTTCCATCTGCCCAAAATGAAGTAAACTCAAAGCTGTTGGAAGTCTTTTTACCATTTTTCTTTCCATCTCCGTTAGCTTCTTTTAAGTGAGCATTTCTTGTGGTATTGGAATAATATTTAGTGTGTGTTCCATTGGAAATAATAAATATCTGCACATACTCATATAAACCGCATCCACTCCAAAAGCTATCCCTTTGGTAACGGTTAATCTGATTGAAGGCTTCTCGGATTGCTACACCTCTTCTCTTTAGTTCCACATGAACTAGAGGAAATCCATTTACAAGGATAGTAACATCATATCTGTTATCGTGATTGGCTCCTTCATCTTGACTAATTGTATATTGATTAAGAACCTGCAGACGATTGTTATGGATGCTTCTTTTATCTATCAGAGTAATGTTTTTAGAGGTTCCATCCTCCCTTGTAAGTACCTTTACAGAATCTTCTTGAATAGTCTTAGTCTTTTCTACAATACCTTCATTAGCATTTGCTATATATGTATTAAAGAAGCTTTTCCATTCAGAATCTGTAAACTTATAGTCATTAAGAAGCTCTAACTGTTTTCTAAGATTAGCAATCAGTTCCGCTTCAGAATGAATTGTAAGTCTTTCATAGCCCAGTTCTATAAGCATCTTTATAAAGTCTGCTTCCAACGCAGCCTCACTTTGATAATTACTTGATTTTTTCTCTTGTGGTATGTATTCAGTAACTACCGTACTTTCATTGCTGGTAGCTACAATATTTAATGTACTCATTACTTATCACCACCTATGGCAAATTCTTTTTCAAGGATGTAAACACTTCTTTAATTCGGGGATCATCTCCAAGTGCATATTTTTGCAAGTTAGATTTTGTCTCATTTCTTGACTTATATGTATTAATTTTTTTACATTTTTCAGATTTCGGTTTCTTTTTTGGCTTTTTTATATTATTAGTACTATTTTTATATACACCTTTTTTTCTAAGTTCTTTTAACATTTTTTGCTCATAAGATTCGTCGCTTATGAAGTCTGAACATTTTGTATAACCAATACATTGTTTTTTATAATTCGTGGAATTTACATTCCCACAGATTTTTTCATAACAGTAATGACATATTTTTTTATCCTGATGATAATATGCCATCGCTTCATAATGTGTTTCTAGGTATGCAGGTGTACCCTGCATAGAGCTTACAGACTTTTTCATATAACCCCTCACTTTTATAACCCTTTATACGTTAACAACTTGTTTCGATAGTATTCATATTGCTTCTGACGAGCTTCAATTTCTGCTGGGAGACCTGTTACAATATCATTCACAAGAATTCTAAAGTTATCTAAAATATCAGCAATTTTCTTTTGTGTTTCAAAAGATGGCAAAGCTATCTCAATTTCTTTTATCGAAGGAACACTCGAATGTACTACTTTACTTTTAACTTTACCTTTGCTTTTTTGCATCTGAGCATCTGTAGTTGAAAGAACATAAGACATATAGCGTGGTTCTTGGTTATGTTTTAAGACAACAGTATCTCCACCAGCCATACACTTTTCATTTCCTAAATAAACGATAGATTTTGCTATCTCTTCAACACTTTCGCCAGTAATTGCAAAAATAATATCTCCATACTCAAAATACTTAGGAGATGCCACAACATTTTCATTTGTATGAGATAAGCAAGTGTCAAAACTTATATTATATGATGTATAAATTTCACCATATCTTACACATGATATACCTTCTTCTGTAACCTCATCTCTTTTAATGCCCGCACCTCTATAAATATCTGTTGCAATATCACCAATCTTCACTCTTGGTACATCATCGCCAAAAGTAAGCAGCCTATCCCTATAATACTCATACTGCTTCGCCCTGGCTTGCAGCTCCGCTTGCAGCTTCGCTTGCAGCTCCGCTGTAATGTCCGTGAAATTATCCAAGATACGAACAATTTCTTCTTGAACTGGAAGAGGGGGAATTGGAATACACATATCTAAGACATCTTTCATATTTGGATGCTTTAAGCCGGATCCACGGTAAAAACTATCAATTACATCTCCCTGTGTCATCATCCAATAATAGAGATACTTATTATTAAGAACTGTTATGTCATTAGATGTAGCTAATCTATTATCAGCAGTTACAAACTTTCCTTTATAATACTTCATTACATCTACAACTTTTCTTGATTTTCCCCAAGGAATTGTGACAACCTCTCCCTCACATAAAAAATCACCTGCTTTATCTACTGTAGTCCATCCCGTCTGCTCTCCTGTTGATAGTAGAAACACATCTCCAATTTTTTGTTCAAGTGCAAACATATCTTTTGCCAGTAAATATGGATAGCTTATTATCTGTGGCTGTTTACCTCTATCAACACTATTAAATTTCTTATCCCAGATTGTCACTTCCCATATAGCCTTATATTCCACCCCATCAGGGCATAACTCTTCAATCAATTCTTCTAATTTGCTCATGATTACACCTCGATTTCTGCAATAATCTTAGCGATTTCATCACGAAGAACCTGCTCTCTGGCCACAATCTGCTCTAGTTCTGCATTGAGAACTTTTATATCAACTACTTCTCTTGTATCTTCCTGATCTACATAGGTTGATACAGAAAGGTTATAGTCATTCTCTGCAATCTCATCATTTGATACCAGTCTTGAGAAGTATTCTTTATCTTCCCTATTTCCGTAAACATCTACTATATGAACAATATTTTCATCCGATAATTTATTATTATTTGTTACCTTTACACATTCCTTTGAAGCATCAATGAAAAGTGTCTTATTTTGGCTCTTAGACTTCTTTAATACCATAATGCAGGTTGCAATACTTGTACCAAAGAAAAGGTTGTCTGGAAGCTGAATAATACAATCTACATAGTTGTTATCAATGAGATATTTTCTGATTTTCTGCTCTGCTCCACCACGATACATAATACCAGGGAAGCATACAATAGAAGCCACACCGTTTGTTGCAAGCCATGATAATGAGTGCATAATAAATGCCATATCAGCCTTACTTTTTGGCGCCAATACTCCTGCAGGAGAATATCTTTCATCATTAATAAGGAGTGGATTATCATCACCTTCCCACTTAATACTGTAGGGCGGATTTGATACGATTACCTCGAAAGGTTCATCATCCCAATGTTGTGGATCTAGCAATGTATCCCCATTCTCAATATCAAACTTGTCATATCCAATATCGTGTAAGAACATATTAATACGACAAAGGTTATATGTAGTTAGGTTGATTTCTTGACCGAAGAAGCCCTGACGAACACTATTCTTACCTAAAATCTTTGCAGATTTAAGAAGAAGTGATCCAGAACCACACGCAGGATCATATACCTTGTTTACTTCTGTTTTTCCGTAAATAGCAATCTTTGTAAGAAGCTCTGATACTTCTTGAGGTGTGAAGTATTCACCACCACTCTTTCCGGCATTACTTGCGTACATACCCATCAGATATTCATAAGCATCACCAAAAGCATCAATGCAATTATCATTGTAATCACCATTACCTAACTTCATATCTGCTACACCATTAAGCAGCTTTACAAGCTTCTCATTTCGCCTTGCAACGGTTCCACCAAGCTTATTACTGTTTACATCAATATCTTCAAATAAGCCCTTAAATGACTGTTCTGAAGGTGTTCCCTGAGCTGAAGCTTCAATATTGTTAAATATTCTTTCTAATGTCTCATTAAGGTTCTCATCCTTATCAGCCTTTGCCTTTACATTACAGAAAAGCTCTGATGGAAGAATAAAATAACCCTTTGTTCTTACAAGATCCTTTCTTGCTGCCTCTGCATCACTATCGGACATCTTTGCATAGCTGAAAGACTTATCCCCAACTTCATGCTCACCATCATCAATAAACTTTGCAAAAACTTCTGAAATATAACGATAGAATATCATTCCAAGCACATACTGCTTGAAATCCCATCCGTCAACGGAACCCCTTAAATCGTTAGCCATACCCCATATAATTCTATGAAGTTCAGCCCTCTCCTGGTCTCTCTTGTTATCAGCCATTACAAAAATACCCTCTCTTTCGTGGTTTTACATACCTAATAGATACTACTACATTTATTGTCCATATAAACGGACACATAAAACATATAAGTTCTATTGGTTTTATACCTTAATTTTACTATACCATTACAATACATTATCAATAATACAGTAATATCTATTTCTATAAAAAGAATACAAAAGATATTATAATGAATTTTCAATTCTTATATAGTAAATTGAGTGTATACCTATCATGAGCCTTAATAATACTTATTGCTTCTAATACAGAACCTATATGTGTTTGTAGATGATAATAGTTGGTATTACTAGAATGTTTGTGATATAAACTTACTTTTCCTAAATTAATTATTGATTTTTTTATCAACCATAGTTGGCCTGTATTTTTTGACTGTATTTCCCAATAAGTATCGAAAACTCTTAAAACTATAAAGTAATTGTCTTTTAAGATATTTTTCTCCTTGTTAGTCCAGGAAATATTAGTTGTATACTCTGCCACAGTAATTATCCTCCATCAATGATACTAATTAAATTATACAAATATATTTTTACTTAAGCATACAAATTTCACATCTTGATTTTCTAGGTATACATCCATTCTCTCTTTATAGTTTCATATAAAGATACTGCTATCTTTATGTTTCTCTCATCTGATGCAGCTCTTCTAGTCTCGATACTAGCTCCTATCCAACCATTTGATTAATATACTGATATGATAAACATTCTAATACCTATTTATTTTCATTACGTACAATTCTAAGATAATTATCTTCAAATCCAAAGAACCTTACAGCACATTTCTGATTTAAAGATTGTTTAATTGAGTAATAACCTCGTTCATCTACATTGCTAATTCCCTGTTTCTTAGCTTGATAAAGGTAGTCATACTCAGGCCATGTTTCTAGCCAGAAATCTAGCTCATCCTTAGCTGATTGTTGCATTTGTATTGATAACGGTGAATCTAAGTCTTCACTCCCCCATCTAGCATCTTCTAGGTGTTCAAGATATTCATCATATTTCTCCTGTAATGGCATAAAATTCTCCGGTAATTCAACAATTACAGAACCCTTATCATCTTTCTGAATAGAAGTACAATGTTTTGCTAGTAGCTTATTTAAAAGTCGAATTTCATCATCTTCGGTTAAATTTATATCTGCTAACTCAACAGGATCGACATTAAGTTCTTTAGCAATAGCTGATGTTTTGTCAATCTTAGGTATTCTTTCACCCTTTTCATAAGCAGCTAAACCTGGTTGATTAATACCAATAGCTTTTGCTAATTGATTCTGCGAATAAGACTTCATCATCCTAAACCGTTTTATCTTTTCACCAATTACTTCTTTTCCCATTATTTAATCTCCTAATTTTCAATTTAAAAATATATTTTACTTTTAGGGCTAAAGTGTTATAATGTATATGTCGATATACACAAATGAGTATAGTTAATACTACATAACGATATATACCTCTAGACAATACCGTGTTGTACTATACAAAAAAGTATATCATGTATATACATATAATACCAATCTTTTTTCAACCAAGTGCACTAAAGAAAGTAGTAGAAAGGAGACATATTATGAGCGAAGTAACAATCCTAACAGAATATAAAGATATCCTTTTAATAGAGGATGTTATGGACATCTTACAGATAGGGAAAAACACAGCTTATGGCTTAATTAAAGATGGAGCCATTCAGGCAATCAAAATAGGAAAGCAATACAGAATTCCTAAAAAAAATATGATTAACTTCATTTTACAAAAAAGTAACTAAGGAGTTTGGCAATATGGATAATGAAAAACACAGCAATTATATGTATAAATGTTTTACTCTTAAATCATTTACCAAATAAAGTAGTTAATAAAAGATTTCTGTACACTCTAGGGATACAAATAATTCTTGTTAAAAACAAGTAATACTTGAAAGGAGATTCAGCTATGAAAGAAAGATCAAACATTTCATTGGAACTATTACTACTCAATGATCTACTCCATACAAACGTCATTGATAAAAATCTTTATGACAAAGCAGCACAGAAAATTATATCGTTGGCTAATACACCAAAGGACCTTGAAAAGCCAGTAATTCTTGCAACAGCATAGTTACCCTGGAGGATTTACATGAAAGCAGCTATTTATCACTTTACGGATGTCTCCGAGAAACGTCCAAGAATTTATCAAGAACAACTGAAAAGATTAGAAGAGTTTGCGACTTCTCAGGGCTTTACTGTTACAGAAATTTTCTGTGATAAAAGCCTTCTCAGAAGTGAACATTCAGAATTTGACCGCTTTCTATCTAATCCTGAACAGTTTGATGTACTTGTTACAAAGGATTTTTATCATATTTCCAAAAACACCATGAAATGTATGAGTGTTATGCAAGAACTTCGTGCTAAGGATATCCAGATTTACACCTTAGAAAATGGAAGCTTTAGTTGGGAGTATGCCCCCTTCGATAAACCTCTCAGGGTAGCAACCTATTGTTGTCGCTTTGGAACACCTAATGAAATGAAAAAAATAATACCGGTTCAAAACGACATTCTACGGTTATTTACAAACAAGAAAACAAAATGGACTGTTATGGATCAATATTTTGATGAGAGTGAACATCAGAATGATGGAGAGCAAGTTCAGTTAATGGAACTGATTAAGAATAGAGATAAGTATGACCTAATCCTCGTTCACAACCTTAATGATGTACACTGGAGAACCGCTAATTTCTGCAAAATACGGGAACAGCTTCATTTAGACATATATTCGTTACAAGAAGGATTTTTAAAGTATTACTAGGAGGAAT
>JAEZGY010000079.1 GCA_023416695.1 Bacillota bacterium | reverse complement strand
GAATTTTGGGATCATAGCTCAGCTGGGAGAGCACCTGCCTTACAAGCAGGGGGTCACAGGTTCGAGCCCTGTTGGTCCCATTGTGCCGGCGTGGCGGAACTGGCAGACGCACAGGACTTAAAATCCTGCGGGACTAATCTCCCGTACCGGTTCGATTCCGGTCGCCGGCATTTAAAATAACAACTTTATGCTGCTATTTTAAATTAAATATTGTGTGTGCGTAGCTCAGCTGGATAGAGCACTTGGCTACGGACCAAGGTGTCGGGAGTTCGAATCTTCTCGCGCACGCTATGTGTAAGACTGTAGATAAAATCTACAGTCTTTTTGCTGTGTAGTATTTAACTTGAATATTTCCAATATTTGGGGTATAGTAAATATGATGGTGACACATAGGTTAAGGATATTAAGAGGTGATTAGGAGGAATTGCTCTGTATTATAATCAATTGATAACTATATATTCATCTATGGAGCAGTTAGCAAGAGGGGGATATATTCGAGTTGCAAGATTCATATTTAGGATGTTAGAGTGGGTGTACCATACAGCGATAACAGCCAATAATCTAGCGGCTTTTTACGAAGAGTACCTCTTAGCAAAACGAGATAGCCAATATGAAAATAAATGGAAACGTATAGATATTACTACTATAAAGCATTATTATTTAGTATCTTATCATAGACAACACAATGTAAAAGCAGCATGTTCCTTAGGCTATTTATCATTTAAGGAGCAAAGGTATAAGAAAGCTCTCTTTTATTACAAGAAAGCTCTAAAGATAAAAGAAAGCCCACAATTATTTTTTAATATAGCAGTACAATATCTTTACTTAGAAAAGTATGACCATGCCCTTTTTTATCTTAGTAAAGGACAGCCTTTTCTAACTCATGAAGCTAAAAAACAAGCCGACTTATTACTTATTTATATACATGCTGTGAATGGGGATAAGTTTTTAGCTAGAGAATATTTCAGAGATTATATT
Organism: Bacillota bacterium; assembly: GCA_023416695.1. Classification (GTDB taxonomy): domain Bacteria; phylum Bacillota; class Clostridia; order Lachnospirales; family Lachnospiraceae; genus KM106-2. The sequence goes on along the minus strand of JAEZGY010000079.1, from coordinate 62,577 downwards.
AAGACTAATCAATCCGTAGATATGGATTTACTCCATTTAGCATATCTCTGCCAGGAGTATGATTACATTGATAGACACTGCTTATCCATTAGTAGAGATAGTAGCCTTCAGATTAAGGATGTGGAGGTAGTGATTTGTACATTACGTATGGTAGGAAAAGAGAAACTTGTGGCATACTTTATTAGACAGTGTATCATTAATCCACATTATCTAGGACAGGATAGATGGGAGAAGCAGTGCCAAAAAGTATTGGAGATGGTAGAGAAGAAAGAACTTCCACAATACTTACCTAAGCTTTATGTTGAGCCAATCATCCATAAAAAAATGTACATAAAATAAAAAGACTTCCTAAAAGGAAGTCTATTATTTTACATGTTAGTCTAAGTGGAAACGCTTATTTATTCTTTCGAATACACCAGATAGAATAGCACCAGAGGATTTTTTCATTACAACTCGATAGGTTAGCTCAGCAATAAGAACTCCGCTTATCACATCTGCTATATAGTGTTGTTTAATAACTAAGGTAGAGATGCAAACTAAAATAGCAAATATCAACGAAAAAACTTGATACCATTTGGCTATTGTAGGTTGTCCCTTTACTCCTAGATAGCAGTACCAGCTAATAAGGCAGTGCATAGAAGGAAAGAGATTGACTGGAGTATCAGTTGAGTAGATGTATCGAACAAATATTTTACCAAATCCGTGAATGTCATCTAGAGAAGGCCTAACAATTGTAGTTGGTATAATAATAAATATTGTTCCACAAATTAAGTACCCTGTAAAAATATTAGTAATAAATGTATAGAAGTATTGCTTACTCACTTTTCCAGCTAACATATAATTAATTGCCCAAAATATATAACAACCTAGATAGATTATGGCAAACCAAGTAATAAAAGGAGTGGCAAGATCAAAATTGGTAGTTAAATCATAGTGTTTCATTCCTGAATTGATTAGTTTCGTTCCAAAATAAATGCCAGATTGACAAGAAAATACTATGATTAATGGGACAATTGTATAGCGGGGGATGAAGTTTATTAATTTTTGTAATATACGCTTCATAATGGAACCTTTCTTTATTAGTACAATGTGCTATAGATGTTAGAAATGCAAGGCTATTATATAATAAATACCAATATTTGAGAAGACCTAAGGATATTTTTTATAGAATCGTAAGATATTTTAATAATTAATAAGATTTAACTATTCTTTCATGGTTTGCTTATTTACTACAGTGGATGGGTATGCTAGAATAGTTGAAATTAAGGTTGATAAAATGCTAAGAGAAAAGAGGCAGCTTATGAACAAGAATGAATTTATAGATGATTTACGTAAAAATTTGTCCGGACAGATACCAAAAACAGAGATAGACTCCAATATTAAATTTTATGTAGAATACATTTCATCTCCTTCAGAGGAGGAAGAAAGAAGAAAAATAGAGGAGATGGGGGATCCGCGATTAATAGCTATGAATATTGTGGAAACCTATAAGATATCACACAAAGTTTCGAAAGAGAGTGGTAGGGGACAGTATGAAGAACAGTATGAAGAAGTTTATGGGAATGGGGGAGATTATAAGATGAATAAAAAACAATCTCCTATAGCTAACATTAAGATGAAGGTTATGGGTGTTGCATCAATTGTATTTGTTATTGCAGTAGTTATTTTGATATTAAAGGTATTGTCCTTTACACTTCAATTAGTGTTACCTATAATCATTGTTTTCTTTTTAGTTTTTCTTCTAATAGGGATATTTAGAAACTAAAACCTCTATAATAAAAACCCAATATCTATATAGATATTGGGTTTTTATAAAGTGAAACACCGCCAAGGGGGAGCCAAGGCGGTGTTTCGATGAGGGGAGTATAAATAATTAATAAGGGGTTATATAGTGTGTATCAAAAAGTCCACTTACATGAACTCTTAACACATTTTAATTATATAACGGAAATAAATAAAAAGCAACAGTTAATTTAAAATATAGATAAAAATTATTATATACAGAAATTTAAATTAATTATAGCTATTTTTACTCAAATAACAAAAGAAAATGTTATTTAATGTAAAATTAATACAATATCTTATAAAATATCAGATATTTCAAGGGACGTTTCAAATTCCAGATTGTAAATTTTACTACCCACTTGAACTAGAGGCCTAGATGGCGTCTTTCTATTGATAAAAACAATTTTTCCCGTTTCTCCATTGTTTAAAATAACGGATTTTCCAACATATAATAAAGCAATGTTTTCGAGAAATACTGATAAGAAATGTGAATCTAGAACGTCATAACCATCCTTTTCAAAGATGTCTAATACCATAAATGGTGAGATTCGCTTATGATACGTACGATCAGCAGTCATTGCTTCGTACATATCTATAATAGCAACAATATTGGCGTAGTCATGAATTTCCTCCTTACAAAAACCAAAAGGATAACCACTGCCATCGAGCTTTTCATGGTGTTGAAGAATAGCCATCTTGATCCCATAGCTTAGATTAGTCTCTCTAAATTTTGTGAAGCCATTAAGAGGATGGGATTTTATTATTGCAAATTCTTGTGATGTTAATTTTCCCGGTTTATTTAAAATAGCCGAATCAATATCACATTTCCCTATATCATGAAGTAGACCAGATAAGGTCAGTTCTTTTAGATCACTATCAGATAGTCTTAGCCAAGTACCAAAAATGCTACATAGGAGTGCTACATTTAAGGAATGAAGAAATACAGAATTCTCAATATTCTTACATTTAATATGATATAAGTATTCAAATAGAAGATTTTCATTATCCATAGAACTTAACACATTATTACAACACAGGAATAACTTATCTTCAACTGTTTGATTTTCCATTAAAGCACCAATTAAATTCTTAATATCAATTATCGCCTTATCATATTGTTTCATAAAGGAAAGAAATGCTTTGTTATTTGTGATATTATCAGGAAGAATCTGATGATCAGTTCCAAGATTGCTTTGTTGTATTTGTAATAGATCGTTATTATAAACAAGAATACTAAAAATTTGATATAGTTTCATCCGAAATAGATGGGTTTGGTTGATAGAAGCATTTTTAGGCACAAGTAATAGACCTGAGGAATTATGTATATTCTCAGCACTTGTCATTCCTATTTGAACTTGGTTTAATGCAATTCTCACGGTATTGTGCTTCATTCTATCACCTCTTCTAGTAAAGTACGCATCTATTGTTAGAAATCAATAGTCTTATCGGATTACTAAGAGAAAAAATTAATACTAAAAAGTAAGTTAGTGAATAAACCGTATGTAAAATTAACATAATAAGGATGTAACAAAAATATTTTAACTTTTAGGAGGTAGCATTATGTCTACAAGTAATAATAATATGAAAAATTCATCAAGCAATAACTCCCGTAATTCATCAAATTATGGTAGCAACAGTACCAGCTACAATAACAGTACCAGCTACAACAACAGCTCAAATAATAGCAATAACTCATCCAACAATTCATCTAATACTTCATCCAATAGCAGATCAAAAAATTCTTATAACGAAACTTCAAAAAATAATGAGAATTGTAAATAAGAAGGTGCAATGTACCTATAGAAGAACTGTAGAAGTCTAGATGATAAATGCCCCTCGGATAGCAAGTCATTTGTAATAGATGATAGGCTATTTGATGGGCATTTTGTGTTTTGTGAGTAGTATGAGTATAGGAGATATACGCAAGTCACATATGTATTAATTTGTCATATTATAATATATAAGTACTCATACAAGGATTTGGTTTTATGTATTGCGACACCATTCCAGCAAAAGATCTTTCTGAATATATTTATAAACCAGGTTGTCTCATTATAGATTTACGTAGTTATGCAGAATACGCCCAAGGTCATGTACCATCTGCAATAAATATACCTGTAGAAAAGTTAGAAAGGCAGCCACAGCAGCTAAACGGATACCGAGAAATTGTTCTTTATTGTGCAAGGGGAACTCATAGCCTAATGTGTGCAAGAAGATTAGATGTCAATTGCTGCTGTTACAGTGTTTATGGCGGTATCCGTGCATATCGTGGACCGCTAACAAAAGATTGAATTATAATTGACGATAATGCGAAAATACTATATCATAATGAGTAGTTTATGGACACGAAGAATGCCTTTATTGGCGAAGTTTCTAGGAGAATCAATAAGGAGAACAAATGGATAAATATGAATTAATAGCACCCTGTCATTTTGGATGTGAATCTGTATTAAAGAATGAAATTCAAAAATTGGGTTATGAGATAGTATCCGTAGAAGATGGAAAAGTGACTTTTAAGGGAGAAGCAGATGCAATATGTCGGGGTAATATTTTTTTAAGAACTGCTGAAAGAATATTGCTTAAGGTAGGTCAATTTAAAGCAACAACCTTTGATGAACTTTTTGAGGCTACTAAGCAGATTCCATGGGAGAAATACTTTTTAGCAGATAGCAAGTTCAATGTAGTTAAAGCCAACTCTATTAAAAGTACTTTGTTTAGTTCCTCAGACATTCAATCTATTATGAAAAAGGCAATGGTGGAGCGAATGAAAGCTCATTATAAAAAGGATTGGTTTGAGGAATGTGGAATAGAATTTAAAGTTCGTGTTACTATCATAAAGGATATTGTGACAGTTTCCATTGATACAACAGGGGATTCCCTGCATAAAAGAGGATATCGTAAACTTGTGGCAAAAGCGCCTGTTTCAGAATGTTTGGCAGCAGCTCTAATCATGTTGACTCCATGGAATAAAGATCGTATCTTGGTAGATCCTTTTTGTGGAAGTGGTACTATTCCGATAGAGGCAGCAATGATTGGAGCTAATATTGCCCCTGGTATGAATCGAGAATTTTCTTCCGAGCAGTGGACCCATATCATAAATAAGAAGCTTTGGTATGAAGCAATCGAAGAAGCTAACAACAATATTCGCGAAGATATTACTATGAATATTCAAGGATATGATCTAGATCCTGAAGTTATTAAGGTTGCTAGAGAGAATGCAAAAGTAGCTGGAGTAGATCAATATATTCATTTTCAGCAAAGAGATGTACGAGACTTAAGCCATCCTAAGAAGTATGGGTTTATCATAACTAACCCACCATATGGGGAGAGACTTGAAGAAAAAGAGGATTTACCTGCTTTATATACAGAAATTGGACGAGCATTTAAACAATTAGACAGCTGGTCTTATTATATGATTACAAGCTATGAAGACACAGAAAAGTATATGGGTCGTAAGGCAGATAAAAATAGAAAGATATATAACGGGATGCTAAAGACATACTTTTATTCCTTTTTAGGACCTAAGCCACCTAAGCGTCCACGGGGCGAAACCACAGAAAGGTAGGACATTTGTATTGAATAAGATTGTTTTTGCCACAGGAAATCAAGGTAAGATGAAGGAAATAAGAATGATTTTACAGGATTTGGGCTGTGAGATATGTTCTTTAAAGGATCTTAAGCTGGATGTGGACATTGTAGAGAATGGATCTACTTTTGAAGAGAATGCCATTATTAAAGCTAAAACTATTTGTGAGTTAACTGGAGAAATCGTTTTAGCCGATGATTCTGGGCTTGAGGTGGATTATTTAGATAAAGCACCAGGGATTTATTCGGCTAGATTTTTGGGTGAAGATACCTCTTATGATATAAAAAATCACTATATTATTGATAAGTTAAAAGATGCAAAAGGGGAGGAGCGAAGTGCTCGCTTCGTATGTGCCATCGCCTGTGCTTTCCCAGATGGAACCATTGAGACCACAAGAGGTACAATAGAAGGTGAAATTGGATATGAGCCTAAGGGGGAAAATGGTTTTGGTTATGATCCTATTTTTTATGTACCTGAGTATGGGGTAAGTACAGCTGAATTACCTTCAGAGATTAAAAATACCATAAGCCATAGAGGGAAGGCTTTAGAGAAGATGAAGCTTTTAATGAAAGCCCATATACAAAAAGTCGGTACAATAGATTTATAATATAGTGCATGTCTTGTATGAGAAAGGTGAGAGTGTGCCATGCGATACTTAATAATAAGTGATACGCACAACAACACATATTATTTAAATAGAGTATTAAATAAGGTAGGTAACCTGGATGGATTGTTTCATTTAGGTGATTTTTGTGGACATGAAAGTGACATTCAGGCAATGGTGGAGTGCGATACCTACATGATAGGTGGAAATAACGATTTTTTTTGTGATTTGGAGAGAGAGTTACTTGTAGAGATAGGTTCATATCGTATTTTTATGGCTCACGGTCATAGATATGGTGTAGGTTATGGCCAAGAAAGAATACTAGAAGCAGGAAAAGACCTAGCTGCTAATATAGTGATGTTTGGTCATACCCATAAGCCTTTAATTATGCAAAAAGAAGGAATTTATCTGATAAATCCAGGCAGCATTAGTCAGCCTAGACAGGAAGGAAGGATTCCTACGTATATTATAATGGAGTTTGATCGGTTTGGGGTTGTTCATTTTACATTGAATTACGTCGATTAAGGGAATGGGTTGCCATCCCTTAATTTGGTGTGTATGATTTTGGTACTTATGTAGATGCTATTAGTAAAGGACATCTAACGAGTTAAATTGTATGAATTTCATGTATTGTTCAAACAAAATATAAAAATACAAAAAAGTTTAAAAAAGTTATTGACAATCATTTTATTCTGTAATATAATAATTCTTGCGTCACGGAAAAGACGAAAAAAACAAAAAAAGATTTACCGTTTAACGGGGTGTGGCTCAGCTTGGCTAGAGCGCTTGATTTGGGATCAAGAGGTCGCAGGTTCGAATCCTGTCACCCCGACTGTGCGGGTGTAGTTCAATGGTAGAACACTAGCCTTCCAAGCTAGATACGTGGGTTCGATTCCCATCACCCGCTTTGCAGACCAACCGCTGCAGAATTTTGAATATGTGTTCGTAGCTCAGCTGGATAGAGCAACGGCCTTCTAAGCCGTGGGTCGGGGGTTCGAATCCCTTCGAGCACATTTATCATCTAAAGATGATATGGTGGGTATAGCGCAGTTGGTTAGCGCGCCAGATTGTGGCTCTGGAGGCCAAGGGTTCGAATCCCTTTATCCACCCTATGCTTACTACTTGTAAGATATACATTGGGCTATCGCCAAGCGGTAAGGCACAGGACTTTGACTCCTGCAGTCGCTGGTTCGAATCCAGCTAGCCCAGCTTGTCGATGAAATTCGACGTAATATAATATTTAATATAAGGGATATTAGCTCAGTTGGTAGAGCACTTGACTTTTAATCAAGTTGTCCGGGGTTCGAATCCCCGATGTCTCATTTCACTTACTTGTTAAGTGATTATAGTATATGCGGATGTGGCGGAACTGGCAGACGCGCTAGACTTAGGATCTAGTGGGATACCGTGCAGGTTCGATTCCTGTCATCCGCATTTCTACTTATAATAAGGTGTATATATTATTGAGTAGAGTATACTACATAAGGAATAGTGTACCGGGGTGTGGCTCAGCTTGGCTAGAGCGCTTGATTTGGGATCAAGAGGTCGCAGGTTCGAATCCTGTCACCCCGATTAAAGTCTAAAACTATATTGTTTTAGACTTTTTTGTTGTATATTAGTCTTGTAAAGATTCGTTGTTTTCATCTAGTCATGAGTATAATACTTTAATTATAATACCAAACCTAAACAGTGCATATGTAGTAGGGGATGGTACAATTAAGTAACTGGTATCTACCTATCATAAAACTGTAATTGCTGCAATGCAGGAATTCTGTAAGTTTTTTGAACAATATTACGAGGTATTATTACAATATGTATATGGTTGAAGGAAAAAGGTGTATAGTAAATTCAGTGGTGTATCTAGATTAAGAATAACATAAATGAATAGTGTAGTAAGAAATTCATATTTTAACATACCTTGTAAGATTAAAGTAAGATTAACGTAAAACCGATGTGGTTGACAAATGAAGTCTATTCAATTATAGTACTAAATATGGTATAAACTACTATTTGATACTATTAAAGTTTCAAAAGTTATTAGGAGGGTGTTTATGAAGAAAAAGTTATTAGCAATTCTACTTGTACTTACTATGGTACTAGGATTAGCTTCATGCGGAAGCAAGGATTCTGGTTCAGGGGATGCTTCACTATCTGCACAAATTGATAAAATGTCCGATATGGATGCCGACTATGCTGAGTTGTCAATTGATGTAGATACGGATTTATTTAAACAGTCAAATCTAGATATTACTAAATTAAGCCTTAAGATAGCTGCACAGACAGATAAAGAGAGTAAAAAGCTTGGCAAAGCTGAAATATCTTATAAGTTAGATTCGGGGGACTTTACTAAGCTTACAACTATGATTGTAGATGACCAAGTGATATATATAAACTTAAAAGAGTTAAAAGAGGCAGCTACAGGTCTTATTGACAAATTAGGTTTAAGTGATTATGCATCTGTACTTACCGTACTTCCAAGTGATGAGTATGTTAAAATTGATCCTGCAACGATAGCACAGATGACTGGAGCAGAAGTCTCAAGCTCTTCCTTATCTATCAATGAAGAAGACACTAAGAAGATTATAAAAATGGTAACAGAGGTTACTAAGGCTGTAGAAGATGCAATTAAAGATGTTGAACCTGCTGTTATTACAGGAGATGATGACAAGGTTGCATTTAATCTTAGTGATAAGAATGCAAAGGCTACGTTTGAAGCATTAGCTAAAGCTGATTTTTCTAAATGTTTTGATACAGTAATGGAGCAAATGGAAGCAATTGAGTCCTTTAAAGCATTTGCTACTGAATATAAAGGTAAAAAATCTGATATTCTTGCAGAACTCAAGACTACCTTAGAAGATGGTGCTAAGAAATTAACAGATGCAAAAGATTTTGCGCTTAACTATACCTTTGAAATCAGTGGTTCTGAGGGCAAGAGAGTAGCAGAGCAGAAGTTCAGTGTGAATGTAAAAGATGAGGAAGCTTCCTTAAAGATGAGTTTTACATGTTCTGCACAAGAGGGCAAAGAAGAAAAAGTTGAAGTACCAGCTGAAGCTGCTGACTTTATGACTATTATGTCTTCATTAATGGGTGGAATGTCTTACTAATTTAAATTTAACAGTATTAACTGCAAGGGTGCAAGCATCCTTGCAGTTTTTTGCTGTATGGAAAGTTTTATATGTAAAACTGTTTCCTTTATAATAAAAGCTCCTTTGAAGTATCATATTATATAACATAGCCAAGATATATTATTGGAAAATAAAAAATTCCATAAACTGGATAATTTGTTACAACAAAGTGAGTGCTAGGTTGAGTTTATACGTAGATTGTGTTAAAATAGTACGAAAAGAGGGAATCATATGGAAATTCAAATAGGTGACGAAAGAATAACATATCAGGTTATAGAATCGAATCGTAAATCTATTGCCATTGAGATAGCCAGAGATGGTCAAGTGTTTGTTCGGGTCCCTAAGGGTATATCAGAACAAGAGTTGACAAGGGTGATAAAGAGCCGTCAAAGGTGGATCTATGTAAGAGTCATGGCAGCTAGAGAAAGAAAGCCTATAGAGGGCCTATATGAGACAGGAAGAAAGCTCTTATTTCTTGGACAGGAACTAGTGCTTCAAATAGAGTACCCACAAAGGAGAGAAAGAGTTTTTCTTAAAGACAATAAGCTTCATGTATGGATTTTAGAAGAGCATAAGGAACTGATTGCTAAGATGCTAGAGCAGTGGTATCGTCATCAAGCGAGGAAGGTTATAAGGGAATTAACAGAGTATTATGCAAGGATAATGAAGCTTAAAGTGAATCAGATTGCCATTAAGGATCAAAAGACGAGATGGGGAAGTTGTTCTTCAAAACATAATCTGAATTTTAATTATAGGTTGGTAATGGCACCACAGCCAGTTATAGAGTATGTAGTAATACATGAACTGTGTCATATGATTCATATGAATCATTCCACAGAATTTTGGAAGGAAGTTGAAAAGCTGCAACCAGAATTTAGGCAATATAGAAAATGGCTGAAGGATCACCAATATGATTTACAGCTATAATTAAGGAAGGGGTATAATTATGAAATTTAAATCAAGTGATACTGCTAGAAAGGTTGGCATTGTTTTTTTTGCCCTAGCTGTATTATGTGTAATCATTGGAATATATGATGTTATTGTAAAAGAACAGGATTGGTTACTTAATTTTATAATTATGATTTTTTGTGCTGTATTATGGATTGTTTGTGGTATAATAGTTTTAAAATCAGCCAAAAAACAAAAAGAGGCAGAATCTAAGAAAGTTAAGATAAACGCATTTAACTATGCGAAAGTAAGCAAAAAGAAGTAGTGTTTCTACATAGTATAATGGATATGGAGAAAGATGGAGGAAGAAATGTCAAAGGTTTATGTTTTTGTAGCAGATGGTTTTGAAGAGGTGGAAGGACTGGCTGTAGTCGACTTACTAAGAAGAGCCGATATAGAAACAATAATGATTTCTGTTTCTGATACGACTGACATCCTCGGAGCTCATGGAATTGTAATAAGTGCAGACAAGGTTTTTGAAGAAGTAGGTTTCGAAGATGTGGACATGCTATTTTTACCTGGTGGAACAACTGGAGTAAAAAACCTGCGTAAGCACGAAGGACTATGCTCAGTTTTAAATGAGTTTCACCGAGAAGGTAAGATGATAGCAGCTATCTGCGCGGCTCCCACTTTATTAGAGGAGCTTGGCATTCTAGACGGTAAGAATGCCACTTGTTATCGTAGTCTAAAGAATGAACTAGTAAGCTGTAATTACGTAGATGCTAATGTGGTTAAGGATGAAAATATTATTACTAGCCAAGGCTTTGGTACTGCTATTGATCTAGGACTTGCACTTGTGGAATACTTTAAAGGTACAGAAGCAGCCAACGAGCTTCAATACAAGGTTATGTATAAGCATAATTCATAATATAAAAGAGCCTCCCTTTAACAGTAAGGGAGGCTCTTTTGTAAATAAAATTATAAGTTTATGTAAATTAGCAGTATGGGCTTTTAATCTGTTCCCGTAGCTTAAATAGAGCATAAATACAAGGTAGGGCCATAAAAACATTAATAAAATCAGTCAACTCCCATACTAATTCAAGGGACATGACAGCACCTATATAAATCATGACAATATAGGCCAACTGGTAGAATTTAATAGCACGTTTACCAAGCAGATAGTCAGTGGCTTTTTCACCAAAATAAAACCATCCCAGTAACGTTGCTGAGGCGAATGCAATTAAGGATATACCAAGGATAGTGGGACCAAAAGGAATTTGAGAAAAAGCAGCTGTAGTATATTCTCCTATGCTAAAGGACAATAATAAATTAGGAGATTTTAGCATGACAATTACTATAATAATTCCTGTTACAGCACACATTACGACAGTGTCCCAAAAGGTAGCGGTCATGGAGATTAATGCCTGTCTAGCTGGTTTATCTGTTTTTGCAGTAGCGGCAGCAATACCAGCGGAGCCAAGCCCTGCTTCATTGGTAAATAATCCTCTGGCAATTCCATAGCGACAAGCATTCTGCAGGGTGGCTGCGATAAAGCCTCCAGCAATAGAGGTAGGTACAAAAGCAGATTTCAGGATTAGAGCCAAGGATGGACCTAGATAGTTAAAGTTAATAGTAATTAAAAAAATACAACCTAATATATAAAAGATACCCATGGCAGGAACTAAGGCAGTGCATACCTTGCCAATGGATTTAATTCCACCAATCAATACTAAACCAATAGGGATAGCCACAACAAAGCCTACGATATAGGGAGAGACATGCCACAGGGTTTTAGCAGTGGTACTTATGGCATTAGATTGTGTGGTGCAGCCTACTCCAAAAGAAGCTATTAACGTAGCTAAGGCATAAAACATAGCTAGCCATTTTTTATGAAGGCCATGCTCAATAAAATACATGGGACCACCTAGATAGGTTCCATCACTGGTTTTTTTTCTAAAAATAATGCTTAAGTAACATTCGGCATATGTAGTTGCCATACCTAAAATGCCAGTAATCCAACACCAGAATAGGGCACCTGGTCCTCCAAGTGCAATAGCAGTAGAGACCCCGATAATATTACCAGTACCTAAAGTAGCAGCTAGGGTAGTGGCAAGGGCGCCAAAGCTACTTAAATCTCCGTGCCCTTTGGTATCCGGCTTCGTACTATAGGATATCCCTTTAAACACATTTTTTTGGACAAATTTTAAACGAAATGTAAAAAATAAATGTGTTCCTAGCAATATAACTATCATAGGAAAATTCCATAAATATTCATTCAAATGTTTAAGTATTTCCATAAAAAATCCTTGTCTTTTTTTATTATGTATATGAAATAAGTAGTAGGTTCATGTAGGAATAATCTGTGGCTTGCACCACTAATTACCATGGTATGGTCTAATAAAAAAGGTACAACTTACACACAATAGAATTAGACTTAATTGTAACATACAGTTAAGTTAAGTCTTATGACTGGTCAATAGACAGTATCTATTTACGCACAAATCATGGAGGTGTATACTATGGCAAACAATAATACTGGATCTAACAGAGCAGAAGTTCCTGAAGCTAGAGAAGCTCTTGACAAATTCAAAATGGAAGTTGCATCTGAAATAGGTGTTCCATTAAAAGCTGGTTATAATGGAGATCTTACAAGTGCACAAAATGGTTCCGTTGGTGGAGAAATGGTTAGACAGATGATCAAGAGTTATGAGCAATCTATGTCTGGTCAGAAATAACCATACGTCTATTGATTAAACATGTAGAGAAATCTGCATAAGTAGTAGAGGTTGTCATGCTTTTGTATGGCAGCCTCACTTTTTTGTTCCTGTAGAGGACCTCTCTTGTTAATATTACTATAATAAGTGACAATATTTAGGGGGTGTACATGAAATAATGTTCACAACTTAGTGCTTTTGTGTTACAATAGCGTGGATGTAGTTTACGTAGATGATGATAGAATGATGGCATTTTTGATATTTTAACGTAAAATAAAATACATGATTGATAAGATTCTTAAATTATATGATGAAGTAAGGAGATAATAATGGGTAAATACTTTGGAACAGATGGATTTCGTGGTGAAGCAAATGTTAACTTAACAGTAGAACATGCCTATAAGGTAGGTCGTTTTCTTGGATACTATTATGGTAAAGAGCATAAAGCAAAGATTGTAATAGGAAAGGATACAAGACGTTCTAGCTATATGTTTGAATATTCCCTAGTTGCAGGTTTGACTGCCAGTGGAGCTGATGCGTACTTATTACATGTAACAACAACACCAAGCGTATCTTTCGTTGCTCGTACGGAGGATTTTGATTGTGGTATCATGATTTCTGCTAGTCATAACCCTTATTATGATAATGGTATTAAAATAATCAATGGTAAAGGGTTTAAGCTAGAAAGTGACATTGAAGAGTTAATTGAAAAATATATTGATGGTGAGTCTGAAGAAATTCCATTTGCTAAGAGAGAGGATATAGGAAAGACAGTGGACTATGCAATGGGAAGAAATCGCTACATTGGTTATCTAATTAGTCTTGCGACTAGATCCTTTAAGGATCTTCGTGTTGGACTTGACTGCTCTAATGGTAGTGCTTCCACTATTGCAAAGGGTGTATTTGATGCTCTAGGTGCTAAAACATATGTAATTCATAATGAGCCAAATGGTTTAAACATCAATGATAATTGTGGTTCAACTCATATTGAAGCTCTTCAAGAACTAGTAAAAGAAAAAAATTGTGACATTGGTTTTGCATATGATGGGGATGCGGACCGTTGTCTAGCAGTGGATGACAAGGGAAACATTGTTGATGGTGACTTGATTATGTATCTCTGCGGTACTTATTTAAAAGAACGTGGCGAATTAAATAACAATACTGTAGTTACTACGGTAATGTCTAATCTTGGGCTTTATAAAGCTTTTGACAAGGAAGGAATTCGTTATGAGAAAACTGCTGTGGGAGATAAGTACGTATTTGAGAACATGATGCAAAATGGTCACTCTCTTGGTGGAGAACAATCTGGTCACATTATATTTAAAAAATATGCTACCACTGGTGATGGTATATTGACTTCTTTAAAGATTACAGAAGTAATCCTTGAGAAGAAGGCTAAGATTTCAGAATTGTTAAAGAAAATAAAGATCTATCCACAACTGCTTAAAAATGTACCTGTTGAGGATAAGGCGGCGGCTAGACAGGATGAGGATGTGCAAAGGGCAGTCATGGAAGTGGAACAAGAGTTAGGGGATGACGGAAGAGTTCTTCTTCGTGAAAGTGGAACAGAAGCTTTAATTCGTGTCATGGTAGAAGCAAAATCAGACGAAGTTTGCCATGAGTACGTAGACAGAATAGTGAAAGTTCTAAAAGAAAAGGGTCACGTGGCTGAATAATTATCTTTATTTTGTCAACTATTTCATTAGAATAGTGGATGATTGTGGAAGAATTGTTGTCAAGTCGTCCAAGCAAAATTTCTATGGAATTTAAAGAGTGCCTATGTTATAATACAATAATGTCAGACTTTTAGATGATGTTATTTATAATTTATTTCGTGCATAATGCCGTTTTCGGTTTATTATAAGCAAAATGACAATAGAAATGAACGAGTACTAATTTCTATTTTGTCAGACTAAGTAAAATGATATTGAAACATTAAGGAGGAAATAACAAATGAGTTTACAAGTTGAAAAATTAGAAAAGAATATGGCAAAGCTTACAATAGAAGCTAGTGCTGAGGAGTTCGAAGCAGCAATCGAGAAAGCATATCAAAAGAATAAAGGCAAGATGAACGTACAGGGCTTTAGAAAAGGAAAAGCTCCTCGCGCTATTATTGAAAAGATGTACGGGTCAAGTGTTTTCTATGAAGACGCAGCTAACTTTATTATTCCAGATGCTTATGAAGCAGCAGCAAAGGAAAGTGGTTTAGATATCGTTTCCCAGCCTGAGATTGATGTAGAGCAGATTGAAAAAGGGAAATCCTTTATCTTTACTGCTACAGTTGCAGTAAAACCTGAAGTAACTTTAGGCGCTTACAAGGGAATTGAAGTAGAAAAAGCTAACTTAGAAGTTACAGAAGAAGAAATCAATGCTGAACTTGATAAGGTAAGGGAGCAAAACTCCAGAATGATTACTGTAGAAGATAGAGCAGTGGAAGATGGAGATATGACAGTAATCGATTTTGAAGGTTTTGTAGATGGCGTTGCATTTGAAGGTGGTAAAGGAACTGACTATCCTTTAACTATTGGCTCTCATTCCTTCATCGACACTTTCGAAGAGCAATTAATTGGTAAGAATATTGGAGAAGAAGTAGAAGTAAAAGTAAGCTTCCCAGAAGAATACCAAGCAAAAGAACTTGCTGGAAAGCCAGCTATGTTTAAAGTAACTGTAAAAGAAATTAAGAAGAAAGAACTTCCTGAATTAGATGATGATTTCGCAAAGGATGTGTCTGAATTTGATACATTAGCTGAGTACAAGGAAGATTTAAAGAAGGGTCTTCTTGAAAAGAAAGAAAAGGCTGCAAAGACTGCAAAGGAAGATGCTATTGTAGATAAGATTATCGAAAATGCAACTATGGAAATTCCAGATGCTATGTTAGATACACAGGTTAAGCAAATGGCAAATGAGTTTGCTCAAAGATTACAGAGCCAAGGCTTAAGTGTTGAACAGTACTTCCAATTTACTGGTTTGGATACTAATAAATTCCTTGAGAATATTAAACCACAAGCTATGAAGAGAATTCAAAGCCGTTTGGTATTAGAAGCAATCGTTAAAGCTGAAAATATTGAAGTTTCTGATGATGATGTAACAAAAGAAATTGAAGAAATGGCAAAGAACTATCAGATGGAAGTAGACAGAGTGAGAGAGTTAGTGGCTCCACAGATGAATGATATGAAGATGGATCTTGCTGTTCAAAAAGCTGTTGATTTAGTAGCTGCTGAAGCAAAAGAAATCTAATACTATTAGATAGGATGGACTTTTAGTAAAAGGAGGTTATAGTATGAGTTTAGTACCTTATGTCATAGAACAAACAAGTAGAGGGGAACGTTCCTACGATATTTATTCCCGTTTATTAAATGATAGAATTATCTTTTTAGGTGAAGAAGTAACGGATGTATCTGCTAGTGTGGTTATTGCCCAGTTATTATTCTTAGAATCTGAGGATCCAAATAAAGATATTCAGTTATATATTAATAGCCCAGGTGGTTCCGTTACAGCAGGTATGGCAATTTATGATACTATGAACTTTATTAAATGTGATGTATCTACTATTTGCGTGGGCTTAGCTGCTAGTATGGGGGCATTTTTACTAGCTGGCGGTACCAAAGGAAAGAGATATGCTCTTCCAAATTCAGAGATTATGATTCACCAACCAAGTGGTGGTGCAAAAGGTCAGGCAACAGATATTAAGATTGTTGCGGAGAATATTTTGAAAATCAAAAAGCGTTTAAATGAGATGCTTGCTGCAAATACTGGTCAGCCATTGGAAAAGGTTGAGGTAGACACAGAACGTGATAATTATATGAATTCAGAAGAAGCAAAAGCTTATGGTATCATAGATAGTATTATAACCAAACGTCAGTAGTAGTTGTAACAAGGAAGTTAGACTGCGCCTGAAGTAATTCGGGTGCAGTTCATTGGAATAGAGGTGAATAATCATGGCCAATCGTACAGAGGAACATAAACAGCTAAGATGCTCCTTTTGTAATAAGACACAAGACCAGGTACGTAAACTGATTGCAGGACCTAATGTTTATATTTGTGATGAGTGTATCGATATTTGTTCTGAAATTATAGAAGAAGAATTTGAAGATGTTGTTGACAATAACGAGATTAACCTGTTAAAACCCAAAGAAATCAAAGAGTTTTTGGACCAATATGTTATTGGACAGGACGATGCAAAAAAAGTATTGTCTGTAGCCGTTTATAATCATTATAAGCGTGTGTTAGCAGAAAAAGATTTAGACGTAGAATTGCAAAAGAGTAATATCATCATGGTAGGACCTACTGGTAGCGGTAAGACCTTTTTGGCTCAAACCCTTGCAAAGCTTTTAAACGTTCCATTTGCAATTGCAGATGCAACTGCCCTTACTGAAGCAGGATATGTTGGTGAAGACGTAGAGAATATCTTACTTAAGATTATTCAAGCGGCGGATTATGATATTGAACGAGCAGAATACGGTATTATTTATATCGATGAGATAGATAAGATTACTAGAAAATCAGAAAATATGTCTATTACAAGAGATGTATCAGGGGAAGGCGTTCAACAGGCTTTGCTTAAAATTCTGGAGGGTACTGTAGCTAGTGTGCCACCTCAAGGTGGCAGAAAGCATCCACATCAAGAGTTTATACAAATTGACACTACCAATATACTATTTATTTGTGGTGGTGCTTTTGATGGTTTGGAGAAGATTATCGAATCCAGAATTGGACAGAAGTCTATTGGTTTTAATGCTGAGTTAGGATTGAGACATAAGGAAAACGTAGGTGAATTGTTTAAGAAAGCACTACCAGGTGACTTTGTGAAGTATGGTATGATACCTGAGTTTGTTGGTCGTGTTCCTATCACTGTTAGTTTAGATCTCTTAGATGAGCCAGCCTTAGTTCGAATTCTTACTGAGCCAAAGAATGCCATTGTAAAGCAGTATCATAAGCTTTTTGAGCTAGATGGTGTAGAGTTAGAGTTTTTACCTGAAGCAATTGAGGCAATTGCTAAGAAATCTTACGAAAGAAAAACTGGTGCCAGAGGCCTTCGTTCCATTATGGAAGCAACTATGATGGAAACCATGTACAATTTACCTTCCAATAATAAAGTAAGAAAATGTATCATAACCAAGGATGCAGTGGAAGGAAAAGGAGATCCTGAATTAATACTTTCTGAAGATGAAAAACCAAGAAAGGCTCTTACAACTAAAAAGCCTGTGAAGAAAAATAATGGTGAAATAGCATAAGTAAAAGAGCCTTTGCAAATTTTTGCAGGGGCTCTTTGTTTTAATAGGAGAATATAGTATGAAAGACAATAAGATTATATTGCCTGTGGTTGCTCTTCGAGGGATGGTAGTGCTTCCACAGATGTTGATTCATTTTGATGTAAATAGAGAAATGACCATTGAAGCTATAAATACCGCTATGAAGCAAGGGCAGAGAGTTCTATTAGTAACCCAAAAGGATGCTCAGACGGAACGCCCTGAGATAGAGGATATATATGAGGTAGGTACAATTGCTTTAATACGACAGATTATTAAATTACCAAATAATCTGATTAGAGTTATGGTGTCTGCAGAAAAGTTAGGACGTCTTATAGAATTGACACAGGATGACCCTTATATGGAAGGCATGGTAGAAGAGGTTAAAGAAGAACCTACGACTCTTTCCCCTACGGAGAAAACGGCGCTTTTATATAGTTTAAAGGATTTAATTGAGGTGTTTTCTAGTGTTAGTGATGCGCTAGGAAAAAGTATTATAACAACACTTATGGAGGCAGAGGATCTTGAGATTTTAGCAGCAGAGATACAAGCAAGCGTCCCTCTGGGCTTCGAAAATCGTTTGAGGTTACTACAAGAGACAGACCCTGATAGGCGATATCAGATGCTAGCTGTAATATTAGCAAATGAAATAGAGTTACTAAAAATCAAAAAAGCTTTTCAAGAAAAAGTGAAAGAGAAGGTAGACAAAAACCAAAAGGAATATGTCATGAGGGAGCAGTTAAAGTTAATTCGTGAAGAATTAGGTGAAACCTCAGTAGATATGGACATTGAACGATATGGAAATGAATTAGAAGAATTAGAAGCCTCTAAGCAGGTCAAAGACAGAATACAGCGAGAGATTGATCGTCTTCGTAACAATTCTTCTAGCCCTTCAGAAAGTGCAGTAACACGTAATTATATTGAGACTATGTTAGCACTTCCATGGGATAAGGCTGGAGAAGATAACAATGACTTAAAGAGAGCAAGCAAGATTCTGAATGAACAGCATTACGGTCTAGAAAGTGTAAAGGAAAGAGTACTAGAGTCTCTTGCCGTCCGTGCATTAACCAAAGAGGGACAAAGTCAGATTCTTTGTCTTGTTGGACCTCCAGGAACAGGAAAAACTTCCATAGCTAAAAGTGTAGCAGAAGCCCTTGATAAGCCATATGTTCGAATCTGTCTAGGTGGTGTTCGAGATGAGGCTGAGATTAGAGGACATAGAAAAACATATATCGGTGCTATGCCAGGGCGTCTTGTAAATGGGTTAAAACAGGCAAAGGTAAAGAATCCTTTAATGCTACTAGATGAGATAGATAAGGTGAGTAATGATTATAAAGGAGATACCTTTAGTGCACTATTAGAGGTCTTAGATAGTGAGCAAAATAGTCATTTTGTAGATCATTATGTGGAAGAGCCAATTGATTTGTCTGAAGTATTATTCATTGCTACTGCCAATAGCCTTCAGACCATTCCTAGACCTCTCTTAGATCGTATGGAGGTTATTGAAGTGTCTAGCTATACCCAGAATGAGAAGGTGCATATCGCCAAAGAGCATCTGCTTAAGAAGGTGATGAAGAGAACTGGTCTTAAGGCAAAGCAACTCTCTGTATCAAAGAAGGCACTAGAACGAATTATTATCGGCTATACAAAGGAAGCAGGTGTACGTAATCTAGAACGTAAGATTGGAACCATATGCAGAAAAGCAGCCATGGAAATCGTTAATGATGGTGTGGCTACAGTTCGTGTAACCGACAAGAATCTAGAAAAATATCTTGGCAAGCAGCGCTATGTGGCAGAGCTTAAAAATAAAGAGGACGAGGTAGGCATTGTTCGAGGGCTAGCTTGGACAGAAGTTGGTGGAGACACTCTTCAAATAGAAGTAAATGAAATGCCTGGAAAGGGAAGATTAGAGCTGACCGGACGTCTTGGAGATGTGATGAAGGAGTCTGCTAAAACGGGAATTAGCTATGTGCGTTCCATAAGTGACCAATATGGTATAGATGAGGATTATTTTGAAAGAAAAGATATTCATATTCATATTCCAGAGGGGGCTACCCCAAAGGATGGTCCAAGTGCTGGTATTACCATGGCGACTGCTGTATTATCAGCTATTACTAATACCAAGGTTCGAGCCGATTTGGCGATGACAGGTGAAATAACACTTCGGGGTAAAGTGCTTCCTATCGGTGGACTTAAAGAAAAGATACTAGCCGCTAAAACTGCACAGATCTCTACCGTGTTAGTTCCAACACAAAATAAAAAGGATGTAGAAGACATTGCAGATGAAATCAAAGAGAATATCAATATTAAATATGTGGATAATATGACACAAGTAATTGATTATGCCTTTGTAAAATAATCATCTGTTAGAAGAGAGGAAGTAAAATGCTTATAAAAAGTGTGAATTTAGAAACGGTATGTGGGATTACCAGTACACTTCCGGAAAATGATAAAATGGAGATAGCCTTCGCTGGAAAATCCAACGTAGGCAAATCCAGTCTTATAAACGGATTAATGAATAGAAAATCCTATGCTAGAACGTCTTCCCAACCAGGAAAAACCCAGACCATTAATTTTTACAATATTAATGAGTTACTTTATTTTGTAGACCTTCCAGGCTATGGCTATGCTAAGGTTTCAGGAAAGCTGAAGGAGGAGTGGGGGAAATTAATCGATCGTTACCTGCTGAATTCTAAACAGCTTAGAATTGTATTTCTATTAATAGATATTCGACATGAGCCTTCTACTAACGATCGTAATATGTATGAATGGATTGTCCATCATGGCTATAACCCCATCGTCATAGCAACGAAATTAGATAAAATTAATCGTAGCCAGATTCAGAAGCACATGAAGATGCTTAAAGTTGGTCTAAATGTGGTGGAGGGAACTCCGATTATACCATATTCTAGTATCACAAAGCAGGGACGTGATGAAATATGGGAATATATTATGGATTATTATCAAGAGTATTATGTAGTAGAAGAGAATTCTGATGGTGAGAAAGAAGAGTAAGAGTAATCGAGGTGAGGATAATGAGTAGGGAAGTTAAACCAGGACAATTTTATCGACATTTCAAAAACCGTCTGTATCAAATTGTCGCTGTAGCAGCACATAGTGAAACAGGAGAACAGATGGTAGTTTACCAAGCTCTTTATGGAGATTATAAAGTTTATGTAAGACCTTATGAGATGTTTATTAGTGAAGTGGACCACGATAAATATCCAGAAGTACGTCAACAATACCGTTTTGAGCAAGTTGAGTTTATACTTCAGGAAAAAGAAGAGGATATAAAATCAGAGCCAGTAGTAACAGAGTCGGTAAAGCCTCATGTAAGCTACGAGGAGTCTAAGGAAAAGGATTTGGTGAATCCAGACTTAATGAGCTTCTTAGAAGCAGATAGTTACGAGGATAAGCTTAATGTGCTAGAATCCATAAAGAAACGTCTAACGCCTCAGATTTTACAACCAATTGCCATGTCTCTAGACTATTCACTAGAGGAAGCGGATATTATGGACCAGTATGAGGCAGTAAGGTATTACCTAGAGACAAGAATAAGATATGAGGGAAGAAGACTACGATAATCTATTAAGAGATGTCTATATGTAAAGAGACAGACAATGTAAATAGGCTTACAGGGAATACTATTTCCTGTAAGCTACTATATAAGCTTTCCCAATGTTTTATGTATTGAACCAAATCATTTAATGGCTTTTAATGCCCGTTTGGTAAAAACTATGGGGTAGATGTTGAGTAAGATATGATAGATATAAACTAAGGAGGAAACAAAATGTCAATCAGTTTACAAAAGGGACAAAAGATAAGTTTGTCAAAAGAAAATGCAGACTTATCCCAAGTACTTATGGGGGTAGGATGGGATAAAGTAAAACAGAGGAGACGGTTCTATATATCAAACCCAAAATCAATTGATTGTGATGTATCTGCTATTCTACTAACAAACGGAAAGTTAATGGATAAAGCAGATGTGATTAATTACAGTAACCCAAAACATAGGTCTAGAACAATCGAGCATATGGGAGATAATACAACCAGTGTAGAAGATGATGAGGAAATAGTAGTTGATTTAGCAAAGGTGCCTGCTGAGTACGATAGAATTGTTATTGTAGTTAATATCTATCAGGCATTGAGGAGAGGACATCACTTAGGGCTTATGGAGAATGCATTTATAAGGCTTGTAGATGCAAATAATAATATAGAATTTTGCAAATTTAATCTGACAGATAACTATTCCGACATGTCAGCATTGATTTTGGGTGAGGTTTATCGAGAAGAGGCAGGATGGAAGTTTAATGCTATAGGTGAAGGAATCAATGCTTCTGACTTAGAAGACATAACGTCTAGATTTTCCTAGAATTGTAGTACATATGTAGAAATAAAAAGAAAGGAAAATGAGTATGATATATTTTCTCTTCTATACTGTAAAATCTGGAAGATGATGATATTATCTAAAATAGAGTAATTAAAGGAGTCCATTGTTATGAAACTGGAACAATCACCAAAAGGATATCACATTGTTATATGCAGTGCAGCTGTAAAAACAGCAATGAAACTAAAAGAAGGGGGTACTGCGCCTTTTTTTAGGAGATAATTTGGTGATATTATAAATTATCCTTGCAGAATCCCACCTACAATCATATGGTAGGTGGTTTTTTATTGCATAGGATATTGCTTCGCAATATCCTATGCAATAAAAAAGCTTTCTAAAAGACAGAAAGCGGGTAATCGCACTGGGTTGGCTTGGATAATGTCGCTTATGCGACCCAACCCAGGCGGAGAGTTTCGCAAGCGAAACTCTTTGCTATCACATAGGATATTGCTTCGCAATATCCTATGTGATGATCGAGATTGGAGGATGAGACAATGAAACATGTTCGTAACGTAACAGTTGATTATATCTATCGTTTTTTTAGTTGTTTTGATTTGGCAGATTCTATTTGGATTTTATTTTTAGCATATCGAGAAATGAGCCTTTTTGAAATTGGTTTGCTAGAGGGAATCTTTCATTTAACGAGTATTCTTTTTGAAGTTCCAACAGGTGCCATTGCAGATTTGTGTGGCCGTAAGAAAACACTTATTATGGGAAGAATATTAGGAGCATTATCCGCTATACTTATGCTTTTGGGAGGTAATTTTTTCGTATACATGCTTGCTATGGTAGCAGCTTCTGCATCTTATAACTTAAATTCTGGTTCGGAGGAAGCATTGATTTATGACTCACTTTTAGAAGCAGGGCAGCAGGGAAATTATCTTAAGATAAATGGGAAATTATATTTTCTTATGCAGGCTGGGGCAGCAATGGGAGCTTTGGTGGGAGGTTTTATTTCAGAATATTCCTTTGAGTTGGTATACGGATTAAATGTCATAGCTCGTTTATTTGCTTGTGTAGTAGCTTTGTTTTATAGAGAAGTGACCATAAAGGAGAAAGAAAGGAATACGGATAAAGTAACGATGAAGGAGCACTTTAATATAGCCTTTCGAGTTTTAAAGGAGAATCCTAAGGTAGCCCATTTGTCAGTATTTTATGCTTGTATATCCACAGCAGTTTGCACAGTTCTATTTTATTCCCAAGATTACTTCTCATCTATGGGAATGAGAAATTTTTATATATCCACCTTAGGGTTTCTCGGGGGTGTAATTGCAGCCTCTGGGGCATTGCTAGCAAATAGAGTTCAGGGGCTGATGAAGACTAAGACCGTGACCGTATTATGCCTTGGTATTGGAGTGATGTGTGTTTTGATGGTCGTTCCTGTACTTATAGCTGTGATTGTAGGATATATCTGTTTGCTTTATTGTAACGCCATAGTAGAATGTATTCTATCCAATCAGCTAAATGCCATGATACCATCAGCACAGAGGGCAACGCTACTTTCTGTAAACAGTATGCTGTTTTCTATTGGTATGATAGTAATATTTCCGTTATGTGGTCTTATTATGACCTATGTAAAGCCGGGAGTTGTATTTGCAGCACTGGGTATGGTGGCGATAGTAATTACGTTATTTTCAAGAGAAAAGTATAAATAACGCTTCGCTAACCCACTGGAGTTCGTGGGCACGTTCGGATTCCTACTGAACAAGCTCCCTAGGAATCCTCACTTTGCCTTCGCGCAAAAAAGATGCTGCCTTTTAAACGGCAGCATCTTTAACTATCTAATAAAGATTTCATAAGGTAACTGTAAATTTCCTGACTTTTTTTATTCCAGTTATTACAGATTGCCACAGCCGTTTCTTCTGTTGGAACTGTTAAGCTGAGGTCAATAATAGAACTATTCTGTTCCTTTACCTGACATCTTACAATATACTCATTTTTCTTCTCTTCATAGTAGTCCGATAGAGTAGAAACCTCTTCTCTAAGAGAGTATTTATTCTTACGAAGGTATTCAGCAATATCATTCTTAATAGCTTCAGAGATGTTGCTGTTGAAAAAATTAAGAGTTTCATTCCCGGATTCCGTAATACGGTAATAGGAGCTATGCCGAACAGAGGAAACAGAGATTAGCTCTTGAGAGGTAAGCTCTGAAATGGCCTGCTGTATATTGAAGTAATTCGTGTACTCTTTTTCCAAAATAAAACCGGATAATTGAGCATTGGTTAATGGGAAGTCTACTTTATGAAGAATGTATAGAATAATTAATTTATATAGGGTTAATGGATCTGCCTGCATCTTAAGTTTACACCTCCATATATAATTTGCCTTGCCAGGCTTGTTGTTCTTTTAGAGTTTTATGGATATAGTTTAAAACCTTCTTCTTATCACCACTCCATTTAGGAGAAATAAGTAAGTCCTTAGGACCGTCACCAGTAATTCGATGTATGACAATATCTGGCCTAAGTACATTTATACAGGATACCAGAAGGTTTGCATATTCCTCCAAAGAATAAACTGGGATAGAGTCAATATAGTTTGCCAGCTCTGTATCTTTTAAAATATGCAAAAGCTGTAGTTTAATTCCCTGGATAGGTTTTTGATTAAGATATTCTATCGTTTGAAGAATTTCTTTCTTACTTTCTCCTGGTAATCCTAAAATCACATGTACAATAGTGGTAATTCCATGTTTAGATAGCCCTTCTACTGCCTTGTCAAAGCAGGAAAGCTCATAGCCACGACGGATAAATGCAGCTGTCTCATCATGAATTGTCTGAAGGCCTAATTCTATCCATACAGGTTTTATCTCATTGAGTTCTTGTAATAGAACTATAATCTTTGGATCAAGACAATCTGGTCTAGTGGCAATGGAAAGAATCGCAACAGAAGGATGTAGAATTGCCTCATAGAAGATTTTACGTAAATAGGAAAGTTCTCCATAGGTGTTGGTATAGGCCTGAAAGTAGGCTATATATTTGGTTTCTTCTGTTGTTTGCTTCTTCATGCTAGCGATCTGAGATTCTATCTGGTTAGTAATGGACAAGTTTGCATCAGCAGCAAAATCGCCGGAACCACCTTTGCTACAGAAAATACAGCCCCCTGTTGCCAAGGATCCATCCCGATTTGGACAAGTCATACGCCCATTTAGACTAATCTTAAATATACGCCTGCCATATTGCTCTTTTAAATAATAATTTAGGGAATAATAGGGTTTGTCCCCCCATAGGTATCTTTCCTTCAATGTAGCCCTCAATTCTTTTTTTATATCTATGAATTTACAGAAATTATATATTGTGTAGTTAAATAATCTCCAAATTGCTATTGCTATCATATCATTACCATCCTTTGAAATCAAGGTAGAAAATGCTTTTCAATCTTTAAAAAAGGGTGTATACTTAAATGCAGTATATAACTAAACACCTCGTAAGAGAGTTCTCTGTCCGAATATCTTAGTTCTTAATCATCCAATATCTAATTATTCAATATGTTACCCAACTGGTACAACGATTAATATAATCAATATAGTAAAAGGAGTTATGGTATGAATAACATGTATGAAACAATGCCTTTGTCTGAGTTAAGACAGATTGCGAAGGAGAAGGGCTTAAAGAATATTTCTGCCCTTAGAAAACAGGAATTAATAGCTGCCTTAGAGGATGCCAGTCAGGTGACTTCTAAAGATGATATAAAGCTTGAACATAGTATAGAGAATAAAAGTGAACATAAGGTAGAATCTAAAAGTGAACATAGAGTGGAGAATAAGTCTGATACCAAAATCGAGCAAAAGCCAGTAGTGAAACCTGATCAAAATGGAGTATCGAGAGAGTCTTCTGGCCAGAAGGATACCAGGGAGACCATGAGTAAGGATTTAGAACAATTAGATAGTGGTGTTATTAAGGAAGGTATTCTAGAGGTTCTTCCAGATGGTTATGGTTTTATTCGTTGTGACAATTACCTTCCTGGAGAAAATGATGTTTATGTTTCTCCTGCACAGATCCGTCGTTTTAATCTTAAAACAGGGGACATTGTGCAAGGTAATATACGAGTTAAGAGTCAGAATGAGAAGTTTTGTGCACTCTTATTTGTAAAAGCAGTCAATGGGCTTTTACCTGCAGAAGCTGCAAGAAGAAAGAAGTTTGAAGATTTGACGCCTATATTCCCTAATGAGAGAATTCATTTAGAAACGCCGAATGCTCCTCTAGCAATGCGGATGATGGATATTATAAGTCCAATTGGGAAAGGCCAAAGAGGGATGATTGTATCTCAACCAAAGACAGGTAAGACAACCCTTCTAAAACAGGTTGCTAAGGCTGTAACGCAGAATCACCCTGATATGAATCTGCTCATTCTTCTTATTGATGAAAGACCTGAGGAGGTAACTGATATTAAAGAATCTATAGAGGGCACAAATGTAGAGGTTATTTATTCTACCTTTGACGAATTACCAGAGAATCACAAGCGTGTATCTGAAATGGTGATTGAACGTGCAAAGCGTCTAGTAGAGCATAAGAAGGATGTTATTATATTACTTGATAGCATTACTCGTTTAGCACGTGCCTACAATCTGACTGTACAAGCTAGTGGTCGTACATTGTCTGGTGGTCTAGATCCCGCAGCCCTTTATATGCCTAAGAAGTTCTATGGGGCAGCACGTAATATGCGAGAGGGTGGAAGCCTTACCATTTTGGCTACTGCTTTAGTGGATACGGGAAGTCGTATGGATGACGTTGTATTTGAAGAATTTAAGGGTACTGGTAACATGGAGTTAGTTTTAGATAGAAATCTTTCTGAAAAAAGAATTTTTCCTGCGATAGACTTACCTAAGTCTAGTACCAGAAGAGATGACCTTTTATTGTCACCTGAAGAGAACGAAGCAGCTTATCTTATGAGACGTGCTTTAAGTAGTATGAAGTCCGATGAGGCTTTAGAAAAAATCATTGATTTATTCTTAAAAACCAAAACAAACAGTGAATTTATTCAAATTGTCAAAAAAATAAAATTAGTATAATACCCTTGCATTAAAAAAAAAGCTATGTTATAATGATAAAGCTGTTTATAAGATGAATAAGATTGACTAAGTCAACTTTGATATGATTAAGTTTGTAAAGAGGTGAAAACATGAGAGAAGGTATCCATCCAAAGTATTATCAGGCAGCAGTTACTTGTAACTGTGGTAATGAATTTGTTACAGGATCTACTAAGCCAGAGATTCACGTTGAAATCTGTTCCAAATGTCATCCTTTCTATACTGGACAACAGAAAGCTGCTGCAGCTCGTGGTGCAATAGATAAGTTCAACCGTAAGTACGGTTTAAAACAAGATTAATGATAAAATTAGGTTGAGGTGGATAATCTCAACCTTTTTTACTGTATAAGAGATTGTTTGCTATTTCCTTATGGGAGTACTATAAAACAAAGCGAGAATCATTTAGTCCCTTATATAATGATAGTTATTTTTAAATGTATAAGAATTTCATTAAATCTGTAATTATTTACTAGATTATCAGCATAGAATCGGTTAAAATAAGAGAAGGGTTTTTATCGAATAACGAAAGAGAGTGATGAGGACTATGAAGCCAAGTGGAATTGGTGGTCAAGCTGTTATAGAAGGCGTAATGATGAAAAACAAAGAGAGTTATGCCGTTGCTGTAAGAAAGCCTAATAATGAAATTGAAATCGTTACAAACACTTATCGTAGTTTAACAACTAAGAATAAGTTTTTTGGGTTGCCTATCGTTCGAGGAGTGGTGTCTTTTATAGATTCATTGGTGTTGGGGACGAGGACTTTAACTTATTCTGCTACTTTTTTTGAGGATGAAGAGGTTCTTCCTGACGAGGAAATGAGGTTACAATCCTTATCAGAGAATATAGAGAACAATGAGAATAATAAGGCTAAGAAAGCTAAGAAAGCCAAAGCAGAGAAAGCCAAAGAGAAGCATGTAGAGCTATCAGCTGACGAGAAGGCTAAGGAGAAAGAGAAGAAGGAAAGAAATGACGCCATCTTTATGGGACTTACAGTAGCACTTTCTGCCGTAGTAGCAGTGGGGATCTTTATTCTTCTTCCACTTTGGTTGTCCAATTTATTGGCATCTAGAATTTCAAGTAATACGGTTCTTGCTATTTTAGAAGGTCTTATTCGTTTGAGTATTTTTATGCTGTATATTGTAGGAATCTCTAGAATGCGTGATATACAGCGCGTATTTATGTATCATGGGGCTGAGCATAAGTCAATAAATTGTATTGAGAATGGACTAGAACTTACAGTAGAGAATGTGAAGTTTCAATCTAAGGAACACAAACGTTGTGGTACTAGCTTTATGCTTTTTGTAATAATACTTAGTAGTATTGTTTTTATCTTTATACGTTTTGATAATTTCTTATTAAAGACCATTATGAGATTGCTTTTGGTTCCCTTCATTGCTGGAGTTGCTTATGAATTTATTCGTTTGGCTGGTCGCTCTGAAGCTAAGGTGGTTTCTGTATTAAGTCGTCCAGGTATGTGGTTACAGGGAATGACTACAAAGGAGCCGACGGATGATATGATTGAGGTAGCTATAGCTTCTGTTGGTGCAGTCTTCGATTGGAAATCTTTTATTGAAGAAGTAAGAATTGAACAAATGCCTCATGAACAGGTGATTCAGGAAGCAGATGATGCAATTGCTAAAGCTTTTGAAGAAAGTGCTCCTACAACGGAGAATGAAGAATTTGAAGATGATGAAGATGAGGAAGATGACGAGATATTAAAAGCACTTGATAAATATTTTATATATAAAAGCAAATAATAGATTTAACGAGGTAAGTGACATGATGACGCTGGAGCAGATATTACAAGAAGGTATAGATAAACTAGAGGCAGCTGAGATTACAGATGTTAGCACAGATGCTTGGTACCTGTTTGAGTATAGCTTTGGTATGAATCGTGCCACTTACTATTTAAATAAAGCAAAAGAGGCGGATTCCAACGCCTGTATTAAATTCCGTCAGTGCATCAATAGAAGATTGGAACGTATTCCAGTAAGTCAGATAACACGGGAAAGAGATTTTTACGGATATCGGTTTTTTGTAAATGAGCATGTTCTGACTCCAAGACAAGAGACGGAGGAGTTAGTTGAGCATGTGCTTAAGAGCTGTAGAGGAAAGCGGGTTTTAGATCTTTGCACAGGCAGTGGATGCATTATTCTTACCCTTGCTTTGGAGGGCGATTTAGAAGAAGCAGTTGGCGTTGATATCTCAAGAGAGGCCCTTTTAGTTGCAGAAGCTAATAAGAAAAGGCTTCAGGCAAACGTGACATTTTATGAAAGTGATTTATATGAGGCAGTGAAAGGGAAGTACGATATTATAGTTTCAAATCCCCCTTATATACCCACTGAAGATATTAAGGAGCTGATGCCAGAGGTTCGTCTTCATGAGCCAATGCTTGCCTTAGATGGAAAAGAGGATGGATTGTGGTTTTATCGTCAGATTATTGATGGAGCGAAAGAACATTTAACTGATCATGGTGAGTTGTTTTTTGAAATTGGATATAATCAAGGACGTGCAGTCAGCGACTTATTGTCAGCCGCTGGCTTTGCCAATGTAACCGTATTTAAAGATCTATCTGGTCTTGAACGGATAGTATATGCACGAGCTTGAGGAGATATATAGTTGACATGCTGTTGACATTGTAACGTTTTAAGATTGTTTATTGGAGGATTCATATGTTTGATAAATTAGAAGATCTATTAATAAGATACCAGGAAATCATGGATGAATTAAGTGAACCAAGTGTCATCAATGATCAGGACAGATATCGCAAATTAATGAAGGAACAAAATGATTTAAGTGAGATTGTTGAGGCTTACAAAGAATATAAAACCACAAAACAAGGCATTGAAGATAGTCTTGCTATGATTGAAGATGAGTCAGATGAGGATATGAGAGAGCTTGCTAAGGAAGAGCTTAACGACTGTAAGAGTCGTTTGGTAGAGATTGAAAATCAGCTAAAGGTACTCTTGCTTCCTAAGGATCCTAATGATGAGAAGAACGTAATTATCGAGATTCGTGGTGGCGCTGGTGGAGATGAGGCAGCGTTATTTGCCGCTGAATTATATCGTATGTATAGCCGATTCTCTGAGCGTAATCGTTGGAAAGTAGACATGATGAGTGTCAACGAGAATGGTCTAGGTGGTTTCAAGGAAGTTATCTTTATGGTAAACGGTTCTGGTGCTTATTCTAAGCTTAAGTATGAAAGTGGAGTGCATCGTGTTCAACGTGTTCCAGTAACTGAATCAGGTGGTCGTATCCACACCTCTACTGTAACCGTTGCGATTATGCCGGAGGCGGAGGAAGTGGATGTACAGCTTGATATGAATGACTGTAAATTTGATGTATTCCGTGCATCTGGGAATGGTGGACAGTGCGTTAATACTACGGATTCAGCAGTACGTTTAACACATATACCAACTGGTATTGTGATTTCCTGTCAGGATGAAAAATCACAGCTTAAGAATAAAGAAAAAGCTCTTAAGGTGCTTCGTACAAGGTTGTATGATTTAGAGTTGGAGAAGGCACATTCAGCTGAAGCTGAGGCTAGAAGGAGCCAAGTAGGAACAGGTGACCGTTCTGAAAAAATCAGAACTTATAATTTTCCACAAGGTCGCGTGACAGATCACAGAATTAAGTTGACATTGCATAGACTTGATGGTATTTTAGATGGTGATTTATATGAAATTATTGACAGTTTAACAGCAGCCGATCAAGCTGCAAAACTAAGTAAAATGCAAGAGGAATAAGAAAATGAGTGAATATGAGGACCCAGACGAAAGCTTTCGGAGAAAGCTTAAACGTTTATTCCCAAAAAAGAGTTTTACAACAACACAAATGATTGCCTATGGCTTCATGACCGCAATATTGGTTGGGGGTATATTGCTTACCCTTCCAATCTCTTCGGCTGATGGGAAAAGTACAAATTTTATCGATGCCTTATTTACTTCAACTTCTGCTATCTGTGTTACAGGGTTAACTACTATAACTACAGCTACCCATTGGAGTTTGTTTGGGAAGATTGTAATTCTTTGCTTGATACAATTCGGAGGTCTAGGAGTTGTAACTTTTACTACCTCTATTTTGATGATTTTAAGAAAAAGAATTACACTAAAGGATCGTCTTTTAATTCAGGATGCTTACAATCTAGATACTCTACAAGGCTTAGTAAAGTTAACTAAGCGAATTATTAAGGGTACTTTATTAGTAGAAGCAGCTGGAGCAATGTTTTATATGTTTAGGTTTGTCCCGGATTACGGTCTAATTAAGGGAGCAGGTATATCTATATTTACGTCAGTATCTGCCTTCTGTAATGCAGGTTTTGATCTCATAGGGGATGCCAGTTTACAACCTTATCAACTTTCGCCACTTATTAATATTACAACTATGCTACTTATCATCATCGGTGGTATTGGTTATCCAGTTTGGTGGGATTTGATTAACACTCTTAAGAAAAGGTGTAAGGATAAGGTAAAAGGTAGAGTATTGTTTCGAAAGATGGAGCTACATACCAAAGTAGTTCTCACAATGACTGCAATCCTTATATTTGGTGGTGGTTTACTCATTCTATTACTAGAGTATAACAATAAGGGAACCATTGGAACTATGTCTTTTGGAAATAAGGTTATGGCATCCTTGTTCCAATCGGTAACGACAAGAACAGCTGGTTTCTTTACAATTCCACAGGTAGAAATGCATGAATCTACTTCTTTCGTCAGTATTATATTGATGTTTATAGGAGGTTCCCCATCTGGTACTGCAGGTGGTATTAAAACAGTAACTGCTGCAGTTCTTATTATGGCGTTATGGGCGAGTATTCGCAATAAACAGGATGTGGAGATCTATAAAAGGCAAGTAACAGATAGCTTTGTAAGAAAAAGTATGACAGTGTTTGGACTGAGCTTTTTAGTCCTTTGTACTAGCACCTTTATTCTAACCATAACAGAAAATAAACATTTCTTAGATTTATTATTTGAGACAGCATCTGCTATTGGTACAGTTGGATTAACAAGGAATGTTACCACGGAACTGACCGATATAGGCAAAATTGTAATCATTATAACAATGTATCTTGGACGTATTGGACCAATTACTTTGGCGCTTGCATTTAATTCTAGAAAGAGGGAAAAGACCAATAGTAGAAAGTTGCCAACGGATAAGATAATGGTGGGATAGAGAGGTAATCATATGGAGAAGAAGGAATTTGTTGTTTTTGGATTAGGAAGATTTGGGAAAAGCGTTGCAACTACTTTAGCTGAAGCTGGCTGTGAAGTGTTAGTAGTTGATAATGATGAAGATAAAATAAATGAGGTAGCAGATGTTGTTACCTGTGCGGTAAGGGCAGATGTTTGTGATGCAGAATCTATGGAGACCCTTGGAATAAGCAATTTTGATGGGGCTATTGTAGCCATTGGAGAGAATTTAGAGGCTAGTGTTATGGTCACTATTCTTGCTAAAGAGATGGGAATACCTTTTGTTTTAGCAAAGGCGCAAACAGAGATTCATGCTAAGGTTTTAAGAAAGGTTGGGGCAGATAAGGTTGTATTTCCTGAGAAGGAAACTGGTATGCGTATTGCCCATAACCTAATTATGGGTAATATGTTTAATGCTATAGAACTTTCTTCCACAACAAGCATGATGGAGCTTGATGTTCTACCAAGCTGGGATGGATATAGTATGAAACAGTTGAATCTACGTGCCAAGTATAGAATTAATGTAATTGGAGTAAAACGAGGAGAAAGGTTAGATATTAATCCAGATCCAGATGAGAAACTAACAATAGAGGATATTCTTGTAGTAATTGGAAATAATGAAATATTAAATAAATTAGCAGCTATGAGTAATCCAGAGTAATAAAGGAATTATTTATGATAACTAGTAGCAGTAATAGCAAGGTAAAACAGGTAATACAACTGAAGAAAAAAGCAAAAGCTAGAGCTGATGCTGGAGTATTTCTAGTGGAAGGATTTAAGATGGTGGAGGAAGCTATAAATTTTGGGATTCAGGAGGTTTTTGTATCGGAATCCAGAGAGGAAGAGCTTTTGAAACAACCAGGAAAAGTACTTCAAACACTGTCCTATGAGGTGGTAAGCGACAAACTGTTTTCTCAGATGTCCGATACCGTAACGCCTCAAGGTATTCTAGCTACTGTCCGTATGCCTGAATATTCTTTGGGATCTATTATGACCAGAGGGAATGGGCATTTGGTTTTACTGGAGAATCTTAGAGATCCAGGTAATCTAGGAACCATAATACGTTCTGCTGAAGGTGCTGGTGCTACTGGTGTGATTTTAAGTAAGGAGTCGGCAGATATATTTAATCCAAAGGTAATTCGTTCTACTATGGGTTCTATTTTTCGCGTACCATTTTGTTACGTAGAGGATTTTCAGGATGCCATGAGGAGAGTTAAGGAACATGGAATCACTCTGTATGCGGCTCATCTTAAGGGTACAAAACAATATGAATGCTTTGACTATTCCAAACCATGTGGGTTTCTAATTGGAAACGAAGCAAATGGATTAACTGAGGAGACTGCTAGGATGGCAGATTGTTTGATAAGAATTCCTATGGCAGGTCAAGTGGAATCCTTAAATGCGGCTATGGCTGCTTCTATACTTATGTTCGAAGTGGCAAGACAAAGACGCTTATAGATTTATTAAAATAGCATTAACATAGGAATGGATATCTTGAAGTATTGAATGGTATAAGGTAATATTTTATATATAAGAGATTTATTCCTGTGGAAGGGAGTGGTTTTAATGGATGAAGCAATTGCTTGGCTCATTCTTTTAATTCTTTTTATCCTAATTGAGATTGCTACATTGGGCCTCACCACTATCTGGTTTGCCGGAGGAGCTTTAGTTGCTTTTATAGCAGCCCTTTTAGGCTTCGATTTATTAGTGGAGATTATTCTATTCTTTGTTGTTTCAATTATTTTATTGGTGTTTACACGTCCAGTAGCCATGAGATACTTTAATACGAAACGTGTTGCAACCAATACGGAGAGTTTAATTGGAACTAGAGCAAAGGTGACCGAAAGTATTGATAACATTAACAATGTAGGAACGGTTCTCATTAATGGGCTGGAGTGGACTGCAAGGTCTACAGGGAGTAAAGTGATTCCAAAGGATGCTATAGTAAAGATTGTAGAGATTACTGGAGTGAAAGTGATAGTTGAGGAACAGGTACCAGTTAATCAAGAGAATGTGGTAGAAGAATAGATATTTGAAGGAGGAGTTTTACGTGGAAGGTATTTATATTCTAATTGCAGTAGTGGTATTGGTATTATTAATTTTTGCTACGTGTGTTAAAGTTGTACCACAAGCTCATGCCTTTATTGTAGAGCGTTTAGGTGGATATCAGGCAACCTGGGGTGTAGGCCTTCACATGAAGTGGCCATTTGTGGATAAGGTAGCTAAGAGAGTATTATTAAAGGAGCAGGTTGTAGATTTTGCTCCACAGCCAGTAATTACAAAGGACAATGTTACCATGAGAATCGATACAGTAGTATTCTTTCAGATTACGGATCCTAAACTTTTTGCTTATGGTGTAGAGAATCCAATTATGGCAATCGAGAATCTGACTGCAACTACCTTACGTAATATCATAGGTGATTTGGAATTAGATGAAACATTAACTTCTAGAGAAATTATAAATACTAAAATGCGTGTATCCCTTGATGTAGCAACTGATCCATGGGGAATAAAGGTTAATCGTGTTGAATTAAAGAATATCATTCCTCCTGCAGCAATTCAAGATGCTATGGAGAAACAGATGAAAGCAGAACGTGAACGAAGAGAAGCTATTCTTCGTGCAGAAGGTGAGAAAAAATCTACTATTCTTGTGGCCGAAGGTCAGAAGGAATCTGCTATTTTAGTAGCAGAGGCTGAGAAGGAAGCAGCAATCCTTCGTGCAGAAGCTAAAAAAGAAGCTACGATACGTGAAGCAGAAGGACAAGCAGAGGCAATTCTTGCTGTACAGAAAGCTAACGCAGACGGTATCCGTTTCTTGAATGAGGCTGCACCAAATGCCGCAGTTTTGCAAATTAAAAGTCTTGAAGCATTTGCTAAAGCAGCAGATGGTAAGGCTACGAAGATTATTATTCCATCTGAGATTCAAGGAATCGCAGGCTTGGTGAAATCCATAACTGAGATTAGTAAGGACGAATAAAAGTTCATGGAATGTATCTATATACCTGCAAGGGGAAACCTTTGCAGGTGTTTTTGTTTAAAGAGAGTGGAGTATAGTTTTGTATGCTAGAAAATCTTCCTTATATCATAAGGTTTTCTTAACAATACATGGAAAGTATTGAATTAAAGAAGGAAAAGTTGTAGCATATAGGTTGTTGATCTAATCTAGATATAGGGGGAATTAGAATGGAGAAAGTGAAGAGCTTTATGAAGTCACCTTGGATGTTAATCATGCTAATGTGCATAAAGCTATTTACCTACTATAGTTTAATCAATGTTAGCTTATTTGGAAGATTAGTTACAATAGGCAGTATAATTGTTTTACTCTATATGTTTTTTGATTTAGGGACAAGCAATTTTAAATATAAGAATATAGTATTTTTCTTGTTATATGTAGGGTTTTCTATTTTGATGTTTGCTGATTCTATGTATTTCAATTATTACAACCAGACGGTATCTGTTAAGCAATTATGGCAGGCATCTAATGTGGCTAAGGTTCCTGACAGCTTTATAGCAACATTGATACCGGCTAGCTTTATTATGCTATTTGAAGTGCCAGCAACGTATTATTTGTTTTGCAAATACACTAAGAGTTGGGCAGAGAAATTGCATATCACTAGAAAGAGAGTAGCTAGATGTAGATGGATTCTTTTGCTTATGTTATTAGTAATAGCCATTAATCCATTAAATATGAAGTCAATACGAAGGTTCAATTCTATAGAATTCTTTAGTAATCATTTGAATGACGTTTATAAATGTACCATAGATGGTATAGGTTCTAAAAAGGTACCAGAAAATGAAGTAATTGATGAGGTGGGAGAGATTGCGCCAACACCACAAGCTGATATCTATGAAGGTATAGCAAAAGGAAAGAACTTAATTGTAATTCAGGTGGAGTCTTTGCAAAATTTTGTGGTTGGTGCAACCTATAATGGCCAGGTATTGACACCTAACATTAATGCTTTATTAGGTAAGGATAGTATTTATTTTAGTAATTTTTATGCTAATATCGGTAAAGGGAATACCGTAGATGCAGAGTTTACAAGCTTAAATAGTTTATATCCGGTAATTGACCGTGAGGCTTATAGTTTATATACAACCAATACCTATAATGGGCTTCCTTGGCTGATGAGAAATGAAGGCTACTCTACCCTAGCCATACATGGATATGAAGGGTCCTTTTGGAATAGGGAAAATGCTTATCCATATCAAGGGTTTCAAGAATTTTATAGTCAAGAAGATTTAAACAGTGATGAGATCATAGGCTTAGGTATTAGTGATAAGTCTATGTTTACTCAAGCAATCGATATTTTGAAAAAGCAACAACGCCCATTTTTCTCTTTTATTGTTACCCTTACCAATCACCATCCATATATCCTACCAGAAGAGCAATCAACCATAGAGTTACTTGAGAAGGACAAGGGAACTGCTTTTGGCAAGTATTTGCAGACAGTAGCTTATACGGATGCTGCCATAGGTCAGTTTATTGAACAACTAAAAGAGGCAGGTCTCTATGGCAACACAGTTATTGCATTATATGGTGACCATCATGGATTAAATTGTAATATGGATGAGAATTATAAGACCGTATCTAGCTTTATCGGTAAAAGTTATGATTACGATGAGATGTTCAAGGTGCCACTTATTATCCATATTCCAAACAGTGGTGTGACAGATACTATTTATTCAACAGGCGGGCAGATTGATTTTCTTCCAACAATAGCGAATCTTTACGATATAGATATTCCGCAGCCCTATATTCTAGGACGTGATTTGATAAATTCAGAGTCTGGATTTGTTGCATTTACAGTCTATTTGTTTGAAGGTTCCTTTATAAAGGATAATGTTATGTTTGAGATTTCTAGGGAAGGGCTCTTTGAAGGTAGTCGAGCTTGGGATATAAATAGCGGTGAACAATTGGATATTGAGTTATTTAGAAGTGATTATGAGAAAGCCTTAAAGCTAAAGGATACCTCTAGGTATATTTTAAACAATGATTTGATGGCAAGTATGTTTAATCATAATCAAAATATTGTTATTCCAGATAATAATCAGACAAGTGAATCCGCATCACCAGAGGATGAATTAAATTAAGGAAGGTCCATAGAGTTACTATTAGGCAACTCTATGGATTTTTTACTGTACAGGCAATCACTTTGTAGGTTCCCATACAGTAAATATAAAAAACTTCTTGACAAATGCATAAATATGGAATAATGTATAAATAAACATATTAAGTGAATAAATATACTAAATATTACATAGATTTAGGAAAGGGTGTGTGGTTATGGATTTATATGGAAGAAGTTTTTTAACACTGAAAGATTTTACACCAGAGGAGATTGATCATCTATTAAACCTAGCTGCTAAGTTGAAAGCAGATAAGAAAAAAGGGATTACGGGAAATAGCCTAAAAGGGAAGAATATAGCGTTAATTTTTGAGAAACCATCTACTAGAACTCGATGTGCATTTACAGTAGCATGTATTGATGAGGGTGGGCATCCAGAATATTTGGGAAAAGATGATATTCAGTTAGGCTATAAGGAAAGTGTAGAAGATACCGCTAGAGTATTAGGAAGAATGTTTGATGGAATTGAATTTAGAGGGTTTAAACAGGAGAATGTTGAGAAACTAGCTAAATATAGTAAAGTACCAGTATGGAATGGGCTCACAGATACTTATCATCCGACGCAGATTTTAGCCGATATGCTAACAATGAAAGAACAATTTGGGTATTTAAAGGGATTAAATTTTGTTTATGCCGGTGACGGACGAAACAACATGGCTAATAGCTTAATGATTGGTCTTACAAAGATGGGGATTAATATTACTATTCTTGCACCAAAAGAACTTTGGCCACAGGAAGAGTTAGTAAAGCTATGTAAAGAATATGGAGAGAAATCTGGTGCTGAATTAAATATAACAGAGGATATACAGGCAGTAAAAGGAGCAGATGTTATCTATACTGATGTATGGTGTTCAATGGGAGAAGAAGATAAGGCTTCTGAGCGTATTGCATTGTTGCAACCATATCAAGTTAACGCTAAGTTGATAGCCATGACAGAAAATGAGAAGACAATTTGTATGCATTGTCTACCGGCTGTTAAAGGAAATGAAGTAACGGAGGAAGTATTTGAAGCCAATGCAGATGTAATATTCGATGAAGCCGAGAATCGTATGCACACCATTAAAGCAGTCATGGTAGCTACCTTAGGGAACTCTTCTACTGTATAAATAGTATTCCTAGTGAATAGTAGTTCATTGTAAATAAACATACTTTCTGTTGTAAACATGCAGTTTGATACGGAAAGTATGTTTTTTTATTAAATTTTTGTTAACTATGAAAAATATAGTAAAACTTATGCTATACTGAAAATGTGGGAAAATTTCATAATTAACTTTGTGAGTTTTGATGATCTTAGAAATTACCGAATGATAAAATTAACTATGAAATTTCCTCAACAGAGATTAAGAGAGGAGATAATGAAGATGACAGGAACTAATTCGTTGCAAATGCTAGAAGAAATTAACAAGATGTCCCAGAAATGTGTAGATGCTTTTACCATTAATCCAGATCTCTATATGAAGTATGATGTAAAAAGAGGGCTTCGTGATATTAGTGGAAAGGGAGTCCTTACAGGATTGACGGAGATTAGCGAGATTCGTTCTTATACTATTGTGGATAGCGATATGATTCCATGTGAAGGTAAACTATATTATCATGGGGTTGATGTAGAAGATATTGTGGATGGCTTTATTAAGGAGAAGCGTTTTGGATTTGAAGAGACTGTATATCTTCTATTATTTGGAAAGCTACCTACGAGAGAGGAACTAAAGGATCTTTGTGATTTATTAGTTCAGTATCGAGAGTTACCAACTAGCTTCGTTCGAGATATTATTTTAAAGGCACCAAGTCGAGATATGATGAATACATTAGCTAGAAGTGTTTTGACCCTATACTCCTACGATGAAAAAGCAGACGACTGCTCTGTGGATAATGTTTTGCGTCAGAGCCTTCAACTCATTGCCTTATTTCCACTTTTATCTGTATATGGTTATCAAGCATATAGCCATTATCATGATGGCAATAGTTTATTTATACATAGTCCAAAACCTGAATATTCTACAGCAGAGAACATATTACATATCCTTCGACCAGACAGCAAATTTACAGAATTAGAAGCTAAGATATTAGATATTGCACTGATTTTACATGCAGAGCATGGTGGTGGTAACAACTCAACCTTTGCAACCCATGTGGTTTCTAGCTCTGGAACAGATACTTATTCTGTTATTGCAGCAAGCTTAGGCTCCTTAAAGGGACCTCGTCATGGTGGGGCTAACATTAAGGTTGTTAAGATGATAGAAGATATGAAAAAGAATGTTAAGGATTGGAATAACGAAGAGGAAGTACGCCAATACCTAGTGGACTTACTGCATAAGAAAGCTTTTGACAAGGCAGGACTTATCTATGGTATGGGCCATGCTGTTTATTCTATATCTGATCCAAGAGCTAAGGTGTTCCAAGGATTTGTAAAGAGTCTATCCATTGAAAAAGGAAGGGAAGAAGAGTTTGGCCTTTATTCTATGGTTGAACGTTTGGCTCCTCAGGTAATTGCAGAGGAACGTAAGATCTATAAGGGTGTTAGTGCTAATGTAGATTTTTATAGTGGATTCGTATATAGTATGTTAGGGCTTCCTATAGAACTGTATACTCCAATCTTTGCTATTGCTAGAATTGCTGGATGGAGTGCTCACCGACTAGAGGAGATCATCAATAACGGTAAGATTATACGTCCAGCGTATAAGAGTGTAGCAAAGCACAAGGAATATGTGCCAATGGATGAACGTTAATAGTATATTGCTTATTTAATACCTAAAGGACTGGTTTTCCATTCCTTTAGGTATCTTTTTTTAAAAGAATATGTTATAATCATAGAACAAATTAGGCTAGTCTATACTCAGTGGTAAAGGAATACGTAAATGAAAGAAAAGATACTATCCATGCTATTAAGACAGGAAGAATATATTTCTGGGCAGCAGATGTGTGAGGAATTGGGAGTTACTAGAACTGCTGTTTGGAAGGTTATCAATCAATTGAAGGAAGAGGGTTATGCAATTGAAGCGGTTCCCAATAAGGGATATGTTTTAAGGGAAAGTCCAGATTCGGTTGCGGAGTATGAACTGAAAAGCCAGATTTGTAAAGTATCTTTGATTGATACGATTGTTTCGTATAAAGAGGTAGATTCTACTAATAATAAAGCCAAGGAATTGGCTCGTAATCATGAAGAAAATATGCTTATTGTTGCTGATGCCCAAACAACAGGACGAGGTAGTAAGGGTCGCAATTGGAGTTCCCCTAAGGGAGAGGGAATATGGATGTCATTTTTATGCCACCCATCTATTTTACCTATACATGCCTCAAGACTTACTTTAATAGCAGCCTTAGCTGTAGTAAAGGCGATTGGGGAAGAAACGGGGCTAAAGCCACAAATTAAATGGCCTAATGATATACTCTTAAACAATAAGAAGGTTTGTGGTATTCTGACAGAGATGAGTAGCGAGCTGGATTATATACATTATGTCATTGTAGGCATTGGGATTAATGTGCATACGAAAGAATTTCCACAGGAATTAATAGAGAAAGCCACCTCCATTGCTTTGGAAGGAAAGAGTATTAAGAGAAGCCATCTGATTAGGAGAATAGTGGAATACTTTGATATATATGTTAATAGATTTCTTGAAACAGAAGAGTTATCCTTATTTTTAGAGGAATATAATAATCTCTTAGTGCATAAGAACAAAAAGGTACAGGTGTTGTCTGCTAACTCAACACAAGAGGGCATTGCAAGAGGAATAGATACAACCGGAAGTCTACTATTGGAGCTTAAGGATGGGTCTATAAAGCCTGTTATCTCTGGGGAGGTCTCTGTGAGAGGCCTTCAGGGATATATTTAGAAATGAAGTGGAAGAATAGAAAGGAAAGAGTATGGAACAGGAAAGCTTGGTATTATGTGCATCCAGCTCATATGAACAAAAATATTATTTAAATGAGGCATTCTCTAAGTTGCCAGAGGTGGTAAAAGAGGAGCTTAAGATTATGTGTGTTCTTTTTACAGAGGATGTGGGAGGAATCTTAACCCTGAGGTTCGGTGAGGATGGTACTTTACTATTCGAAGTATCCTCAGACGAAGGAGATTTACTTTTTGACGATGTTGGTAGTGTCCTTAAGGTAAAGGAATTACAAAGAAGTAAAAATGAACTACTGGAAGCATTAGAACTCTATTATCAAGTTTTTATTTTAAAGAAGGATATTCCCACTTCATTAAGTGGAGAATTATAAAAATAAAAAGAAAGGGAGTTGGTTGTTATGGTACGTCATATTGTTATGTTTGAGTTTCAAAAGGAAGCAGATGGGAAAAGTGCATTACAGAATGCTGTAATTGCAAGGGACAAGCTGTATGCTTTACAGGATAGGATTCCAGTGATTCGTCGTATGGAGATTGGAATTAATGATGGTGAGGCGGAAGAAACCAATTACACTTTATGTCTAACAGTGGATTTTGACAATTTTGATGACCTACAGACATACTCTCTTCATCCCGAACATATGGAGGTGGGAGCGTTTATTGCAAGAGTACGCTTAAGCCGGGCCTGTGTGGATTATACTTTGGATATAGAATAAGTGAGGATTAGATATGTTATTAGTTGTAGACATTGGAAATACCAATTTTACTTTTGGTGTGTTTGACGAGGAAGAGCTTAAGTTTACCTTTCGCATGACAACAAAGATTCCGAGAACGTCAGATGAGTATGGAATTTTTATTTGTGAGGTTTTAAGAAATAGAGGATACAGAGTAGAGGATATTGAAGATGTAATTATCTCTTCTGTGGTTCCTAATATCATGTATTCCTTCCAACATGCCATTACAAACTATTTTAATTGTAAGCCGATTATTGTCGGTGCAGGAACGAAAACTGGAATTAAGGTTAAGACAGCCAATCCAAGGGAAGTAGGGCCAGACAGAATTGTGGATGCTGTAGCAGCATATAATCTATATGGTGGACCAGTGTTAGTCATTGATTTTGGTACGGCAACTACCTATGACTTAATCACTGAGGATGGAACCTTTGAGGTAGGTATTACAAGCCCAGGCATTCGTATTTGTGCCAATGCTTTGTGGAACGATACAGCGTCTCTACCAGAGATTGAGATAAAGAAGCCAAAGACCATATTAGCTAGAGACACCGTAACTAGTATGCAAGCAGGGCTAGTTTATGGGTATATCGGACAGACAGAATATATTATCAGAAGAGTGAGAGAAGAGTCAGGACTAAAGGATATGAAGGTAGTAGCTACAGGAGGCCTAGGTAGTATTATTGCATCTGAGCTTCCATGTATTAATGTATATGATCCTCAACTGACATTAAAAGGACTTAATATTATTTATAGAAAGAATAAAGGGATTAATTAAGGTGTAGTATGAGTATACAAGTAGGAAATGTTAAGATAAGGGGGAATCTTATTCTGGCTCCGATGGCCGGAGTAACAGATCTCCCTTTTCGTTTGCTCTGTAAGGAAATGGGTGCAGACCTTATTTACACAGAAATGGTAAGTGCCAAGGGCATCTATTACGACAATAAGAATACAGAAAATCTTCTTCAGGTACTTGAGGAGGAGAGGCCTGTAAGTCTTCAGTTATTTGGTTCAGACCCAGAGCTAATGGCGGAAATGGCAAAGAAAATTGAACATCGTAACTTTGATATCTTAGATATTAATATGGGTTGTCCAGTACCAAAGGTTGTTAACAATGGAGAAGGGTCTGCCCTTCTACAAAATCCTAAGCAAATCGGTAAAATTGTTCGTGCGGTAAGTAGTGCGATTAACAAACCTTTAACCATTAAGATTCGAAAGGGATTTGCAGATAGTGATTGCAATGCCGTAGAGATTGCCAAGATAATTGAGGACAATGGAGGAGCAGCTGTAGCTATTCATGGACGCTCTAGAGAGCAATACTATACTGGTAAGGCAGACTGGGATGTGATTGCAAAGGTAAAGGAAGCGGTAACTATTCCTGTATTTGGTAATGGAGATGTTACCTCTCCAGAGACAGCAAAGAGGCTGATTGATCATACAGGTTGTGATGGAATCATGATAGCAAGAGGAGTCAGGGGCAATCCGTGGCTATTCTCTCAAATTAAAACGTATCTTGAAACAGGAATACATCTGCCAAGACCTTCTGTAGAAGAAGTGACACAAATGATAAAAAGGCATGCTAGACTTCAGGTACAGTATAAGGGAGAGTACTTAGGTATCCGTGAGATGCGTAAGCATGTAGCCTGGTATACTACAGGGTATCCTGAATCTGCAAGACTGAGAAGTATGGTTAATGAAGTAGAAACCCTTGAGGCATTAGATGAACTATTGGATTCCTATTTAGATAAATGTAAAGTATTGTTTAGTAAATAAATTAAATTTAGACATATTGCAACATAAATTGACTTTTGCTATGATAAGGATTGCATGTATGAATAAAACAATTCAGGAGGCAGTCATGAACAAAGAATGTAATGTATTAGTTGCTCAATCGGGTGGACCGACTACAGTAATTAACGCAAGCTTAGCAGGAGTCATTGCAAGGGCTTTAAAGGAAGAGACTATTGATTGTATCTATGGAGCGGAACACGGTATTCAAGGACTTTTAGAAGAACGTCTAGTTCCCCTTCATAGATTATTTAATGGAAAGAAAGATCTAATTGAAGGGCTTAAATTGACACCTAGTATGTTTTTAGGTTCTTGTCGGTATCGGTTACAACCTATGTCAGAGAACATTATAGAATACGAGAGAATCTTTCAAATATTTCATAACTATCAAATCAAGTATTTTTTCTATATTGGCGGCAACGATTCTATGGATACGGTAGATAAGCTATCTGCGTATGCTAAGCTAAAAGGTCTTGACGTCTCCATTATTGGTATCCCAAAAACAATTGACAATGATCTGGTTGAGGTGGATCATACTCCCGGATTTGGTTCAGCAGCCAAGTATATCGCCAGTTCTATTCTAGAAATTTCCCATGACACTTATATATACAATACAAAGACAGTAGTAATTGTCGAAATAATGGGCAGAAATGCCGGATGGTTAGCTGCTAGTACTGCATTAGCTAGAAATAGTTATTCTGATGCGCCACATTTGATATACCTTCCAGAACGTGCTTTTTCTGAATCACAGTTTCTTAAGGATGTAAAAGAACAGCTAAAGCATCGTCAACAAGTAGTTATTGCCGTTTCTGAAGGGATTAAGGATGCTAAGGGTGATTATATCGCTGCTAAAAGTTGTCAGGTAGATCAATTCGGTCATGTAGCCCTTAGTGGTGCAGGTAA
Source organism: Bacillota bacterium (assembly GCA_023416695.1). Taxonomy (GTDB): domain Bacteria; phylum Bacillota; class Clostridia; order Lachnospirales; family Lachnospiraceae; genus KM106-2. Next base: position 17,643 of record JAEZGY010000079.1, on the reverse strand, counting down.
GTATTTAGAAGGGCTTGTCCAACAGGAGATTGGTTGTAAGGTCCGATCTGTTGAATTGAATGTATTACAACGTTGTGCTATGCATCTTTCCTCATTGACAGATGTCAAGGAGGCCTTTACTTTAGGAGAAATGGGAGTGGAGGCAGCCCTACAGGGAGAGACAGGGGTAATGGTCGGTATTCGTCGTATCTCAGATGCACCGTATCAGGTGGAGTATGTGACCATAGATATTCATAAAGTGGCAAACCACGAGAGAAAAGTTCCACTTGATTTTATCTGTCCAGCGGGAAATGACATAACAGAAGAGATGGTTGACTATTTAACTCCTTTAATACAAGGCGAACCAACGATATTTTATGAGGCAGGAATTCCAAAATATTTAAGTCTAAAAGATTTAGTACAACATAAACAGATTTACCAAAGTTATATTTAAAAAGATAAAACTATTATTCAATACTACCAAAAAATAAAAAGCCGAGAAAATATTGTTGCATTTTAACATCAAAACGTATATTATTATGTACTAGACAGACAAATGTTCGCGACAGAAATACAAAATTAATATAGCCTTCTAATAGAAGGCGCTTACATAGAATGTTTGTCAATAAATACGAGGTGAAATGTATGGAGAAGTTAAAAGTAGGTATTCTTGGAGCAACTGGCATGGTTGGTCAAAGATTTATAGCATTATTGGACGAACACCCTTGGTTTGAAGTGGCAGCTGTAGCTGCAAGTCCAAGAAGTGCAGGTAAGACATATGAAGAAGCTGTTGGTGACAGATGGAAGATGAATAGTCCTATGCCAGAAGCAGTGAAAAATATGGTGGTCTTAAATGTGAATGAAGTAGACCATGTTAGCAAACAGGTTGATTTTGTATTTAGCGCTGTTGATATGACGAAGGAAGAAATTAAGAATATTGAAGAAGCGTATGCAAAAGCTGAGACTCCTGTTGTGTCCAATAATAGTGCCCATAGATGGACACCAGATGTTCCGATGATAGTACCTGAATTAAATCCAGAGCATTTAGAGGTGTTAGATGCACAGAAGCAACGTCTTGGCAGCAAGAAGGGTTTTATCGTTGTAAAACCAAATTGCTCCATTCAGAGTTATACACCAGCATTACATGCGTTAAAAGAATTTGGCCCTAAGACAGTGGTTGCTACTACTTATCAAGCAATCTCTGGTGCAGGTAAGACCTTTAAAGAGTGGCCTGAGATGGAAGGTAACATTATTCCATACATTGGTGGTGAAGAAGAGAAGAGTGAGCAAGAGCCACTTAGAATTTGGGGTAAGGTAGAAGATGGAAAGATTGTAAAGGCTGAGGGACCATCTATTACGACTCAATGTGTCCGCGTTCCTGTTTTAGATGGCCATACTGCAGCAGTATTTGTAACTTTTGAAAAGAAGCCAACAAAAGAGCAGATTCTAAAAGCATGGAAAGAATATAAGGGACTTCCACAGGAGTTAGATCTTCCAAGTGCTCCAAAGCAGTTTATTCAATACTTAGAAGAGGATAATCGTCCACAGGTAAGCCTTGATGTTAACTATGAGAATGGTTTTGGAATCTCTATGGGACGCCTTCGTGAGGATACAGTATTTGATTACAAATTTATTGGTCTCTCTCACAATACAGTACGTGGTGCTGCAGGTGGTGGAGTTTTAACAGCAGAACTATTAGTTGCCAAAGGTTTAATTAGTGCAAAATAAATAGATAAGATAGAAATAGTTGCTATGCCAAAAGGGCCCGATTCTCCTAGAACGGGCCCTTTTTACATAGCGACTGCTTTTTGATTATTTCATAGCTTTTAAATACTCTATAAATGCAACTGCATTGTCTTTTTGTTTAGAATTACTTATGATTCCGATGTAATAGGATACAGAGGAACCACTAGCTTTTTGCTGCTTGTACCATGTAGACATTCCAGTATAAATGGAGCTGTCATCAAGACATACACCATAAGCGTGTTTGCCTGTGGCATATAATAGGTCCTTTGATAAAGCCGTTAACTCTTCCTCAGAGAATAGCTCGGACAAATCACAAAAATATCCATTCTTTGCATAGAGAGTAAACACATCTTCATCTGCTATAATTACATCCAAGGTGCCAGCAGTAGTATAGATTGTTATGGCATCTTGTACATTAGTATTCATATTCTCGGGATCTAAGAATAAATTATCTTCAATAAGTATATCCTCTTTATCTGGGTTATAATTAATGGTTTTCCCAAAATCGTTTATTAAAGTTTCTGTTTGTTCCTCTGTATAACTATCATTGATGGCAATAAGACGAAGTAGTACCTCATCCTTAGGTCTAACAAGCGTATATATTAGGTAAACCACTACAAAAGCGGTAATCCCGATTACTATACTAGCTTTCAAATAATAATCTTTTATGTATTGTAATTTCTTTTTAAAGGGCAATCCCTTCAACTTAGCTTTTTCACCTTGTGGGGTTCTTTTTTGGTAAATTGCAGCGTCATCCCCCAAAACACTTTTTTTGGCCATATAATACACTCCTTTAATAAAGTAATTCCATGATTGCTAGTAAATAATTTGGTGGGCAAACATAGGTTTAGTATATCATAAGCTTAGAATATATGAAAGGAAGTAAATATAAAAAGTTTGTAAAGTGACTTAGCTGAAAGCGAAAAACCACCTTAAGGGTGTAAGGTGGTTTTTCTTGTTAGATTTGTTAAAGGGTTGATACTAGTTTAGAAGGGATTAGGGTAATCCCCTCTAAATAGGAATCAAACATCATAGAATTTACACAACAATTCCTATGAAATAAAAAGGAGAGATAACCCATGCTTTGGCACAGTATTATCTCCCTTGATAATATATGGTATCATAGTCTTTCGTTTTTTATAAAGCGTCTGTGCCCCGTTCCCCAGTACGTATACGGACAGCATCCTGTACTTCGTAAATAAAGATTTTTCCATCGCCATAACTGCCGGTGTTAATCTCTTTTACAATCTTATCAATAATTAATTCGGAGATTTCATCAGGTACAACAGTCTCCACCTTTACCTTTGGCAGAAGATTAACATTGTATTCAGCTCCCCTATACACCTGCTTAAAGCCTTTTTGGTTACCATACCCCATAATGTTGGATATCATGATACCATTTGCCTTACAACCTTCAAGAATAGATTTCAGGTCTTCTAGCTTTTCCGGCTTTATGATAATTTCGAGTTTCTTCATAACTATTACCTCCTTCTTATTTTACTTCTCTCCTATCTTATTTACAGAAGTGTAAGTTAAGTCCTATAAATAAGAAAAGGCGCTTCTTATTGTCATAAGAAACGCCTTTGTTTATGTACTTATTATACATCGTACATTTAGAATGTCAAATGTTTTTTAATAATTTATTGCTATTGATGCATCTGAAGATATTGTACAAGCTTGATACTTTTGCGTATCACCAGTTTCAAGGACATATTCTGAAGATTCCAGAGTTATAGTAGCCTTTTGCTCACCTGATAAAAAAGAACCAATGGCGTATCCCCCCAGTAAACCATTTCTATAAAAGTGAGAGGAATATTCTTCAGTGGTAATGGATGGTTCGATAATATGGGCAAGTTTACAGGAAAAATCTATAAATTGGTCATCAGTTAAAAGTGAATATGGAAAATTAAAGGATACATATTGTATTTTTTTGGTGATAGCGTCGTAGAGAATGGATATTGTATAAATAGCCATCTCTCCAGCTATCGGCGTGTTTACGTTTTTATAAAGTTGGAGACTACTCACTGCAGAATAATTCTTCTCACCAGTGAAAATATTGTTATAGATAGTGATGGAATCTATAGTATTGTCCGTGATTACGTGAAAGTCTAGGTTTGCATCTTTTTTACATAGAGTAAGTATTGATTCTATAGTCTGGTCTACAGTAGTAGTGAAAACTTCGTCCTGATATAATGGGGTGGCATCTGGTAGATATTCATTAATATAGTCTGCAGCAGAAGAGTAGGAAGTAGTAGGGTATGTTATGTATTCTCCAAGGATATTTATTTGTGTTCCTTCTTCAATTCCATAGTCAGATGCATTATAGTAAGAAGTACCATAATTATAGTAACCTGACATAGCAGCCATATCAGGAAAGAAGGGATAGATATAGCCATCTTCTATCATCTTTAGGGCTTTCTCTCTAGAATACTTTGTTTTACCATTAAAAGCTTTGACATAGCTATTGAATATATTTTCAATAGGCTGATTAGACAAAGAATCAGATACATCTTTCCAACTAGTGCATACCATGTCTTTGGATGTTTCTTTTGGTGTAAATGCTATATTTACGGATGGTTCTGCTGTAAGGTTAAGACTTGTAGAACAGTAGCAAGAATACCCAATAGCTACTTCATCGTTGGTAGTAGAATTATGGAACTCTTTATCATGATAAAGATTAGCATATACCTGTAGTTTATCTTGAATAGTAGAGATATCTAAATCAAGGGCATTAGGTAATCCTGGTATTTCGTCGGCAGTAATATAATTAGCTTTTAATTTTCCGCTTAGTGGGAAAAGTGCATCAGGATTAAAGGTTACTTTGCTAAAGGTTCCTTCTAGTTTGATGTTATTCATAGATAAGGAGATTGATCCACTATAGGTGTTCCGAAAATTAGAGGCACTAACATTAAGGTTTGCTATATACCCATCGGATTGGTCTTCAGTATATTCTTGTAAATAGCAATCAAAGCTGTATTCGTTCTTTACTTCTAGAGACCCTATATAAAGGATAAAGGTACGTCCATTGATATCTAACTGAATACTCCTACCTAGAATCTTTGTATCATCACAGAACACAGTCATAGTCATAGAATCAGAGGTCATATTTGATAGATAAGCTAAAAAGAATGGTTTAAGATTACTAATCTTATCCCCTAGTGTGTTGTCCTCTAGTATATCTCCTATGAGTTTTTTTATAATGTCATTATACTGTTTGGAAGTAACGGATACATCATAAGAACTACAGGTGGTAGAAAGATTACCAACCTTATAGCCTACGTCGTCGTGATAAGTAATAGTTCCTTTATCGGCCAAGGTATCTATTAATTGACTGTAGTATGTTCTAATGGATGGAGCGATTGCCATAAGATAGTTTAGCAGCTTACTATATTGTTGATCAGTTTGTAGGTTTAAATCGATTAGTTTAGAATCATATTCTGGGAAGTCGAAATAAAAACTGTCCTCTCCAGCTTTTTTATAGAAATCATTGGTTACAATATGCTCATCATTCAAAGATAAAGCTAGTGTGGCAGAGGAACATTCCTTTGTAAGGTAGCCATTGATATCATATTGGTAGAGGGGAGCGAATATATCAGAAAAATCGGAATAAAACTGAAGTTTCATATTTCCTGAAAATTGGGTGTTATTCTCTTTAATCTTATTTATTATGGAACTGCTAGTAGTGAATAGCTCTTCCATGGAGTTGCTGTAAGACTTTTCTAAAGCCAGATAGGTGTCCTTGGTGCTTGGGGAAGAGAAAGCGGACTTTAGCTTATTTCCACCATCTAGGAGGAAGATAAAAACTAAACCAAGGGCTAAAATAGTACCTGAGCAAAGAGCAACTTTTACCTTTACAGATAGGCTCTTTTTAACCTTAGGAACTTCGACTTTATTTAGTTTATTTAGATAGAGCTCCATTTCTTCTGCTTGTGTTTCTTCATCACTTCTGATTTGAAACTTGTCCAGTGTGTTATTTTTGGTTTTTGAATGCCATTTTAGCTTGATGTTCATTGTTTCCTCCTTTATGGAACTAAGCGATATATATATTCATCTAAAAAGGACAAAAAGGAATTACTAAACTCATCCTTATTAATGGAAAGTGAAAATTGGGTTGCAAAGGTATCTAAAACAGAAGTAATAGAGGAGTTCTCCATATACTTTTTCACTTGTTCCTTATCCATGATAGAGATAAACTGACTGTCATTTAGCATTAGATAATCTGAAGCCTCATATGGCAATCTGACACAAGTAATTTTATAGAATCCTTCCTTCCCAAATGTAATGTTACGAGCTAGGATGTCACCCATATGGGAGTAAACCTCCATTTGGATTAAAGGGGTTTTGTTATCTGGTGTATAGTTTTTTAATTCAACTGTAATATAGGATAGAGCGGCTTGATAATAGTAGCTATCTACGCCAGTAACCTCTACTAGTTCGATAAATTCTTGGTCTGTTTTTAATAAATCTATTAAGGAAAGTAATAATGTGATTACGTCCTTTTCAGTAATAGAAACTGTAAATTTATCGAAAAAATAAGTAGATAATGTAAACTCAGTAGTTGGATATTCTATATATGCAGATAAGTCCAAGGTTGTATCTTTATCTAAGGAAATAGTGCTATACTTAGTCATATTTTCTATAAAACTACCTACATAACGGTCCAAAAGCTCTGTTGTATTATATTCATCTGATAGTGTAGTAAGGAGTCTTATTAGCTCTGTGATATCTATGTACAGCTCACTTATTTGAGGGAAAAAAAGATATTGCTTATTGTTATTTTGTAAGTAGTCAAAGGTTAGGAAGTTAGTATCTTTACTCAGTATACGATAGGAATTGCTGATACAAGTATTATCTTTACTAGAAACCTCTGCTTGGGGTGTATAGTCATACAAGGAAGCAATGCCTTTCTTTAAATTGGTTTTTTCTGTGTAAAGATAGTATTTGTCTGCTTCATAAAAATTACGTATTATAAACTGCTTTACAGATGGAATATATCTATAAGATAAGAATAACCCAAAAGCCAAAATTATGAAAGTTGAAATTAAACATATTCTTATTTTTTTCCTTCGTTTGCTTTTTGCTTTTTTGGAGGGTTTTAAGGGAAATGGTTCATAGGGCTTATTAGGATAGTTGTATGAACTAGAGGGAGTATGATATATGTAAGTATGATCTTCTTTGCGTTGCTCGGTGCCTGACATGTTTGCTATCCTTTCTGTATAGAATCGTGCAAATATAGATATATATTGTTGATTTTTGTTGATAAAGTATTTATAAAAATGTTATCAAAGCAAAGAAAATCTGTCAATGTAATCCAAATAAGATTTGGACCATTGACAGATTTTTAATGATTTCGTATGTAAATTATAATTAAATCGTAAGAATTATTCTTCTATAACCTCATCGACGGACTTTTCTTCTGGAAGAATTGCTGCAAGGATTATACCCAGTACGGCAGCAATGGCGAGACCAGAGATAGAAAGGTTATTTGTGTTTGGAATAACAATAGCATCTACACCGATACCAAGTACTAAGATTAAAGAGGAAATCATCAGGTTTCTACTACTTGACATATCAATTTGATTATTAATGAGGATACGTACACCTACACTAGAAATCATACCGAATAATACAATACTGATACCACCACTAACTGCAGGAGGAACCATTTGAATAACAGCTCCTAATTGACCAAATACACCGAGAACGACAGCAAATATGGCAGCAATTCTTAAACAGGATGGATCGTAATTCTTTGTTACAGCAAGAACACCTGTATTTTCTCCATATGTAGTGTTAGCGGGTCCACCAAATAAACCAGCCATGGAAGTAGCTAAACCATCACCAATTAAGGTACGATGTACACCAGGATCTGCTATAAAGTTCTTTCCCACAACAGCACTATTTGTAGTGATGTCACCAACATGTTCGATAATGGTAACAAGAGAAATAGGAGCAATTGCTAGTATTGCATTTAAGTCAAATTCAGGTAGTACAAGGAGTTGATCTAAAATATGGTTGTCAGTAAAGGAGAGGAAGGATGCACTTCTAAATCCTTCGCCCCATGCGGTAGTATCCAAAATGCCTAGTGGAATACAAATTACATAACCAATAATTAATGCGAATAGGATAGGCATTAGGTTAAAGAAGCCTTTAGCAAACACAGAGATACTAATAATGATGACAATGACTAAAAAAGCTACTAATGCATATTTTGGTTCAAAATTACCATCTTTAAAGAAAGCACTGCCTGTTGCACTAGTACATAAACGAAGTCCAATTACAATAATCATAGGTCCGGTAACAATTGGAGGTAATATTTTTGTGATTTTTTGATATCCGATAGCTTTGATTAGTAATGCAAATACAACATAGATAAGACCTGCAACAATGATCCCACCCTTTACCTTTGCAAGATTATCAAGTATGATGTTAGCATTGGATACTTTTGCATCAGAGCCATTCCATAGTACCGATTGAATAGCGCCCATAAATGCAAAACTGGAGCCTAAAAAAACAGGAACCTTTCTTTTGGTAACTCCATGGAATAACAATGTGCCTAAGCCTGCACAGATTAATGTTATTGAGGCATTCAATCCAGTTAACATAGGCACTAAAACAGTGGCACCGAACATTGCAAGTACATGTTGGATACCGAGAAGAAGCTTTTGACTAAAACTCTTTTCCATATAAACCTCCACTTTTTTATTGATTATATTAATTTACCATATAATAGTATAAGTACTTCAAAGAGAGGAGTCAATATAAATCGAACAAAATCGAATGAATAGATTTATTAAAATAAATAATGTTATTTAGTAGACGAATGTTAATTACTTAGATAAAATGTAGATTGATATAGAATTTACGTAGAAAAGAATGGTATATAATAGTATAGAAGTGAAAAAACGTCATAAGGAGGTCCATATGAGTAAAAAAGAAGGTGTCAAAAGAAGTAAGAACCTGGAATTACTTTATTTTGCAGAACAAGAGGTAACAGTAAAGGATTTGGAAAGGTCTCTAATAAATAAGCTAGAGGAAATTCACGTATGGCCGGAGCTTGGTATTATGGAATTAAACTTTCCAAATGGTATAGTGGCAGATGTTGAAACTATGACGGAGTACATGGAAGATGAGGAAGATTTAAGGTTTATGACAGATAGAAAGCTAAAGAGTGTCTATGCCATTACTATAGAAGAGAACGGATTGAAGGAATTAATAGAGTATGTGAGGTGTTGGATTCAGGAGTATGGTGGGCTGCTTTGCTCGGATAGCGACGATTTTGCACCTTTTTATATTCAATAGTTTGAAGGTTCGCTACGAACGATGTTTCGTAGCGAATTTCGTTTTATATGAGGAAATTATAGTGTTTTTCGTAAAAGTTTCGAGAAAGTCATATATAATAGCCAAGCGAGAGTCATTTTTTTTGTGAATGTCGCTGATTGAAATCGAAAAAGAGGTATCATATAATAGTAATATCAACAGTAAAAAAGTTTCGTAGAAATTTAGTACTGATGATGGAATAAGAAATAAAGGAGAAAAAGAATGAAATTTGGTTATTTCGACGACTTAAACAAAGAGTATGTGATTGCTACACCAAACACACCTTATCCATGGATTAACTATTTAGGTTCTCAGGAATTTTTCACTATTATATCTAATACTACAGGTGGTTATAGTTTTTATAAAGATGCTAAATTAAGAAGAATTACCAGGTTTCGTTATAATAATGTTCCTCTTGATTTAGGCGGTGGCCATTATTTCTATTTATATGACAATGGCGATTTTTGGAGTCCAGGTTGGTCCCCTGCACGTAAAGACTTAGATTTCTATGAATGCCGTCATGGTATGGGCTATACTACAATTAATGGTAAGAAAAATGGTATATCTACTAAAGTAACTTACTTTGTTCCGTTAAATTTCCATGGTGAAGTTCAGAAGGTTGTAGTAGAGAATGAAGGAAATACCAAGAAGGATGTTAAATTATTCTCTTTTGTAGAATGGTGTCTGTGGAATGCAGATGACGATGATCGTAATTTCCAACGTAACTTTAATACAGGAGAAGTAGAAGTTAAGGACTCGGTAATTTATCATAAGACAGAATACAAAGAGCGTCGTAATCATTATGCGTTCTATTCTGTAAATGCTCCTATTAGTGGATTTGATTCTGATAGAGAGAGTTTTATTGGTACATATAATGGATTTAGCGATCCTCAGGTTGTAGTAGAAGGAAAGTCAAGGAACTCTGTAGCTGATGGCTGGTCTCCTTGTGCATCTCACTGCGTAGAGATTTCTCTTGAGCCAGGAGAGAAGAAAGAGCTAGTGTTTGTTCTTGGTTATGTTGAGAATCCTGTAGAAGATAAATGGGAATCCAAGGGTGTAATCAACAAGAAAAAAGCAGAAGCAATGATCAATCTGTTTGCTACTGCAAAAGATGTAGATAAGGCATTAGAGGAGTTAGCAGCACATTGGGACATGCTACTTTCCAAATACTCTATTGAATCTGAAGATAAGAAGTTAAATCGCCAGGTAAATATCTGGAATCAATATCAATGTATGGTGACTTTCAATTTATCTAGAAGTGCTTCCTATTTCGAGTCTGGCGTTGGCCGTGGAATGGGCTTTAGAGATTCTAATCAAGACTTACTTGGTTTCGTACATCAGATTCCTGATAGAGCAAGAGAACGAATTATTGATTTAGCATCTACTCAGTTAGAAGATGGTGGGGCATATCATCAGTATCAACCATTGACTAAGAAGGGCAATGATGCCATTGGCGGTAACTTTAATGACGATCCATTATGGCTGATTCTTGCTGTAGTAGCTTATATAAAAGAAACAGGAGATTACTCTATTCTTGATGTAATGACTCCATTTGATAATGATATGAATACCGCTACTCCATTAGCGGATCATTTAAAGAGAAGCTTCGATCACGTAATTAATAATGTAGGACCTCATGGCCTTCCTCTTATTGGTCGTGCTGACTGGAATGACTGTTTGAACCTTAACTGCTTCTCCACAGAACCAGGGGAGTCCTTCCAAACCTCCACTTCTAAAGATGGTCGTGTAGCAGAATCTGTTATGATTGCCGGTATGTTTACCTACATTGGTGCAGAGTATGCAAAATTAATGGAGAAGATAGGTAACTCTCTGGAAGCAGCAAGAGCTTATACTGAGGTAGATAAGATGAGACAGGTTATCATGAAGGACGGATGGGATGGACAGTGGTTCTTACGTGCTTATGATGATTATGGTAGGCCAATTGGTAGTGAGCAGAATGAGGAAGGTAAGATATTTATCGAATCTCAAGGCTTCTGCGTAATGGGTGGCTGTGGTATTGAAGACGGAAAAGCAGTTCAGGCAATGGATTCTGTAGAAGAACGTCTAGGAACGAAATATGGCTTAGTATTAAATAATCCTGCATTCACAAAGTACTATGTTGAATATGGTGAGATTTCTACCTATCCAGGTGGTTACAAAGAGAATGCTGGTATCTTCTGTCATAATAATGCATGGATCATGTGTGCAGAAGCAGTACTAGGTCGTGGTGACAAAGCATTTGACTATTATACAAGAATCGCTCCTGCTTATACAGAGGATTATAGCGAGATTCATAGAACTGAGCCGTATGTATACTCACAGATGGTTGCAGGTAAGGATGCAAAGCGTTTTGGTGAAGCGAAGAACTCTTGGTTAACTGGAACTGCTTCTTGGAACTTTGTAGCCATTTCTCAGTATATTCTTGGTATTAAACCAGAGTATGATGGATTAATGGTTGATCCTGCAATTCCACAGAGCTGGGATGGTTATAAGATTACAAGAGAATTCCGTGGGGATGTATACCAGATTACCATCGAGAATCCAAACCATGTATCTACTGGAGTTGCTAAATTAGTAGTAGATGGTAAAGAGGTTAGTGGCAACATTATTCCTGTTGCTGGAGATGGTAAGACTCATGAAGTTACAGTAGTAATGGGTTAATACTTATTTGACAATTTCCTTTTCATAGTTATATATTTCCCGATAAAGATAACGGGGGCTGAAATAGTTTTCAGCCCCCGTTATTGATTGTGTACGTAAGGAAAGACGATATATCCTAGAACATTTCCGGAACTAACATGGATAATATAAGACCAAAGGAGAGGGATGCAGCGTTGGCAGTGATGGAATATAACCAAGGTTTTGATTTTTTTTCTGTAAACACATCATATCGAGGTAGTAAAAGCATGTAAACAAATCCTTCTAATAGAACAATTAATATTTCTAGTAGTAGATAGATTGAGTAGAATGCATTCCAATCAGTATTTGGCATTGACCTAGAAAATAGAATGATATTTAGAAGAAATTGAGTTACTACATTGGTTATAGTTATAACAATGAGCTGTTTTTTCCTGTTGTAGGAAAAGGCCGAAGCAATACATAGCTCGATAGCCAATGTCAGTAGGACTCTTTCTATAAAAGGGAGCACTTGGCTAGACCATCTAATATCCTTCTCTACAGCTATCTTCCCATCTGTTATCGTAGCAATAAAATCACTGTGGAAGTCATAACAATAGTAACTATCCTCGCTTACAATAAACTCTTTGGTGTCTGGTAGATAGATTAAAATCTTGAATTTTTCTGGTGACCAGTAACTCCATATAAAGGAATCATTCTCGGTGCAATTTTCATAATAACCAAGAAAATAGTAGCTATCTGTATCCTTATAATTTTTAAAGGCTGTCCCTATATTCTCTTCGGTTGCGATATCATAATTCCTATCTACTTCCCATGGACCAGAGGAACTTCTTTCAGATAGTAGAGTTACGTAATAGGTCCTATCCTCTAGCCCATTAAAGTCTATGGTTACATCAGGTTTTGGTCCCATATCAGCTAAAACACTCTTGCTACTAATGGGAAGCAACAGTAGGGTTAAAATAATAATCATTATAACTTTTTTCATTACACAATCCCCCCAGTATGTATTATTATTTTAATTGTAACACAAATAAGTAACATAAAATGTTGCAATCTGTTCTGTAATAGTTACTGCATATGAAATGGTTGATTTATCCATCTTTTCTCGATACAATAGCCATATAGTAACTAAATATCTACCTATAGAAGGCTGATGATAGCAGGAGGTCCTTATGAACATTAAGAAGGAAGTAGAAAAAAGAAGCAATTACATGATTAGGCTAAGGAAGCATTTTCATAAGTATCCAGAGTTAAGTGGTAAGGAGTACGATACCTCTAAGCGAATACGAGAGGAACTGGATAATATGGAGATTCCTTATGTAGTAGCTGGGGACACAGGAGTCATTGGTCTGGTTGGTCATGGAGACCGAGTAATTGCACTACGTGCTGATATGGATGCCTTACATATACAAGAAAAGACTGAGGTTGGATATCGTTCTGTTCATGACGGAATTATGCATGCTTGTGGACATGATGCTCATATGGCAGCCTTACTTGGAGCAGCAGATATACTAAAAACCTTTGAGAAGGAATTAAATTGTACAGTAAAGCTAATTTTTCAACCATCAGAAGAGAATTGTTTAGGAGCCAGAATGATTTGTGATTCTGGTCAAATAGATGATGTGGAAGAGATATATGGATTACACGTATTTGGTGATATTCCATGTGGTAAGATTTCTATAAAATCAGGACCAAGAATGGCTGCCTCTGATATATTTAAAATACAGATTAATGGACGTTCTGGCCATGCTGGAAAGCCTCATCAGTGTGTTGATGCTACTGTGGTAGGGGCCGCAACCGTTATGAACCTACAGTCCATTGTTAGTAGAGAGCTTGATCCTTTGCATCCAGCAGTAGTAACCATAGGGAAGTTGGAAAGTGGAACAGCACACAATATCATTTCAGGAGAAGCATACATTGAAGGAACTGCAAGAACCTTCTCTCATGAGGATGGTAGCCATATTGAGCGGTCGGTAAAACGTATTGTCAGCAATACAGCAGAGACCTATAACACAACAGCTGTAATCAACTATCAGAGATCACTTCATCCTGTGGTTATGAATGATGCGGTACTTACTGAGAAAGCGTTAAAAGCAGCAGAGCGAATTTTTGATAAGGAAAGTATGATTGACCTTCCTAAAATGTTCTTAGGAGAAGATTTCTCGATCTACCAGCAGCAGATTCCAGGAGTTTTTGCCTTTGTTGGAGCAGGTAATGAATCTATGGGAAGAGCATATCCAAATCATCATAATTGCTTTAATATTGACGAGAAGGCAGTACTCAATGCCACGATGCTTTATTTAGCTTTTGTTTTTTCATAATAGTGGTTTCTCTGGTGCGATCGGCCTGCTCATAGGGCTATAAGGCGTAGTAAGGCACCCCCTATAACCCTACAGTCAGGTCGGTAGCCCCAGAGAACATAGAGAGGTTTATCCAAAATGAAATGGAACCAATAAGTTAAGAATAAATGCAAAGGAAGTTCCCATTGCTGTCATAACTATTGAGCCCTTGATTGTATTCCGTTTCAAAACCACTAATCCAAAAATAAAAACCAACAGTTCTAAGATTGACCGCATATCAAAGTAAATCCATCCATAGACAAATGTCATATTGAATAAAACTGCAATTATTATTGCGGAAAGAACAAGAGATAACTTACTTTCTCCCTTTGCATACCAACAGATAAAGGCTAACAAGGGAGATATGGCGGTAAAACAAAACCATATCATGGCATAACTTCTTGGGAAAAAGCCAGCTACATAATTTGAATATAGATAATAGCTTGTAACCATTCCGGTAAAGAAGAGAAACACATTTATTGATGCTCTGAATGAAGAATTGCTAAAAATTGAAATACATAGAGCAATCAGTACCCATATGGCAAAACGACCAAGAAAGTTTCTAATATCCAAATATTCAAATATATAGGGCAGCTCATTTGTTGCTGTATCATCTAAGAATTTTGAAAAGGTTCCCAAAGCAATCCCTAAAAATAAAAGTGCACAGGTATTAACAATCTGTCTACCAATGGGTATTGACTTCTCAGTACCCCGTATGTGACTTAGAAATTCCATATATACTCTCCTTTACAAACATAATTGCATAGTGACTTACAAAGGTTAAGAGGATGTCTTTTTAATTATTCCCTACTAGTTGTATACACTACATTTTGGTATATGTAAACCATATGTTGTGATATGTAAAAAAATAAGAAAAAAGATAAATGTGGGAGACAAAGGACAATCGTGTTGCTAAAAGGCTTTGAGGATTACCAAGGTATTGTTTAGTATGGGAATCATCACAGAATTTATTCTTTTAGTTGGATGGAAAGTATATATTTAGTGATACATTAAAATGTAGTTTTCATTTTTGGTACAAAGTAACAAAAACATAGGTATTCTATTCCTGTGATTGACATGGTTACTTTAGTATGCTAATATAATAAAGTAAAAAGTACATATTGTTTTAACAGATAAAAGGTTTAGGAGGAGAAATGATGAAAAAAGTATCAAAGATTTTAGCTCTTTTGCTTGTTTGCAGTATGGTGATTGCTTCCTGTGGAACTAAAAGCAATAATACTGCTGGTAACGATAGTAGTAATGATGCCAATAAGGATACATCCTTAGAGTATGTAATGGGTAAGAAAAAACTTGTTTTAGGCTTAGATGCTTCCTTCCCACCAATGGGATTTAAGGATGAGGACAATAATATTATTGGATTTGATATCGATTTAGCAAAAGAAGTTTGTAAGAGAATGAATATTGAGCTTCAATTACAACCAATCGATTGGGATTCAAAAGAGATGGAATTAGATAATAAGAATATCGATTGTATTTGGAATGGACTCAGCTATTCTGCAGATAGAGATAAGGCTATGACTTTAAGTCAATCTTACATGGGCAATACTCAAGTAGGTGTTGTTCTTGCAGATAGCAGCATTAATTCTTTAAAGGATTTAGAAGGAAAGACTGTTGCTGTACAGAGTGGCTCAACAGCATCCGAAGCGATGGAAGCACAGGCTGATCTTGTAAAGTCATTAAAAGATTTATTAAAGATTGATGATAATGTTCAGGCTATGATGGACCTTGAAATTGGTGGCTCTGATGCAGTTGTTATGGATGAAGTAGTAGCTCGCTACTATATGGAGAAGAATGCAGACAAATACAAACTATTATCCGATAGTCTTGCAGATGAGAAATATGTCATTGGATTTAGAAAAGGTGACAAAGCATTATGTACAGAAGTGGAAAAACATTTAAAGGCAATGAAGGAAGATGGAACATTAGCTAAGATTAGCCAGACCTGGTTTGGCTCTGATGTTACAACCATTCAATAAAGCCAATACGACGATTAATGTGGCTGTTGCACTTTGGGTGTAACAGCCAATTTTATTACATATTAATGAACTATGGGAGGACAGTATGACACAGGAAGCAATATTAAAACTACTTAAAAATATGTTCTTTGCTTCAGGAGATACCTTAAGTATCTTTTTTTGGACACTGGTTTTTTCGTTACCATTAGGACTAATACTTTGTCTTGGCCGAATGTCCAGGTACCAATTTCTTAGCTGGCCTATTCGATTTTATTTATTGATTATGAGAGGAACACCTCTTATCTTACAATTGTTTGTATTTTATTTTGGACCACCTAAACTTCTAGGCATCTATATTGATAGATTCCCAGCCGCTATTATTGCTATGTCATTAAACTATGCAGCTTACTTTGCAGAGATTTATCGTTCTGGTTTAGAGTCTATGCCAAAGGGACAGAAGGAAGCAGCCATTGTTTTAGGCTTTTCCAAAAAACAGTCCTTTTTTAAGATAACATTACCACAAGTTATTAAGAGAATTCTTCCTCCAATGGGTAGTGAGTTTATGACATTAGTGAAGGACACCGCTTTAGTATCAGTAATTGCGTTACCTGAACTTTATAAATTAGCTACAGAAAGTATGTCAGCTCGTTCTTCTGTAATCCCAATTATTATGGCTGGAGGCTTTTATTTGGTGATGAACAGTGTTGTGGCTCGTTGTTTCTACATAGCAGAAAAGAAGTTAGGATATTACCAATAGGAGGAGACCAATGTACGCAATTGAAATTAATAATTTAAAGAAGAATTTTGGACACCTTCAAGTACTTAAGGATATTAACCTGTCCATTAAACATGGGGAGATTGTATCAATCATTGGGTCTTCAGGCTCTGGTAAGTCCACGCTACTACGCTGTCTAACTAGGTTAGAGACCATTAATGGAGGAGAAGTTAAGGTTGCTGGTATGCAAATGGCCACAACCAATGAGGGTAAAGTCAGCTATGCAGATAAAGAGACCTTAAAACAGATTCGTCTTAAGACAGGACTTGTATTTCAAAGCTTTAATCTATTTCCACATTATTCTGTCCTGCGTAATATCACAGAGGCTCCGATTCATGTGGTTGGAAAAGATAAAGATACTGCGGAGAGGGAGGCCATAGACCTTCTTAAACGCCTTGGCTTAGAGGATAAGAAGGACGCATATCCACATGAGCTTTCTGGTGGTCAGTGCCAGCGTGTTTCTATAGCTAGGGCTTTGGCGCTACAACCAGATATCTTATTTTTTGATGAACCAACCTCAGCCTTAGATCCTGAGCTTACTGGAGAGGTACTGAAAGTGATTAAGTCGTTGACAAGTCTTAATATGACCATGGTGATTGTTACCCATGAAATGAGCTTTGCTAGAGAGATCTCAGATCGTATGATTTTTATGGATGATGGTTATATCGTAGAGGATGGAACTCCTGATGAAGTATTCTCCTCTAGCAATGAAAGAACGAGAAGTTTCCTAGGAAAATTTATGGATTAATTGAGAAACATACCTATTTGCCCCTTGTATTTTTATGGAAGAGAAGGTATGATAAATGCGACAATGTTAATGAGAGAATATTATTTCGTGGAGGGAAAACATGAAAAAACATGCTTACAGATT
>JAEZGY010000051.1 GCA_023416695.1 Bacillota bacterium | reverse complement strand
TATGAATAGAGATCTATCCCTCTTATGGAATTAACATGCAAAGTATTAATATTATTTAGGAGGTATCTTTCATGAACAAAGGTACAGTAAAATGGTTTAACTCAGAAAAAGGATTTGGCTTTATAACTAACGAAGGAACAGGAGAGGACATCTTCGTTCACTTTACAGGAATTATGTCTGATGGATTTAAGACATTACAGGAAGGCCAAAAAGTTACTTATGATGTAACTAAAGGCGCTCGTGGTGATCAAGCAGTTAATGTTTGTGTAGCTTAAATTAGAAACCATAATAAAAAGCTCGATTTTAGGAATTTTCCTAAAATTGAGCTTTTTTTATGTAATGGGTTAAAATAATAAGTAAGAGGTAAGACATATCCAACAATCTTGTTATTTAAAAGTGTTATTTAAAATAATACTTTGCTTGTAGAATAGCATTCTATAGCTTCGTGGTGTATATCCAGTTTGTTCTTTGAACACCTTTGTGAAGTGACTTTGAGAAGAAAAGGCTAGTGAAGATGCAATGTGAGAATAACTTTTATCCGAATGTTTTAACATACTCTTTGCAATCTCTACTTTTTTCTCCAGAATATAGGTATAAGGGGTCTTCATTGTTTCTTTTTTGAAAAGAGTTGTTAGATAGTTAGTGTTTAAACCCACATATGTTGCCACATCCTTTAACTTTATGGGCTCTGTGATATGCGTATGAATGTACTCCATGGACTTTATAATTGGCTTAGAAAAGATATGCTCTTTTTTTGAAAGAGCTACCTGTGTAGTGTAATGGGCAATCATTTCTTTTTGTAGAACGTACACTTCATCAGGTTTATTGATAGAATCCACCTTGTTAATATATAAATCGCTTATGGCATAGGCTTTTTCTAAATCTAGTCCTCCTTCTACTGCATAACGGGATGCTAGACCGGTATTGATGATAAATAGATACTTTAAATTGCGAAGAGGGTCATCTGACAAATGCCCCTGTATATCTGCACGAAATACACGTACGGAAGCCTCAACAGCTTTGGGATTCCCTTCCTTTAAGTATTCGTACTGGAGCATATCCACCATATGGGAGGTATGAGCAAAGCCTATTTCAGAATTCTTTTGCAATAGATTATTCACATCTTTGCTGGTTACATATTTCATCTTTGGCATATCACACGTCCTTTGTGTTTTATAGAATCTAACGGTAAATCTATATGAGAATTTTACCATATTTCAAAGGATTATGATATAATAAAACGAAATTTTGTATAAAATATAGATTGTAGTATTAGTTTGCTATTGTAAGTCGTTATTCCTTTTTTCTATAATGGCTTGCCTATAAACATAAAGGAGACTGTATATGAGCTTACTTTATCTGAATGAAAATGAAACGACGACAACTCTTTATCCAGACAGTTTTAGGGATTTAGCCATTGACGAACTGATACACAATATTTGTTTCAATGAGACAGAATATAGTCAATTAAAGAAAATGCTTACTGTCATTCCTATAGACCCTAATACAATACTCTATCGCCAAGAAATTTTAAGAGATTTTATTGAAAATGAAGGGATTCGTACGAAACTGTCTCTTATCATAAAAAAGCTAAGAATTCTGTCCGACATGATGTATACTCCACGTTATGGGGAGCAAAAATCCAGTGTATGGCAGATGATTACCCAGTTAGGTGATATCGAACTCTATGCTGATGTGGTAGAAGAAATGGATTCTATTTTTAAAGAAAATCCTCCAAAATCTGAGGGATTATCTTCCATAGCACAAAAGATACATACCATTATGGAGGGGGATGAAATACATAGTCTTAAGAAGGATATTAAAAGACTACGAGCTGAACTATCCGATACTAAGTCATTAACTTTAGGCGTTAATCTGACTCCGGATTTAATGCCAAGGGAAGTATATCTATTGGAATTTCGACAACAATATCACAAGGAACCTATCAATAAGTTGACAGAGTTTGTAAGAGTCATAAAGCAAATCCCCGGTCATGAACCACCTAACCATATGATGATGGCTTTGACAAAAGAGGTAGAAAAGCATCTTTCAGGATTGGTAGGGGATATGAAAAGAACTTTACATAAGTATATTCATTTAGATGGTTACTTTTTATTGGATCTTAGAGATGAATTTTTGTACTATAGCCGACTTGCTTCTTTTGCCTGCAAGCTGCAGGAAAAAGGATATCCTATTTGTTACCCTAAAATAGTGAAGGAAGCACGTGAGATTCGTATAAAAGAGGCATATAACATACGCCTTGCATTACAAAATGAACCTAATATTGTTACCAATGATTTTTCCTTATTGGAAAAGGAACGTCTTTTTGTAATGACAGGCCCTAATCGAGGTGGAAAAACTGTACTTACGCAGGGAATCGGTATTATCACTTATATGGCGGCATTGGGGATGTTTGTCTGTGCATCATCTTATGAGGGCTTTTGTGTTCATCAGATTTATACCCATTTTCCAGCCGACGAGAATCAGACAATATCTTACGGGCGTCTTGGAGAAGAGGCGGTACGTATACAATCCATTGTAAAAGAGGCAGATGCTTACAGTCTAATTTTACTAAATGAAACATATTCCTCTACCTGTGCCTCTGATGGCTTGTACCTTGCCAAAGATTTATTACACATATTAAAAGAAAGGGGAGTTATGGTTATTTATAACACCCATATCCATGAACTTGCTTTTGCTACGGAAGATATGAATAAATGGGAAGGAACAAGTGATATTATCAGCATTATTATGGAAATTATGGATAATAAAAATACATTTCGTGTGTTAAGGAGTAAGCCTGATACCTGCTCATATGCAAAAAATCTGGCGATAAAGTATGGTGTAACTTATGAACAGATGAAGAAGGGATAATATGAGAAGAAAGAAGTTTAATGATCCGAATTTGAATCGTAATGGAAGCCTATATGGCGCGTGGAAGGCAGAGACAGGGGACTGGGTTATTGCAGCAAAAAATGTGTATTGTTATTTGCTAATCGGTGAAACAAAGGCTATGTTGATTGATACTGCCTATGGTGAAGGTG
Source organism: Bacillota bacterium (assembly GCA_023416695.1). Lineage (GTDB taxonomy): Bacteria > Bacillota > Clostridia > Lachnospirales > Lachnospiraceae > KM106-2. The sequence goes on along the minus strand of JAEZGY010000051.1, from coordinate 2,023 downwards.
ATTTAAGAGCTGTTATAGAAAAAATTACAGATTTACCAGTTGTCATCGTAAATACCCATGGTCATTTGGACCACAGTGGTGGAAATGCGTTTTGGCAGGAAGTTTTTATGGGGTCTGGAGGTGAGAAACCTGCTAGAGAACAAAAGAACAAAAAAAGATTTCCTTATCCAAATTATAATATAAGATATTTAGAGGATGGCCAAGTGTTTAATCTTGGTGGGCGTGAGGTAGAGGCAATTTCTATTGGTGCACATCATAGTAGTTCCTTTGCATTTTTGGACCGTAAAAATCACTCTTTATATACTGGGGATGAGGTAGAATCAGGGCAGGTTTTATTATTTGTCAGTGGTGAAGAAGTTAAAGAACAAATACTCGTTACAAGACATCTACATAATATGCAAAAACTTCTTGCTAGAAAGATGGAGTTTAACAGACTTATGCCTGCTCATAATGGGGCACCGATCTCTGTGGATTATATTGAGGATTATATTGAACTAGCAAAGCTGATAATAAATGGGGAAGTGACAGGTGAGAATACAGTTGCTGGATATGGAATGCCAACCTATTTATGGGGTGGAGATAAAAAACTTGTTAGATATCGATATGGTAAGGCGAGTTTTATTATGAGTAAATAAATTCTATAAGATTTCATTAATAATAAACTGTCGCACTAACTGTTTAATAACGGTTAGTGCGACAGTTTTTATTTTAAGTTATATTTTCTTGATTAGTAAAGAATAAAGAACTTTCCAATAAACAGTAAGGAAAGAATAATTGTAATGATAGATACTTCTTTACGTTTACCAGTACAAAGCTTCATGATAGAGTAAGCAATTAAACCAATACCAATGCCATTTCCGATACCACTTGTAATCATCATAAATGCTAACATAAGAACCACTGGAACTGATTGAGTAAGATCAGAGTAATCAATGAATTTTAAAGCGCCAATCATTAACACACCAACGAATACTAGAGCAGCAGCAGTAGCAGGTGTTGGAATTAACTTAGCTACGGGAGCGAAAAAGACACAAGCTAAGAAAAGGAAACCTGTTACTACAGAGGATAAACCAGTTCTACCACCTTCTTCTATACCAGAAGCAGATTCTATAAAGGTAGTTACTGTGGAGGTACCAGTACAAGCGCCTACACAGGTAGCAAGAGAATCTGATAGAAGAGCTTCAGTCATGTTCTCCATCTTTCCATCTTTGTCTAGCATGCCAGCCTTACCTGCAGTACCAAGTAAAGTTCCAATGGTATCAAACATATCCACCATGCAGAAGGTAACAATAGTCATAACAGCGGCTAGTGCACCCATTTCAAATAGGGTAGAGAAGTTGAAATTAAAAAGAGTTTTATCCATCATATCACCAAATTGAGGCAGGAAAGAAGCGTTCTTTACAGAAGCAAATACATCCACATCAATGATGGTACCACCAATAAAGTAGGCAATGGTAGCTACAAGCATTCCATAAAGAATGGAACCTTTTACTTTTCTATGATTTAAGATAGCAATGGTAAATAAGCCAATAAAAAATGTAATAATATATACGATTAATAGACTATAATTTGCACCAGCAGCCTCCATCTGAGTATGGGTACCTGATGCTCCATTAGTGAAGAAGCTAATCATGGAAAAGCTCTTAGTAAAATCGGCATTAGATACATTAGAGTCTAAACCAATTTTAACAAGCATTAAACCAATACCAGCAGTAATACCAAAACGAATACTCATCGGAATTGCTTCTACGATTTTTTCACGAATTTTAACTAAAGTTAAAATTGTAAATAAGATACCAGAAACTAAGATAATAGCAAGTCCACCTTTAAATGCTTCATCATAGCCTAACGCAGAGGTTGTCATGATACCTACTACTACGGATGCAAAATAGGTATTTAACCCCATACCAGGAGCTAAAGCAAAAGGTTTGTTTGCTAAAAATGCCATTAATAAGGTACCAATACCAGACGAAATGGCAGTAGCAAGGAATACAGCATTAAAAAGCTCTGAGCTTGCACCATT
>JAEZGY010000005.1 GCA_023416695.1 Bacillota bacterium | reverse complement strand
GGTACATGTTGCTATATTGAATAGATGAAGAAAGATAGTTTGAAAGGAGTAACTGCATGTTGGGCTGTGATATTGGAATTGATTTAGGAACCGCTAGTGTACTTGTTTATATAAAAGGAAAGGGCGTAGTTTTAAAAGAGCCATCAGTAGTGGCATTTGATCGTGATACAAATAAGACAAAGGCTATTGGAGAAGAAGCTAGATTGATGCTAGGAAGAACTCCAGGAAATATAGTTGCAGTAAGACCATTACGTCAGGGTGTAATTTCTGACTATACTGTAACGGAAAAGATGTTAAAATACTTTATTCAGAAAGCAGTTGGCAAACAACGCTTTAGAAAGCCTAGAATCAGTGTTTGTGTACCTAGTGGGGTAACAGAAGTTGAGAAGAAGGCTGTTGAAGATGCAACCTATCAAGCTGGTGCTAGAGAAGTTGCGATTATCGAAGAACCAATTGCAGCAGCAATTGGAGCTGGAATTGATATCTCAAGACCATGTGGTAACATGATTGTAGATATCGGTGGTGGAACTACTGACATCGCTGTAATTTCACTTGGTGGTACTGTAGTTAGTACTTCTATTAAGATTGCTGGTGATGATTTTGATGAAGCAATTGTTCGTTACATGAGAAAGAAACACAATCTTTTAATTGGTGAGAGAACAGCAGAGGATATTAAGATTAAGATTGGCTCCGCATTTAAGAGACCAGAAGTTGCGTCTATGGATGTTAGAGGTCGTAACCTTGTTACAGGTCTTCCAAAGACTATTACTGTAACTTCTGATGAGACAGAAGAAGCATTAAGAGAGACAACTTCTCAGATCGTAGAAGCTGTTCACAGTGTATTAGAGAAGACTCCACCAGAATTAGCTGCTGATATTGCAGATCGTGGTATCGTATTAACTGGTGGTGGATGTTTATTATACGGATTAGAAGAGCTAATTGAAAGTAAGACAGGCATTACTACAATGACTGCAGAAGATCCTATGACAGCCGTAGCTATTGGTACTGGTAAGTTTGTAGAGTTTTTAGCAGGAAAGAGAGACTAATCGGTAATATGAAAATTAAAGTAGCTTTCAATAGAAAGCTACTTTTTTGTTTATAAAGGTATTTGGCTTAGTATACATCTAACAATGGCGAAATCAAGAGATGATGTGTTTGTACTAAAAAAGGTTAATATTATGGAGAAGCTAGCCGATATATAATATGAGCTATTAACTAAATCCAGAAGGGAAGGGTTGCATGGTTAGAGGTTTATATTCTGCCTATAACGGTATGGTAAGCGAACAGAAGAGATTGGAAGTAATATCCAACAATATCGCTAATGCTGCTACGGTAGGATACAAAAGCGAAGGAGTAACAAATCAGTCCTTTGATAGTGTTTACACCTTAAAGATAAAAGATGCCACAAACGGTTTTGTGGATGAAAGAATCGGAAGTATGAGCCTGGGTTCTAAGATTGGTGAAGTTTATACAAACTACACTCAGGGATCTATAAGACAAACAGGTAATACCTTTGATTTAACCATGGAAGGTAAAGGATTTTTTACTATTGCAGTAATAGACAGTGATGGTAATGAATCTATTAAATATACTCGTGACGGCAGCTTTAAGCTAGGCAGTGACGGGAGTCTGTTAGATGCAGATGGTAATCATGTAGTAGGGGAAGGTGGTAATATTGAGATTCCCCTTGAAGCATCAGAGATTACAATAGATGCCATTGGAGGAATATACGCTGATGGAAACTATGTGGATAGTGTAAAAATAACAGATTTTGCAGATTATGATTACATAAAGAAGTTTGGCAACAACCTATATGAAACGGTAGATGGGGCAGAGGAAATTCAAGCAACTGGAACAGTTCGCCAAGGATATCTCGAGCAATCCAATGTTAATTCTGTCAGTGAAATGGTAAATATGATTGCCATTACAAGATCCTATGAGGCTAATCAAAAAGTCATTAATACAGTAGACAGTATGCTTGATAAGGCTGTGAATACTGTAGGAAGGGTGTAGGAAAGGGGTATAGCTTATGATGAGATCATTATGGACTGCAGCTACTGGTATGGCAGCTCAGCAGACTAATGTAGATACCATATCAAACAATTTAGCAAACATTAATACGACAGGCTATAAAAAAGAAACAGCAGAATTCAAATCCCTGCTTTATCAAACCATTCAAGAAAAGTCTACTGATAATGAAGGCAATGTAAAACCAGTTGGTGTACAGGTAGGTCTGGGAGTTCGCAATTCCGCTATAACAACGAGATTTGATCAGGGCACTATCACTTCTACAGAAAATCCTTTAGATCTTGCGATTGCAGGAGATGGTTTCTTTATGATACAACAAGCAGATGGAAGCATTGGTTATGTAAGAGGTGGAGCATTTTCTGCAGCATTAAAGGATGGTGGGGTGACTATTTCCTATGGTGATGGTAGTCCCGTACTAGATATAAACCAGGAGCCAATCGTATTTGATAGCACGTATAATATGTCTAAGATAGCCATTGATGAAATGGGAAGAATATCATTTCCAGATGCTAATGGAAATCAGCAACTAACGGGAATTGAGATTGGAATGGTGCAATTTGTTAACCCAGCAGGACTTACTAAGTTAGGTAATGGAATATTTGCAGAAAGCGTAGCTTCTGGGGAAGCAAGATTAGAGATAGATACAGAGGGTGTCACTAGAAGTGTTATTAAGCAAAAATGCTTAGAAGCCTCCAATGTTTCTGCAGTGGATGAGATGGTTAATCTGATTGTAGCCCAGAGAGCTTATGAAATGAACTCTAAGATTATTACTGCCTCCGATACTATGTTACAGCAAGCCAATAACCTACGCTCATAAAATAGATAGGAGAAACATCAGATGAGTATATCAATTGATAATAATAATTTATATTCTTTATACAATACCAACTCTTCTGGTAAGGTGTCAGGGGAAAAATTGAAATCTACCTTGAGTGGGGATTTATCCAATGCAACGGATGAAGAATTAATGGATGTGTGCAAGGATTTTGAGTCTTATTTTGTTGAGATGGTACTAAAAGAGATGGAAAAGACAGTAGATTCCAGTGATAAAAATGAGTATACTGAGTATTTTGGAGATACGCTATACCAAGAGTACGCAAAAAACATTACGGAAAGTGGATCTATAGGTTTGGCAAAGACCTTGTATGAGTCAATGAAGAGAGATTATTCTAAAAATACTGAAGAGTAGGTTTTTGGAAAGAAAGCCTTGTACAACTTTTAAGGTGTTGTTATAATAAGTGAATAGAGAGCATAAAGAGGAAGGGCTGTCGTAATAATACGATGGCCCATTTTTGGCGAGGTGGAAGAACCAGTGGAAGAAGTATTAGAAGGTTATGTAGATAGAATTGTATATCGAAATAGTGACAATGGTTATACAGTACTTAGCTTAGTTCGTGATGATATAGAGATGACCGTTGTGGGAACCTTTACCTTTGTAAGTGAAGGCGAGTATATTTGTGTCACTGGTACTTATACTACACATCCAGTATATGGCGAACAGTTACAAATGAAATCCTATGAAGTGAAGGAGCCGGAGGATCTTTTTTCTATGGAGAGATATCTGGGCTCTGGAGCTATTAAAGGTGTAGGCTGTGCGCTAGCAGCTAGAATTGTACGTAAATTTAAAAAAGAAACCTTTGCGATTATAGAGAAAGAACCAGAAAGACTAGCAGAAGTAAAGGGAATTAGTGAACGTATGGCTAGGGATATTAGTATACAATTTGAAGAGAAAAGGGAGATGCGCAACGCTTTGCTTTTTCTTCAAAAATACGGTATTTCCAATACTTATGCGGTAAAGATATATCAACAATACGGACAGAGAATGTATGATATTATCCAGAAGAATCCTTATCAGTTAGCAGAAGATATTAGTGGAATTGGATTTAAGTTGGCAGACGAAATTGCACGTAATGTAGGAATATCATTAGATTCTGGGGACCGTATCAAGGCTGGTATTCTTTATATACTAAGTAATGCTACCGGTATAGGTCATGTGTATCTTCCAGAGCAGGAGTTACTAAGACAAAGCAGTGAACTTCTTTTAGTAGAGCTTATCGACATTGAGAGACACTTAATGGATATGCAGATAGATAAGAGAATCATTGTGAAGGACATGGAAGGTATCAGAGTTATTTACAGCTCTATGTATTACTATATGGAGCTTAATTGTGCAAGGATGTTACATGATCTCAATATCAAATATAACTTAGCGCAGCAAGTTTTGGAGGAACGGGTCATTCGTTTAGAGCAAAGTGCTAACATTGTATTAGATGATAGGCAGAGAGAGGCTATCTATGAAGCGGCTAGAAATGGTTTACTTGTCATTACAGGTGGACCAGGTACGGGTAAGACCACTACCATTAACCAGATTATACGTTTCTTTGAGTCGGAAGGCTTACAATTTTTATTGGCTGCTCCGACAGGTCGCGCTGCTAAACGAATGAGTGAAACTACTGGGTATGAGGCACAAACGATACACCGTTTGTTAGAACTCAATGGAGCAGTAGATGAAGCCGATGTTCGAGTGAGATTTGAGCGTAATGATGAAAATCCACTCGAGGCAGATGCTATTATTATTGATGAAATGTCTATGGTAGACATCAATTTACTTCATGCCTTTTTAAAGGCAGTATCTGTAGGTACCAGGGTTGTTTTTGTAGGTGATGTCAATCAGCTTCCAAGTGTGGGACCGGGCAATGTACTAAAAGATATGATACAGTCTGAGTGTTTCAATGTGGTACGACTTACCAAGATATTTCGTCAGGCAGCAGAAAGCACTATTATAACCAATGCCCATAAGATTAATGAAGGAAAGCCAATACGACTAGATAATAAGAACAAGGATTTCTTTATGTTAAAAAGAGAGGATCCTACGGTGATTACACGTGTGGTTTTATCTCTTGTAATGGAGAAGATGCCAAAGTACGTAAATGCCTCTCCTTTGGATATTCAAGTGCTTACGCCTATGAGAAAGGGTGAACTTGGAGTAGCAAAGCTTAATGAAGTATTGCAACGATATATGAATCCTCCATCCCCAAATAAAAAGGAAAAAGAATTTCGCGAGGTAGTATTTCGTGAAGGCGATAAGGTCATGCAGATTAAGAATAACTACCAGATGGAGTGGGAGATTCGCAATGAGTATGATATTTGTTTGAATAAGGGGACAGGTGTCTTTAATGGTGATTGTGGTATTATAGTTGAAATTAACACATTTGCAGAACTTATGACCATAGAGTTCGAGGAGGGGAGAAGGGTAGAGTATCCCTTTGCTAATCTGGAAGAACTAGAACTTGCCTATGCCATTACGATTCACAAATCTCAAGGTAGTGAGTATCCAGCTGTGGTGATACCCCTATTAACGGGACCAAGAATGTTATTCAATCGCAATCTCTTGTATACTGCGGTGACAAGGGCTAAGCAATGTGTTACTATCGTAGGAAGTGAAGGTATTGTTCAGAAGATGATTGACAATACTATGGAACAAAAGCGTTATTCCAGCTTAGATGTGCGAATCAAGGAAATCAACTATTTGTAAAATGTGTAAAATTATATTATAATGAACTGAGCATAAATAAAAGTACTGCATAGGGTATGTATCATGTAAGTATGAAAGGAGATCGGTTATGGATTGTACATTAGTGGTGATGGCCGCTGGAATGGGAAGCCGTTTTGGTGGTATTAAACAGCTTGAACCAGTGGGACCAAGCGGTGAAATCATCATGGATTATTCGGCTTATGCGGCTAAGAAAGCAGGCTTTAATAAGATTATTTTTATCATCCGTAAGGATTTAGAAGAGGATTTTATTAAGATTGTAGGCAATAGAGTAGCAGAGCAAATTAAAGTGGAGTATGTGTTTCAAGAAATTGATGATCTTCCAGAAGGGTTTACGGCACCAGAGGGAAGAGTAAAGCCTTGGGGAACAGGACATGCTATCCTTTCTGTGAAGGATAGTATTCATGAGCCATTTGCTGTTGTAAATGCAGATGACTATTATGGAGAAGAAGGCTTTCTAAAGATTTACGACTTCCTTACTAGTCAGACAAATACCTCAGATAAGTATAACCTCTCTATGGTTGGATTTTATTTAGGTAACACTTTAAGTGAGAATGGTTCTGTAACTAGAGGTGTATGCAAGGTGGATTCCAATCATAAGCTGGTGGATATTTTGGAAACTTCTGGTATTCATAGAGAAGGTGATAAGATTGTTTCTGATGTAAAAGGACAAGAGTTAACAGATGAAACACCGGTATCTATGAATATGTGGGGCTTTATGCCTGAGTTTCTGGATGAATTAGAGCATCGTTTTGTAGAGTTTCTTTCACATATTGAAGGAAATGAGTTAAAAGCGGAGTTCTTATTACCTATGATAGTAGGGGAACTTATTCAAGAAAATAAGGCTGAGGTGACAGTGTTATCCTCTAAGGATAAGTGGTTTGGAGTAACCTATAAAGAGGATAAGGAATATGTTGTGAAATCTATAGCCACCCTTGTGGAACAAGGGGTGTACCCAGATAAATTATTTTAAGGTCGACGAACTATGAGGGGATTTAAGGGTGTGTTAGATTTCCTGTATCCTAAAAGGTGCCCTATCTGTGAAAACATAGTTATGCCAAAGGGAAAACTGATTTGTAGAGGTTGCTTTGAGGAACTACCCTTTGTTACAGAACCTTGTTGCAAAAAGTGTGGAAAGCCTTTAGGAAATGAGGAGAAAGAGTATTGTTACGACTGTGAGAAGAGGACCTTTCATTATGAAATGGGTTATGGATTATGGATATATGATGAGAAAATGAAGCGGTCTATGTCGGCTTTTAAGTATAAGGGCAAAAAAGAGTACGCAGAATTTTTTGGCCAGCAATTAGTAAACCGATATAAAAAATGGATAAAAGCCACAGGCATACAAGTGATTGTTCCAGTACCTATACATAGCAAGAAACTTCGTACTAGGGGCTATAATCAGGCCGGACTATTAGCTGATATCGTTGGCAATGAATTGAGTATTCCTGTTGAAGGAGTGTTGGAGCGTTGTATCAATACGAGGCCCCAGAAGGTATTAGACAATAAAGAAAGAATATATAACTTACAACACGCATTTAGACTTAATCCATTAAATAAATTTTCTATAAAAGGTAAAAGAGTGTTATTAATTGACGATATATATACTACAGGAAGTACAATAGAAGTGTGCACAAATGAAATACTTGGAGCTGGAGCGGATAAAGTTTATTTTCTATGTGTGTGTATAGGAAAAGGCTTTTAGGAGGTATGGGTATGGATGTGAGAAACTGTAAGAGTTGTGGCAAGCTATATAACTATTTTGGTGGGCAGCCACTTTGTCCAACATGTTTAGGTAATTTAGAGGATAAGTTTAAGTTAGTAAAAGAGTATATTTATAATCATCCCCAGTGTGGAGTGCAGGAAGTTTCTGATGAGTTTGAGATATCTACACAGGTAATCCATCGATGGATTAGAGAAGAAAGACTTTCGTTTTCAGAGAATTCAGATGTAGGAATAGAGTGTGAACGTTGTGGCACAATGATTAAAACCGGCAGGTACTGTAAAGAGTGTAAGGACAAGCTTACTAATACCTTGGGGTCAGTGTATCGCACCAATACTTCACCGCCTGAAAGAAAGAAACCACAGTCGGTTAATCATAAAATGAGATATTTCGGTGAAGAATAAAACAAAAGATCTGTCGCATAAATGCGACAGATCTTTTGTTTTATTTGCGTATACGCATTCCGTCTTCTTCAAGAACGATTAGTCCTTCCTTTAGAAGTCTTCCAACTGCTCGTTTAAATGCATTTTTACTTAGCTTAAACTCGCGTTTTAAATCTTCGGGATCTGATTTGTCATGATAAGGAAGAAAACCGTTATTATCATGAAGCTTTGTTAAGATGATTTCCTTATCCTCATCGATTTGTAGGTAAGCCTTTTCTCTTAGACTTAAATCTAACTTTCCATTTTCTTTCACGGTTATTACTCTAGCTTCTATCTTTTGACCAACTTCTACTGGATATACTAGCTCTTTTTTTGGAATTAAAGCAGAATACTTATTGTCTATGGCTACAAAAGCGCCAAACTGATCACTTAGCTCGTATACCATACCAGTTACCCTATCGTCCTTCTTATACGGAGAGTCAGTTGATAGGTATTCATATACTTTCATAGAAGCACAAAGGCGATGACTCTTATCGATATAGAGAGTGACTAAAGCCTGTTGACCTTTTTGCACTTTTCCTGTTTGCTCTTTAAAAGGAAGTAGAAGATCTTTGGCCAGTCCCCAATCTAAAAATGCTCCGATTTTTCCGACTTCTTTTACATTAAGTAAAGCAACTTGTCCTAAACATAGGGGAGGTACGGTGGTAGTAGCGATTAAGCGGTCTTCACTGTCCTTGTAAAGAAATACTTCGATTTGTGTACCTAATTTTGTGTCTGCAGGAACCTGTTTTTTTGGTAATAGAACTTTTGCCTCTTGATTTTCTGATGTAGAGAGATATACTCCAAAATCAGTGGTTTTTACAACTTGTAAGGTCTGTATTTGACCTAATGCAAAATTTTCATTTATGCTCATGGATAACTCCTTTATTTGCTTGGTGGATTAGTTACTAGAAGCGCCCCTAAATTCCAATATACAATATGGAAGATCTTCGGTACCGGCTAAAACAATGGTGCACTTCTTATTAGATAATGATACCTTAGGGTAGATAATATCTCCTAGTATAGCTGATTTCTTATATTCAACCAGCACTTCTTCAACAATAAACTCTGGTGGAAGGTATTCCATAGCCATTTTAACATACTGTCCGTTGTTGACATGATGGTTAGTATCCAAATGATTGCGAAAGACTTGTAAAGGTTCGCCTTTTGTGTATTCGGATGAAATCTCCAATTTCCTTTTTGAATCCTCCATAGGAAATGCTTCTTCTAGTTGGTATTTTTCAACTTCTATGCTCTTAGTACGGATAGGACGTTGCTTTATCATGTCCATGAGAACCCAGATAGAATTGGCGGCAGCAATTAGCTTCCCGTTAGAGTCCGACATAGTAAAACTTCGATATCCAAACATAGCGTTAAAGCTGGAAGGCCATGTGCTTATTGTAATTTCCTCTCCTAAATAGGGGAAACGTACTATCTTTAAATGCCAGTTGGTAATCATCCACACCTTATTCTGTTTTTCAAGATACTCAAGGCCAATACCAAGATCTTCAGAATGAAAGGTGGAGCAGTCCTGGAAATAGTTTATGATACCAGGTATATCTAATTCTTTTTGCGCATTCACTTCACTATATCGGATGCGACTCTTAAATGAATACATAGCTTGCTCCTTTGTTCGATTTGGTAAATAAGACTTTCTTAAAAACTGTTTAACCGGATAATTTACATAATACAAATTATAAACACTTCAAAGGCAAATTTCAACATCAATTCAAATTTGCCTAAGTACTGGTATTTTTAATAAGGGAAGTATATAATAAGGAAAATGAGGTGGTATTACCATTTCTGTTTAAGGTTTATAAGGTTAGACCTAAAAGAGAGAAAATAAGGAGAGATTCAGATGAAACAAATAATAAGCACTGACAAGGCTCCTCAAGCTATCGGGCCATATTCCCAAGCGATTGAAGTAAACGGTTTGGTTTTTACATCTGGAGTTATTCCGATTAATCCAGCCACAGGAGAATTAGTGACAGGTACTGTTGAAGAGCAGGCTAATCAAGCGATAGGTAACCTGAAAGCTCTTTTAGAGGCGGCTGGAACAAGTACAGATAAAGTGATAAAAACAACAGTATTTATTAAAGATATGGATGATTTTTCTAAAGTAAATGAGGTTTATGCTAGATTCTTTACTAAAGAATTCCCAGCAAGGTCCTGTGTTGAGGTTGCAAGATTACCTAAGGACGTATTAATCGAGATTGAGGCAATCGCAGAGAAATAAAGAAGATTTATTTAAGGATGCTTGTAAGAAAGGAGAAGTTTTTAATTGAATAACAATAGAGTAGCCCATGTAAATAAGGTCTTTCTTACGACTGTTCTGTCTTTTTTGTTAGGAAGCTATCTTCTGCAGTTTATACAGGAGGTAGGCATTACCGTCCCTACTTATGTGAGACTACTGTATTCGCAATTGATCTTAGTGTTGCCATCCATTATTTATATGTGGATCAATAAAATAAAATTTATAGAGTTTATTCGTTTTAAGAAGATCAATTTTATTACAGTAGTACTTTTAATACTATTTGGTTTCTTTATTAGACCGTTCATGAGTCTGTTAAGTGCAATCTCCATGATTTGGGTAAAAAATGAGATAGCTAATACAGCCAAAGACTTGATGTCTGAGGTGAATTTTGGATTGGCATTACTTTTTATAGCCATTATTCCTTCTGTTTTCGAGGAGTTTGTTTATCGAGGAGTCTTTTACAATGAGTATCGGAAAGTAAATGCTAGAAAGGCTGTACTCTTAAGCGGTCTTTTATTTGGCCTCATGCATATGAATTTGAATCAATTTTTTTATGCTTTTTTTATGGGGGCTATTTTTGCATTGGTTATTGAAGCAACGGATTCTATCCTAGCTTCTATGATTGTGCATTTTACGATTAACGGAAGCTCATTGTTATCTATGAAGATGGTACCTTGGCTGGAGAAACAGGCTGGTAATGCGGGAGATACAGTCTTGTTAGATAGTCCTACTTTGTCTAGAGGGGACATTGTTGCCTTATTACCTTCCTTGATTATACCAGCAATTATGGCTTTGATAATTAGCCTTTTACTATATTATGCAATTGCAAATTATAACAAGAGGATAGAGAATGTAAAGCAGATATTTGGAAAAGAAGTAATCGAAGATAAATCATGTAATTTAATTACACGACCTTTAGTGGTTGGTCTTGGAATCTGCTTATTGATCATGTCTGCAAGTGTATTTATATAGGACGAGGTAGGGTTTAATCGACAAAGTAAATGAGGGCAGTTTTAAGTAAACTACCCTCATTTTTTATTCCACTACAGTGGTATGTGTAATCTTATTAACATGACCCGTAGTAGGCTATGGGTTTTACATGCAAAACTCTGTTTCACCATAGGTATGTTCAGAATAAAACAAAATTATATACTAATGTCAATATTCTGACCTAGGTTTGGGTTGACGGATTGTTCCATCATCATTTTGATTACATCCTTAGTATGTTCTTGTGAGTCTAGGGACTTGGCTAACATAGCGGTTTTCACTTCTGTCAGTAGCTTAGCCTGGCTCATTGACATTGACAATGCAGCAATATCCATAAGTATCCCTCCTAAGGTGGCTATCATTTTGCTACAGCATCTTTTGATATTGGTATAATTATGCTATAATAAAAAAGTCGAATATTGATTAGTTACAGTAATTATATCGACTAGAATCTATATTGCATTAAGAAGATGATACCTATATTTTATTGCAAATAGGTGTTTTAAGTAAAAATACATAAAGAGTGAAAGGAAGATGGTTATGAGTCAAGTGCATGATTTAATAATTATAGGAAGTGGTCCAGCAGGTTTAGCTGCAAGTATCTATGCTAGTCGTGCAGAATTAGATACCATAGTAATTGAAAAACACATGATGAGTGGTGGACAGATTATTAATACCTATGAGGTAGATAATTATCCAGGTATACCAGGTATTAGTGGTTTCGATTTAGCTGTAAAGTTTAGAGAACATTGTGAGAAGTTAGGTGCAACCTTTGTTGAGGGAGATGTTGTAAACTTTACTATAGAGGAGGAGATAAAAAAGGTAACGTTGGATTCTGGTGAAGCGTATTATGCAAAGGCTGTCATTATAGCAACTGGAGCGGTTACTAGAAAACTTGGGGTCAAAGGAGAGGAAGAATTCTCAGGCTTAGGAGTGTCTTATTGTGCTACCTGTGATGGGGCATTTTTTAAAAACAAAACTACAGCAGTAGTCGGTGGCGGAGATGTGGCAGTAGAAGATGCTATTTACCTAGCTAGGCTTTGTAAAAGGGTCTATGTAATTCACCGTAGAAATGAATTTAGAGCGGTAAAAACGCTTGTTTCTCAGTTGACGAAATTAGATAATGTGGAGATTATCTGGGATACTGTAGTGGAAGAAATTAAAGGTACAGAAGTTGTGACTGGCATTGAACTAAAGAATGTGAAAACACAGGAAAATAGCCATATACCAGTGGATGGAGTGTTTATTGCAGTAGGGTATAATCCAGCTTCTGAGGTATATAAAGAAGTGATTGAATTGGATTCTCATGGATACATAGTAGCAGACGAGAGTTGTGAGACTAACGTACAAGGAGTATATGCGGCTGGAGATATTCGGACAAAGGCTTTAAAGCAGATTATTACAGCGGCTGCTGACGGTGCAAATGCAATTACAAGTGTAGAAAGATATCTTGCTACAGTTTAGAAATAGTATTTAATATATATTTAATGTATATTATTGAAAAATACACAAAACGTATATATTCCGAAGTTAAATTTGTAAATAAAAAGTAATAATCATAGTATATTAGCTTGACTTACATGTAATAATTTGATATAATAGCCTTGTTCAGTTAACAATTTCGTAATAATTAAGATAATTATTTAATAATTGGAGGAAGATAGTATGAATAAGGCTAGACTAATTAAATCAGCTTTATATATGACGTCTGCGATTGCTGTTATGGTGGCAGCGAAGAGTGCTCCAGCAGAAGCATCTGATAAGATTTCTACTGTTAATAATAGTGAAGTTGCTTTAGTGAATGCTGTTGCAGAATATAGTAACAATTCGTTAGCAGGTATTTCACTTTCTTTAGATAAATATTATACACTTGCCCTTGATGATTCATCAAAACAGTTAGGCGATACGCCATCAGGACTATCTTCTATTCCAACTAAGAATGTAGCTGATGATGGAGCAGAACCTTCCGCAGAACCTTCTGCAGAACCATCTGCAGAGCCAACGCCAGCTCCAACAGAGAAGCCAGTTTCTAAGTTTGTTAATACGGGTATTTCTATAGCTGATAACTATGTTAATATTCGTTCTAAGGATTCTACAGATGGAGAGATTGTTGGTAAGTTATATACAGGAGCAGCAGCTTCTATTGTTGAGACGAATGGTGAATGGGTTAAGATTAAATCCGGTAGTGTGACGGGATACATAAAGAGTGAGTATCTTGCAATTGGTGAAGCGGCTGAAAAGATCGCTGATAAATATGGAAAGAAGGTTGCAACTGTAGCGACCACCACAATTCGTCTTAGAGAAAAACCTAGTACAGATAGTAGAACACTTGCGTTATTAGCAGAAGGTGAAAGTTATTCTGTATCCAAAGCTAATAGTAAGTGGGCAAAGGTTACTGTAGATGATGTTGTAGGTTATCTTGCAGCAGAATATGTTACTGTAGAAACTAAGTTTGACAAAGCTGTATCTATTGAGGAAGAACAAAAAGCAAATCAGCAAGAAGAGAGCAATAACTCTGATAATGATTCTGACCGTAAGCCTAGTTCTGGGTCAGGTTCTGGATCAGGTTCTGGGTCTAGTGATTACTCCTCTGATGATGACGATGATTATAGTAGTTCTGTTAGTGGTTCGGCTGTTGTGCGTTATGCTAAGAAGTTCCTTGGTAATCGATATGTAAGAGGAGGCAATAGCTTAACTCGTGGAACAGACTGTTCTGGATTTACCAAGTTAGTGTATGCACACTTTGGTTATAGCTTACCTAGAACTGCAGTAGCACAGAGAAGTTCTGGTAGACGTGTAAGCATGAGTGATTTAAAGGTTGGAGATATTCTTTGCTACAATCGTCCATATAACCATGTAGCTATATATATTGGTGGTGGAAGAGTAATTCATGCAAGTACACCAAGTTCTGGTATTATTATTTCTAGTATGAATCTTGGTTCTAGACCAATTGCTGCTAGAAGAATTATAAATTAATAATTAATAATCAACACCCTATGTATATGCATAGGGTGTTTTTGTACATAAAACTTTTGTATCAAAGAAACTATTATAAAATCAAGCCATAAATTGTAATTTTTGTATAATAGTGCTATAATACACCTAATATATTTTGTAATGTAATATGCGTTTATGGAGGTTATAAGATGGATAAGGGATATGAGAGAAGAAAGTATCATAGATTGCCTATTGAACTACATTTGGCAATTAGTCATATGTTTCGGCAGGACTACGAGGAAATTGCGGGTTTAGATGCAGATATTAATGTTTTTGATATCTCCAAGTCAGGAATCGGTTTTGTGAGTAGTGCAGGATTACCAATTAATTTTTATTTTGATGCAAAGATTATCTTAGATGAAAAAGAGTATTTTAGTACAGTGGTTAAAGTAGTTAGAAAGGGAATGAATACAGAGAGTGATTATGTGTATGGAGCTGAATTTGTTGGCCTAGCTCCTTTTTTAGCTGATAAAGTGGACAAATATGAGAGAAAGCTGTTGTTATCAGATAGTGCAAAATAGGGCGTATTTTAATAGTTTGAAAATACATATATATTTCAAAAAGTAAATGAAATAGAAGAACAATTTGAAATTGAGAAAATACACTTGACATATGAGCGATTGTACAAAGTGCACAAAAAAAGTATTCGTAATGTGTAGAATAGAAAAATAACCAACATTTGGTGTGGATACTCTGAGTAATTTTATCCACATTAAAAATTCCCCATTTTGCAACATTTCTTAGTTATGCACAAGGTTATCCACTTTATCCACAACATTTATAACTGTATAAAAAGCCAAAATATCGTGTCAAGCACGAATATGTGTTTTGTAGCAAGTGTTAAAAATACTTTAAGTAATTATTAATTTTATAGAGGAAGAGATGACTTAATTGTCAAAAAACAATGTGACATTTTCAAAAAAGTCCTAACTGTTTGATAAATAAGTTGTGATGGAAAAGTCAACATTACTTATAAGCTAATCCAAGAACCAAGGACAAAAGTCCTATAAATAAGGGATGTTTGGATGTTCTTTTCTTATTTGACACAAAGCAATATTGCTTGATATATTTTTCATATATGGTATAATTTTTATAAGAAGCAGCATTGTTAATACTGTCTTCTTAGCTGAAAATTTAGCTTTTACCTGACAGATATCCAATGATATTGAGTAAAGGCAAAAGGAGTTGGTTCATATGAAGTATATTATAAGTGGTAAGAACATTGATGTAACTGAAGGTTTGAAGACAGCTGTATATGACAAGATAGGCAAGCTTGAGAAATACTTTACATCAGATACCGAAGTACATGTTACGTTTAGTGTACAGAAGGACAGACAGAAGATAGAAGTAACAATTCCTATGAAAGGAAGTATAATTCGCGCGGAACAAGTAAGTACGGATATGTACGTATCTATCGATTTAGTGGAAGAGATTATAGAACGTCAGCTTAACAAATATAGAACGAAGCTTATAGAACAACAGCAAGCAGCCATTCATTTTAATTCTTCATTCATAGAAGAAGAGGATGATACTCCAGAAGAAGCGATTAATATTATTCGATCCAAACGTTTTGCTATGAAACCTATGGATGCAGAAGAAGCTTGTATTCAGATGGAGCTTTTAGGGCATAACTTTTATGTATTCCGTAATGCAGAGACTAACGAGGTTAATGTAGTTTACAAACGGAAAGGTAATACATATGGTTTAATAGAACCAGAATTTTAATAATTAACTACGAATTAGTAAAAGAGGATGCAGATACTGCATCCTCTTTTTTCTACCAAAATAAGCCTAAAAAGCTAGGTATTACTTGAATTTAGCCTTCATAAAAAAAAGTTGATTACTACATTTAGTAATGATACAATATTAGAAGATTCTGAAAACATGGATAGTTAGCTATCTAAGGCGAGTATATTGATTGATAAAATTAGAACACAGGAGTGGACAATATGGGATTAGTTACAAAAATCTTTGGGACACACAGTCAGCGCGAAGTAAAGCGTGTGATTCCGATTGTAGATAAAATTGAAGCGCTAGAACCAGAATTTGAAAAGTTAAGTGATGAAGAGTTACGTCGTAAAACAGCTGAGTTTAAGGAACGTTTGAAAAATGGTGAGACTTTAGATGATTTACTGGTAGAAGCTTTTGCAGTAGTAAGAGAAGCAGCAAAGAGAACTCTCGGTATGAGACATTATAGAGTGCAGTTAATCGGTGGTGTTATTCTACATCAAGGCCGTATTACTGAAATGAGAACTGGTGAAGGTAAGACTTTGGTTTCCACTTTACCAGCATATTTGAATGCTCTAGAAGGTAAGGGTGTTCATATTGTTACCGTTAATGACTATTTGGCAAAGCGTGATGCTGAGTGGATGGGAGAAGTTCATAGATTCTTAGGTCTGACTGTTGGTGTAGTATTAAACTCTATGGATAATGATGAGCGTAGAGATGCATATAATTGTGATATTACCTATGCCACAAACAATGAATTGGGATTTGATTACCTTAGAGATAACATGGTAATTTATAAAGAGCAATTAGTAATGAGAGATCTACATTATGCGATTATCGATGAGGTGGACTCTGTTTTAATTGACGAGGCTCGTACACCACTTATTATTTCCGGTCAAAGTGGTAAGTCCACTAAACTTTATGAGATGTGTGATATATTGGCTGGACAATTAGAGAGAGGTACAGAGAAAGAGCTTTCTAAGTTAGACCTCATGATGAAGGAAGAAGCTCAGGAGACGGGTGACTTTGTTGTAAATGAGAAGGATAAGAATGTTAACCTTACAGAACAAGGCGTTCATAAGGTTGAGCGTTTCTTCCACTTAGAGAACCTTGCAGATGCGGAAAACTTGGAGATTCAACACAATGTGATACTTGCATTAAGAGCCCATAACCTTATGTTTAAAGATAAGGATTATGTAGTAAAGGATGACGAGGTTCTTATTGTTGATGAGTTTACAGGTCGTATTATGCCTGGTCGTCGTTATAGCGATGGATTACATCAAGCCATCGAAGCAAAAGAGAAGGTTAAGGTTAAGAGAGAAAGCAAGACTCTTGCTACCATCACCTTCCAGAACTTCTTTAACAAGTATGGAAAGAAAGCAGGTATGACTGGTACTGCATTAACAGAGGAGAAGGAGTTCCGTATTATTTATGGTATGGATGTAATTGAGGTACCTACGAATCTTCCAGTTGTTCGTGAAGACCATCAGGATGCAGTATTCAAAACAAGAAAAGAAAAGATCAATGCAGTTGTCAACGACATAGTTGCTTCTCATAAGAAAGGGCAGCCAGTGTTAGTTGGTACGATTACGATAGAAGCCTCAGAGGAGCTTAGTGAATTTCTTCGTAAAAAGGGAATACCTCATAAAGTCTTAAATGCCAAGTTCCATGAGTTAGAGGCAGAGATTATTGCACAAGCAGGACAGATGGGTGCTGTTACCATTGCTACCAACATGGCAGGTCGTGGTACCGATATTAAGCTAGGAGAAGGCGTAAAAGAATTAGGAGGTCTTAAGATTATTGGTACAGAGAGACACGAATCTCGACGTATCGACAATCAGTTAAGAGGGCGTGCTGGTCGTCAAGGTGATCCTGGTGAATCTAAATTCTACATTTCTCTAGAAGACGATTTAATGCGTTTGTTTGGTTCTGATCGACTTATGAGTCTATTTACTTCTCTTGGTATTCAAGAAGGAGAAGAGATTCAGCATAGCATGCTAAGTAAGGCTATTCAAAAAGCTCAGATGAAGATAGAAAATAATAACTTTGGTATTCGTAAGAATTTGCTGGAGTATGACCAGGTAAATAATGAGCAAAGAGAGATTATTTATAAGGAACGTCGCCGTGTACTTGATGGTGAGAATATGCGTGACACAATCTTTAAGATGATTACGGATAATGTAGAGCATGCGGTGAATAAATGTCTCAACGATGATCAGAATCCAGATGATTGGGACATTCCTGAATTGAACGAATTGTTAATTCCTATCATTCCAATTACTCCTGTTAAGTTAGATAAGGATGAATTAAATACCACTAGCAAGAAGGAGTTAATGCAGCAGTTAAAAGAGGAAGCTGTTAAATTCTATGAGATGAAGGAAGCAGAGTTCCCAGAGCCAGAACAAATTCGTGAGATTGAGCGTGTCATTCTTCTTAAGGTAATCGATAGCAAATGGATGGCTCATATTGATGATATGGACCAGTTACGCCAAGGTATTGGTCTTCAAGCTTATGGACAAAGAGATCCATTGGTAGAGTATAAATTTAGTGGTTACGAGATGTTTGAAGAGATGACTCAAGCTATCACAGAAGATACAATTAAAGCATTAGCGCACATTAGAATAGAGCAGAAGGTAGAGCGTGAACAGGTAGCTAAAGTAACTGGAACCAATAAGGATGACAGTGTAAAGAAGGGGCCTGTTAGAAGAACTACTAAGAAAATGCAACCAAATGATCCTTGCTCCTGTGGAAGTGGCAAGAAGTACAAATTCTGCTGTGGACGGAATGCTTAAGATAGTAGAAGACAACAGAGTTAGATAAGAGGTGATAGCAGTGGTTGAATTAGACCAATTTAAGTATACATTGTCTACCTACGAAAAGCCGCTACTTGAAGTGGGGGATTCACTTTGACTTGGAGAATAAGAAACTTCGAGTAGAGGAATTAGAAAAACTTATAGAAGCACCTGATTTTTGGGAAGATGCAGAGAGATCTACTAAAGTAATGAAAGAACTTTCTGGTCTAAAGGATGTGATCGCTACTTTTGACAAGCTACGTACAGCTTTTGAAGATGTGCAAACCTTGCTAGAGATGGGGTATGAAGAAGAAGATGCATCCTTAATTCCAGAGATAAAGGATCAATTAAATGAATTTATTGAGGAGTATGAAGCACTTCGGATTAGTACGCTTCTTTCCAATAAATATGATAAAGATGATGCCATACTGACTCTTCATGCTGGAGCAGGTGGTACAGAAAGTTGTGACTGGGCAAGTATGCTCTGTAGAATGTATCAACGCTGGGCAGACAAAAAAGGATTTAAAGTAGAGATGATAGACTATTTAGATGGCGATGAAGCTGGATTAAAATCGGTTACTTTAGAAATTCGAGGAAACAATGCGTATGGATTATTAAAATCAGAGCACGGGGTTCATCGTTTAGTTCGAATCTCTCCATTTAACGCCGCTGGAAAGAGACAGACATCCTTTGTATCTTGTGATGTTATGCCGGATATTGAGGAAGACCTTGATATTGAGATTAATGATGACGATATAAGAATAGATACCTATCGTTCTAGTGGAGCAGGTGGTCAACATATTAATAAGACATCCTCTGCTATTCGAATCACTCATTTTCCAACGGGAATTGTGGTTCAATGCCAGAATGAGCGTTCACAGCATATGAATAAAGATAAGGCTATGCAGATGTTAAAAGCAAAACTTTATTTATTAAAGCAACAGGAGAACCAAGAACTGGAATCTGGTATCCGTGGTGAAGTCAAAGAAATTGGATGGGGAAATCAGATTCGCTCCTATGTTATGCAACCATACACTATGGTTAAGGATCATAGGACAAATGAGGAATCTGGCAACGTGACAAGTGTATTAGACGGTGGGATCGATTCTTTTATCAATGCGTATTTAAAATGGATAAATATTAATCATTCAAAGACCATGTAAGAGGAAACCGGCAATGCATAGCACGGATTAATTAGGAGGTAGTAAGTATGGCAGAGAAAAGACTTGTATTATTTCGAATTAACAAACAAGTATATGGAATGGATATAGACAAAGTAAATGCTATTGAGCCAGTAGCAGGTACTGTCCATGTTCCTAATGCTCCTGGGTATATTGAAGGTATTGTGAATCTACGTGGTTCTGTAGTTCCAGTTTATAGTATTCACAGTAAGTTTAATATTGCTACAGATGCATCCGAATCTGAATCGAAATTAATTATCACACAAAGTGGTGGTAGTGTTTTTGCTTTTTCTGTGGATGCTGTAGATGAGATACATGTTGTGGACAGTAAAGATTTATCTACTCCTCCTAAAGTGCTGCAGGGTGACCATACCTCTTACATCAACGAGATTGCCAATATTAAGGGGAATCTTGTACTGTGCTTAAATGTAGACAGAATGCTTTCGGATGCAGAAAAGGAAAGTATGAAAGATTTTGTTGAGGCAATGAAAGAGGAATAAGAACAATATAAATTGTTACAATAATAATGTATTTATGGGGCTTTCGCGCCAGTTGGTGCGAAAGCCTTGCTGTGTTAATATCAAATTAGCTATAAAAATATTTGATAATGTATATATTTTCGTCAAATTTTTTCTTACCAATTGGTTGATATTCTGTTTGGGGTGTGTTAATATCTTCCTAGGAAAAACACGTGTATTTGTACCACAAACAATTCAAGGGGATATGTATGCAAGAGGAAAAGTATTATATTATTAAGAAAAGTGCATTACCTGAAGTTTTGCTAAAGGTAGTCTCTGCCAAACGTTTGCTCGAAACCAATGAGGAAATGACGGTTCAAGATGCAACAGAGGCAGTGGGAATTAGCAGAAGCTCTTTCTATAAATACAAAGATGATATTTTCCCATTTCATGAGAATACCAAAGGGAAGAATATCACCTTTATGATCCAAATGCAGGATCAGCCAGGCTTGTTATCAATGGTGCTAAATAAAGTTGCTGATTTTGGCGCTAATGTTCTAACGATAAACCAAGCTATTCCTGTGGGTGGCATTGCTCTTATCAGTATTAGTGTAGAGATTTTACCATCCAATCATGATTTCTCTATGTTGATAGAAGGAATTAAAAGTCTATCAGGAGTTCAATCATTAAAATTCTTAGCTAGGGAGTGACAAAATGATAAATATTAGTATTTTAGGATATGGTACCGTAGGCTCTGGTGTTGTAGAGGTACTAGATACCAATAGTGAAAGTATTAAAGTTAAGGCTGGACAGCCAATTAATGTGAAATATATTCTAGATCTTAGGGATTTCCCTGGGGATCCAATGGAGAAGAAGGTAGTTCATGATTATCAGTTGATTGTAAATGACCCAGAAGTGGATATTATAGTAGAGACTATGGGTGGTATTCATCCAGCTTATGAGTTTGTAAAGCAAGCCTTAGAGGCAGGCAAGAGTGTTTGTACTTCTAACAAAGAGTTAGTAGCGAAGTATGGGGCAGAGTTATTAGAGCTTGCTAAGGAAAAGGATATTAACTTTTTATTTGAAGCAAGTGTTGGTGGTGGAATCCCAATTATTCGTCCACTAAACCAGTCTCTTACTGCAGATGAGATTGAAGAAATAACTGGTATTTTAAATGGTACTACTAACTATATTTTAACTAAAATGTCAGTAGAGGACCAAGATTTTGAGACTGCTTTAAAAGATGCTCAGGATAAGGGATACGCTGAGCGCAATCCAGAAGCAGACGTGGAGGGATATGATGCATGTCGTAAAATTGCAATTTTATCTTCTCTTGCTTATGGTAATCAAGTTGATTATGAGGATATTTATACAGAGGGTATTACAGCAATTACAAAGACCGATATGGTTTATGCTAAGAAGTTAGGTGCTAGTATTAAGATTGTAGGTTCTAGCAGAAGAGATGGTGATAAGGTAGTTGCGTTTGTAGCGCCAATAATGGTAAACAGCGAACATCCTTTATATAGTGTAAATGATGTTTTTAATGGAATATTTGTGAAAGGTAATGTGTTAGGAGATACCATGTTTTATGGTAAGGGAGCTGGTAAGCTTCCAACGGCAAGTGCTGTCGTAGCAGATGTCATTGATGCAGCTAAGCATAAGGGAACTAATATTATGACTATCTGGGGTAAGGATAAATTACACTTACAAAGCTTTGAGGATGCAAAGCACAGATTTTTCGTTCGTTTCAGGGAATCAGAAAAGGATGAGGTTCTTAAATGTTTCTCTGGTATTACAGAGGTGGAAGCTGGTGTAGCAGGTGAATTTGCATTTATTACACCACTAATGACTGAAAAAGAGTTTGCTGATAAAACAGCCACATTAGAGAATATGTTAAGTAGAATTCGTGTTGCATTTTAACACGATAAGTAGGTGCCAATTCTACAGCCTGCCAGGAGGAAAACTTCTGACAGGCTGCTTTATGAAATAGCAGTTGATATTTTAGTATAAAGTTTCATAGAAAGAAGGAAGAATATGAAGTACGTACTTATATTAGGAGACGGAATGGCAGATGAGCCTATTGAGGAGTTAAACGGAAGTACCCCTCTTAAAAGTGCCTACACTCCATGTATGGATGAGCTGGCCCCTAGTTCAGAAATAGGATTAGTACATACCATTCCTGAAGGAATGAGCCCTGGTAGCGACACGGCTAACCTTGCTGTTTTAGGCTACAACCCAAGAAAATACTACACAGGTCGATCACCTCTAGAAGCATTAAGCATTGGAGTAGATATGAAAGCAACGGATATTGCACTTCGTTGCAACATAGTGACCGTTTCTGAGGAAGAGGATTATGAGGATAAAACCATTATTGATCATAGTTCAAGTGAAATATCTACAAAAGAAGCTGCAATTTTACTAGAGGCAGTGAAGAAGGAGCTAGAAAATACAACATATAAATTCTATGTTGGAACTAGTTACCGACATTTGACTATATGGAATTGTGGTAAAGTGGTTGCATTAACGCCTCCACATGATATACTAGGTAAGGTAATAGGAGACTATCTTCCATCTGAACCTATTTTAAGGGAAATGATGAAGAAGAGCTTTGATATACTTAATAACCATCCAGTGAATATCGAACGTGCGAAAAAAGGACTGAATAAAGCCAATTCTATTTGGTTTTGGGGCGCTGGAACAAGACCTAATTTGGACAATTTCGAAGTAAAAACTGGTAAGAAGGGTGCAATGATATCAGCGGTTGACCTTTTAAAGGGGATTGCTATTGGCTCCGGAATGAAAGTTATTTACGTAGAAGGTGCAGATGGAACCTTGCATACGAATTACGTAGGTAAGGCAA
Organism: Bacillota bacterium; assembly: GCA_023416695.1. Lineage (GTDB taxonomy): Bacteria > Bacillota > Clostridia > Lachnospirales > Lachnospiraceae > KM106-2. The sequence continues at coordinate 471 of JAEZGY010000005.1, read as the reverse complement.
AGGCTGCGGTTCAGGCTTTAATAGAGGATGGGTTTGATTTTGCCTATGTGCACGTGGAAGCACCAGATGAAATGGGGCACCAGGGAAGTGTAGAACGTAAGATACAGGCGATTGAGTATTTGGATGAAAAAGTCATAAAGGTTATCAAAGAGGACATGGAACAGGCTGGAATAGATTATCGTATGTTAATATTACCAGATCACCCAACACCGATTAGATGCCGTACCCACACATCTGATCCGGTGCCATATATGCTATATGACAGTACAAATTTACTAAGAAATAGTCAGTTATATAATGAAAAAGAAGCAGCAGTAACAGGACAGGTGTTTAAAGAAGGTTACTCCTTAATTGATTACCTGTTAGAGAAATAAAACTATAATGTTGTTATGGTAGGAGGCCACTATGCTAATAGTGAAAAAATTTGGCGGGACATCTGTAGCCGATAAAGAAAGAATTTATAATGTTGCC
>JAEZGY010000052.1 GCA_023416695.1 Bacillota bacterium | reverse complement strand
ACGTGTTAACAATAAACCCCACCAGCAACTTATCCCAAGGAACCAAATATACATTAATCATCCACACCGGTAGTTTAACAGATTTAAACGGTAACAAAGTAGCACTGCGATCCAGTTCATTTACAACTTATTCTGCAAGTGTAACCGCATACGATGCATCGTTACAGAAATATCTTACATCCACAACAAACTGTCAGGTAACTAATTCACAGATTATAGCAAAGGCAGCATCCATAACAAGCGGTAAAACTTCTACATACGACAAAGCAGTAGCCATATTCAACTGGGTAAGAGATAAATTGGGTTATTCATTCTACTACAATAGCAAATATGGGGCAACAGGTACTCTTTCCAGAATGACAGGGAACTGTTGTGATACAGCTCACTTACTGATAGCTCTTGAGAGAGCTGCAGGAATACCTGCACGATACGAACATGTTAAAGCCCAGTTTACAAGCGGTAGCTGGTACGGGCACGTTTTTGCTCAGGTATATGTGAATGGTAAATGGTATAATGCAGACGCAACCAGTTACAGCAACTCTTTTGGTGTTGTGAAAAATTGGAACACTGCAACAGCAACATACAAGGGCACATATGCTTCATTGCCTTTCTAATTAGGCAAAAGTATATGTTTTAATTTTTCTTTTTTAAATTTAATTACAAAATAATATGCTAACTTACATTTAAAGACCAGATATTAAAATAATAAATCATTTATAAGGACTTATTTTTTAAAAACAGTTTTAATTAGGACTTATTTATCTAAAATATAAATACATATATGTAAACCCTATTATACCAATTTAATACGTTTTAATATAATTTTAAATGAAAAAATAACATTTAAAAGGGTTCATTTTCTAATTTTAAACCAAAAAATTTATATAATCTGTAAAATTGAACATTAAATTGTCCAAAAACTCCATACAGGTTCTAAAATTTGATAAAACAAATTTTTTAAAGTATGAAATTTAGTAGGTGCAGTTTTTGGATCTGGAGGCGGTAAAATTAAGATACGGATTTTATTAGCAGTGCTTATCGTTTTTAGCATAGCACTTCTTAGTTTAGACAATATATACGCCACTGAAGAGGCTGAAAATATGACATATCTTAATTCAGCTCAGGAAATAACTGAAAACAGTGATTTAACTAATACAAACAACATCACAAACACAACTGATAGTACCGATTTCATCAATACTACAAATTCAAGCACAAATACGGTTTACTTAGCAGCTGGCGGTGAAATAAAGACAACATCTTCAAGCTATTCACAAGCTACATCAAACTGTCAGGTGACTAATTCACAGATTAAATCATTAGCGGCAGCAATAACAAGCGGTAAAACTTCTACATACGACAAAGCAGTAGCCATATTCAACTGGGTAAGAGATAACATTGACTATTCATTTTACTACAACACTAAATATGGAGCCGTAGGCACCCTTGCTAAAAGAACAGGGAACTGTTGTGATACAGCCCACTTACTGATAGCTCTTGAAAGAGCTGCAGGAATACCTGCACGATACGTGCACGGTTACTGTAAGTTTTCAAGCGGAAAATGGTACGGACACGTATGGGCACAAGTATACGTGAACGGTAAATGGTATAATGCAGATGCAACCAGTTTTAAGAATACTTTTGGCGTTATAAAAAATTGGAATAGCAAAACAGCAAAAATATACGGTACATATGCTTCTTTAAAATTTTAAGCATGTGTACTAATTCTTTTTTTAGCGTTGAAACATTCTATTTAAATTTTAAAAAATATAATTCATATAAAGTTTAAATTTAAGTACAAATATTGTATTAAATTTTATTTTAAGACCATAAAATAAAAATTTAATATATTAATCATATTTTATTTTTAAAAAATAAGTTTAATTATATATTATATACCTAAACTAAAAAATCATACGTATAAACTCAATTTGAATTATTTTATATGTTATAATATAGTTTTAAATTAAAAAATAAGATTCCATAATGTTCTTTTCACAATTTCAAACCAAAAAATTTATATAACCTGTGAAATCGAACATTATCTTATCCAAAAAGTCCAAAAGGTTTCTAAATTTTAAGAAAATAAATTCTTATATTATGAAGCAATGTAGGTGTATTTTTTGGACATGGAGGCGGTAAAATTACGAAGCGAATATTATTAACAATGCTAATTATTTTAAGTTTGGCATTGATCAGCATAAACAGCATATCTGCCGCTACAGGGAACCAAGCTGGAAGTATAACCAATACCAGTGATCAGCAAAATATTAGCAATATAACAAATTCAAACCTAACGAACTCTAACAACACAACCAACGTTCAGAACTTTAACAATGATGTAAATTCAAATGCAACAAATCAAAGCAACACAGCAAGTATCCAAAGTTTTGGTGAGGCTGCTGGTGGAAGTTCCTACTCAAAAGTGAAGGCAATCTGGATACCAAGTGCATATGTAACTAATTTAAATGTTACTGCACTTCAAAAGTTAGGAATTACGGATGTATTCGTTAAGGCAAACTTAAATTCTACTTCAACAGCTTCAAAATATCAAAGTATCTTAACCAATATTCTACAAAAACTACGGGGTACCAACATAAGAGTCCATGCATGGATTACGTGTTTCAAGGATACCGACGGTAACTGGATTAATCCAGCAAATAAAACCCAGCAAACGTTTTTAATTAATAGCATCAAGGATATCGTGAAAAATTATGATATAGATGGAATTAATTTAGATTATGTAAGATATTCTGGATCCGGAAGTAACGTAGCCGATACAAGTGGAACAGCGACAATAACTGCATTTGTACAGTTAGTTTATGATACAGTTAAATCGATCAATTCATCAGTAGCCGTTTCAGCAGATCTAATGCCAGAAGGCTCAGTTAATGCATATTATTATGGTCAAGATTATGCTCAACTTGCAGAATGCCTTGATTTCATGGTCCCCATGATTTATAAGGGAAATTACGGGTACGACAGCTCAACTGGTACCAACAGTAAATGCCAAAATGGTACAGACTGGATAGGCTCAAAAGTAGCATATATAGTCGGCCAAGCGAATGGAACTCCCGTTGTAGCTGGTCTTCAGACATACCGTTCAGACAGTAACGTAACAGCAATCCCCGCAAGTGAATTGCAGAACGACGTGGATGCAGCGATAAACAATGGATCTTCAGGATATGCATTATTTAGATATGGATTAATTGACAGTTCTTTCAGCGTTGACAGTGCTGCACCAACCGTTAAAACCATAGACCCTGCAAATAAAGCGACAAATGTTTCAGTTAGTAAAGTGATTAAAGTTACTTTCAGTGAGGCAGTTAAGGCAGGTAATTACTGGATTGAATTAAAAGACAGTAATGGAAAAGCAGTACCATTCACCAAATCAATCAGTGGAAGTATTTTAACCATAACACCACTCAGTGGACTTGTTAACGCAACAACTTACGAATTAATCTTACACACTGGATGTGTAACTGACTTAGCAGGAAACAAATTAGCATTATACTCCAGTTCGTTTACAACTGACAGGACAGCACCAACAATCAAAACCATAGACCCCACAAACAAAGCAACAAATATAGCAGTCAGCAAAGTGATCAAAGTTACATTTAGCGAGTCAATTAAAAATGGAAGTGGATGGATAGAATTAAAAAACAGTAATGGAAAAGCAGTACCATTTACAAAAAGCATTAACGGTAACGTGTTAACCATAACACCAGCTAATGCACTGATTAATGCGACAACCTACGAATTAATCTTACACACTGGATGTGTAACAGACTTAGCAGGAAACAAATTAGCATTATACTCCAGTTCGTTTACAACTGACAGGACAGCACCAACGGTCAAAATCATAGACCCCACAAACAAATCAGTGAACGTTTCAGTTAGCAAAATAATCAAAGTTACATTCAGTGAATCCATAAAAAAAGGAACTTACTGGATAGAACTCAACGGCGGCGGAAAAACAATACCCTTCACAACCTCAATCAGCGGCAACGTATTAACCATAACACCAACCACTAAATTATCCCCAGGAACCAAATACACCCTAATCTTACACACAGGAAGTGTAACAGACTTAGCAGGAAACAAATTAGCACTACACACAAGCACATTCACAACTAATAGTACAGCATCAACGGTTGATAGCACAGCACCAACAATCAAAACCATAGACCCCACAAACAAAGCAACAAATATAGCAGTCAGCAAAGTGATCAAAATTACATTCAGTGAATCCATAAAAAAAGGAACTTACTGGATAGAACTCAATGGCAACGGAAAAGCAGTACCATTCACAACATCAATCAGCGGCAACATATTAACCATAACACCAACCAACAGATTATCCACAGGAACCAAATACACTTTAATCCTGCATACAGGAAGTGTAACAGACTTATCAGGAAACAAATTAGCACTATACACAAGCGCATTCACAACTAATAGTACAGCACCGACAGTAGATAGCACAGCACCAACAATCAAAACAATAGATCCCGCAAATAGTACTGTAAATGTTTCAGTCAGCAAAGCGATTAAAATCACATTCAGCGAATCGGTGAAAAAAGGAAATTACTGGATAGAACTCAACGGTGGCGGGAAAGTAATTTCTTTCACAACCTCAATCAGTGGTAACACGTTAACCATAACACCAACCACTAAATTATCCCCAGGAACCAAATACACCCTAATCATACATACAGGAAGCGTAACAGACTTAGCGGGCAATAATGTGTCTTTATACACAAGCGCATTTACAACTAATGGCACACTATTTACCAGGACACAAATACAGAATGCATCGGCAAGCGTGAAATCATTCATTGAAACAAATAG
>JAEZGY010000044.1 GCA_023416695.1 Bacillota bacterium | reverse complement strand
CTTTAGAAGAGGTAAAGAGAGAGCCTCTTTCTTTTTTGAAAATTGATCGGGCTGAAACCCAGTTTGACGATAGTGTTGATACATATGATGAAAGAGTATACCAAAAAGCCAAAGAGCTTTTAGAGGGTATGATTAGCGACGGGACCTTTGTAACAGATAAGGATGCTTGTTATTATGTCTATGAGTTAATTATGGATGGTAGAGCACAGACTGGTATTGTAGCTTGTTCCTCCATCGATGATTACTGTAATAATGTAATTAAGAAACATGAAAAGACAAGAGAGGATAAAGAGCTTGACCGAATTAATCACGTAGACACTTGTAGTGCCCAGACTGGTCCTATTTTTCTTGCTTATCGCTCTAATGCCATTATCAATGATGTGGTATACCGTACCAAGAAGGAAACACCATTGTATGCATTTACCGCAGAGGATGGAGTCACTCATAATGTATGGAAGATTGATAAGAAAGAAGAAGTAGAGGCAATCTACCAGGCATTTTTAAATATTAATGAAATATACATTGCGGATGGTCACCATAGAGCAGCATCCGCTGTAAAAGTTGGGTTAAAGAGAAGAAATGAGCAGCCATACTTTACAGGAACAGAGGAATTTAATACCTTTCTTTCCGTGCTCTTTCCAGATAATGAGCTTGCTATCTTACCATATAACCGTGCAGTAAAGGACCTCAATGGCTATACCAAAGAGGGGTTTCTTAAGGAGATTAGTAAGCACTTTACCGTAACTTGTGTGGGAAGTACTCCATATAGCCCAGTAAAAAAAGGAACCTTTGGGATGTATCTAGAGGGGCAGTGGTATGAGCTTGTTGCAAAGGAAGAACTAATGCAAATTAATGATGCGGTAAAGAGTCTAGATGTGGCCCTATTACAGGATTACCTATTAGAGCCTGTGCTTGGAATTGGGGATCCTAGAACAGATAAAAGAGTCGATTTCATTGGTGGTATTCGTGGCTTAAAGGAGCTAGAGAAACGGGTAAGTACAGATATGAAGGTAGCCTTTTCTATGTACCCTACTAGCATAGGCGAATTGTTTGCTGTGGCTGACGCAGACCTATTAATGCCTCCAAAGTCCACTTGGTTTGAACCGAAATTAAGAAGTGGGTTATTTATTCACCAAATATAAATAAAATAAATAAAAAAAGTATAAACATTTCCATATTTAATTGTTTTTTCACCACGCTTTCGATATGATAAAGATAGGATGGATTGATACAATGAGAGAGATATTGTTTTTAAATCCAGTATTTAAGGAACGACCTTGGGGAGGCAATCGGTTGAAAACTGATTTTGATTACGACATCCCAAGTGGTACCACAGGGGAGTGTTGGGCGATCAGTGCCCATCCTGAAGGGGATTGTATCATTGCAAACGGCTGCTATCAGGGAAGTTACCTAAGTACACTGTGGAAAGAACAGAAAGAACTATTTGGAGATTCATCAGGTGGGGACTTTCCTCTTTTGGTTAAGATTATTGATGCAAAAGAGGATTTAAGCATTCAAGTTCATCCAGGCGATACTTATGCCAAGCAACATGAACATGGTTCCTATGGCAAGACAGAGTGCTGGTACATACTAGATTGTCAGGAGAATGGCTCTATTATAGTGGGGCATAATGCCAATAGTAAGGAAGAATTAGAGCAAATGATTCAGGAAGGTAGATTTCTTGAACTTCTTAATGTTAGAGAGATTAAGAAGGGAGACTTTATTCAGATACCTCCTGGTACATTACATGCCATAAAGGGTGGTACTCTATTACTAGAGACGCAACAAAGCTGTGATATTACATATCGGGTTTATGATTATAATCGTCTATACAATGGAAAGCCTAGAGAACTTCATTTACAAAAGAGCATAGAGGTAATCAACTGCCCCGACAATGAAGTGGAACATAAAAATCATGTTAGCGACAGTCAGAAAGATATGGTGGAGGAGTTAATTAGCTGTGAATACTATACGGTGAATAAACTCACTATTTGTGGCATGTCCACCTTACAACAGGATCATCCCTTTATACTATGTAGTGTCATAGATGGAGCAGGATATCTAGATCAGTACAAAATAAAAAAGGGCGATCATTTTATTATTCCTTGTAACTATGGAACTTTTGAAATAAAAGGTAATGTGGAAATGATCGTATCCTATACATAAGGAGATTGTAATGAGTGATAAGTTTAATGTAGGAGGCGGAGCCTTTTCCGCTCTTTCCAAAATTTTTGATGTGCTATTTTTAAGTGTTTTATGGGCAGTATTCTGTATTCCTATTATTACCATTGGGCCATCTACTACAGCCCTATATTATACTACGGCTAAGGTAATACGTAAGGATCGAGGATATGTGTGGCATGAATTCTGGCATGCCTTTAAAACGAATTTTTTTACAGGAGCAATCTATACTGTTGTTTTAGTTGCGATTATTGTTATTCTATTTTTTGGGTTCCAAGTAACAGAAGGGTCTGAGGACTTTACCATGAAGCTTCCTCGTTATATATACATTATGGTTGCATTCATAGTAGGTTGTGGCTATTCCTTTATGTTCCCTGTGTTATCTCGTTTTAGCCTACCTAGATTTCAGATGTTTAAAATGTCTTTCTTACTAGCAATTAAGCATTTACCAACTACGCTTTTATTAATGATACTGTTATTAGGTGGAGCAACTATTTTATGGTTTATATTACCTCTAGTAATCTTTGTGCCAACAATTATCAGTTTGCTATGCTCTCTGCTAATTGAAAAAGTGTTTAAAAAGTATCTTCCAAAGCCTGAGGAAGACACTCCAGAGGAAGAGTTGAAATGGTACCAGACTTTTTAAGGAATTTTAGGAATAATATAATGTGCAATTAGTTGAACCGTGGTGGCTTGTGCTACCACGGTTTTGTGCTTTTATACAATAATTTATCATTTGATACTTTTACTGAGGGGACAACCTTGTTATAACGAAGAAAAAATGATACAATAAGATGTAAAAATTATAGGAGGAACACCAATGGAAAATGCATTGTATGAGGTTATGAATTGGCCTGAAATCGAGAGTATTGTGTATTCAGAACACGATAATCCACATCATATTCTAGGAGCGCATAGCATAGAAGATGGACACGTAATTAATGCCTTCTTCCCTA
>JAEZGY010000025.1 GCA_023416695.1 Bacillota bacterium | reverse complement strand
TCATAGCACTTTGCAGATGAAGGAGCTATATGTGGTGGGAACGGATAAAAATATAAAAAGTCTAGAGCCGTCTACGATTGTTACGGATGAAGGACAGTTTTCGGATATGGGATTATCCATGGATGAGTACATTGACTGCACGATATATGCATATGTTAGAGATAAAGAAATTATTTATGTAAATGGAACTCCAAAGGTAGAGAAAACATTAAAGAACGTTTGGGTGGTTAGCCAAGATGATACATCTATTGATATATTTATAAATGGGGTACAGCGTACCTTTACCTTAAATAGTACCATTGACAAAGAAGTAGCTCACCATGTAGCTGATATAGCAATCAAGGACAAACTAGTACAAAGTATAACTCTTAAGCCAGATGTGATAAAAGGTAAGGTGTTAGTGGCCAAGGATGATTATATAGAGCTTGAGGAGTATGGAAAGATTCCGCTAGATGATAATTATCGTGTATATAGGATCTACGATGAGCCTGCTATGGAAATGACAAATGCGGTACTTGTTGGTTATCAGAATACAGATTTTGTGGTAAGCAATGGAAAAATATGTGCTGCTTTGATTACTGAAAAGATTACAGCAAAGGATATTCGTATATTACTCAATAACAGTAATTTTACCTCTTATTACCACAACAGTGTAAAGCTTACTTCAGATAGTCCATTTACCATTTATTATGGAGATAAGAAAAAGAGCTTTAAGGCAAAAGAAGAGGTTTCTATAGATAGATCTAGTAAGTACCTAGTAAATGGAAGATTTAGCGTTAAGGCCAATAAGGAAGAAGGACAGATTAAGATTCTTAGCTTGAAGCGGAGCTATGGCAATCCAAGCTATCGAGGTAGTATTGAGGTGGCTTATACAAGTAGTGGATTTACCCTAGTCAATGAACTTCCATTAGAGGAATACCTATATTCTGTAATTCCAAGTGAGATGCCTACTAGCTATGGATTAGAGGCGCTGAAAGTGCAAGCCGTGTGTGCTAGAAGCTATGCATATAATCATCTCATTGCCAACAGTTTAAGTAAATATGGGGCTCATGTGGATGACAGTACCCAGTATCAGGTGTATAACAATCAACAGGAAAACAAACTATCGATAGAAGCTGTAAAAGATACGTATGGACAGGTGTTGCAGTACGATAATGAAGTGGTATTTGCCTATTATTTTTCAACCTCTTGTGGCATAACAGCAGACGTAGACTATGTTTGGTCTAGTAATATAAAGCTTCCATATCTGACTGGTAAGTACCAGGGTTCTGATTTGACCAAGGATATTGACTATTCTGATGAAACAGTCTTTAAGAAATTTATTACCAGTACAGGAGAGGATGCTTACGAAAAAGAGTTTCCATGGTATCGTTGGAATGTATCCATAGCTAAGGAGGACTTAAAGAAGATGGTGGATGCTAATCTTTCTTCTCTATATCGAAGCAATCCAGCCTATGTACTAACAAAAGATAACTCAGGGAAATACAAAGAAAAGAATATTTCTACAGTTGGAGAAATTAAATCTATTAATGTTTCCAAAAGGCAGAAAAGTGGTTTGGTTACAGAGTTAATCATAGTAGGGACTAAGAATACGGTGAAGGTGAAATCAGAATCTTTCATTCGTCAATTATTAAGTCCAACCTATGATACAATAAATAGATTAGATGGTAGTACCATTTCAAATCTTAGTTTACTACCTAGTACCTTCTTTGTAATTGAAACCAACAAGAAGAATACAGAAGTAACCTTATATGGTGGAGGTTATGGTCATGGAGTAGGAATGAGTCAGAATGGAGTAAAGGCACTGGTGAAACAGGGAAAGGATTATGAGACCATACTAAAGCATTTTTACAGTGGTATAGTATTGGGTTATATCTATTAAATAATAGAACAAATTCCTATACATTAAAAGGGCTGGCAAGTTATTTTGCCGACCCTTTGTGTAATCTTACTAGAAAGTTTTTATCCTTTAGATAAGCATTAATTTCTGCCCCAATAAAAAGAATATACATACAAAAGTAAACCCATAACATTAACAAAACGATAGCTGTTAAGCTTCCATAGGTTGAGCTAAAGTTACCCATGTTATCGATATAAAAAGAGTAAAGATAGGAAAAACCAAGCCATCCTGAAGCGGTTAACAAAGCACCTGGAAGCTCCGACATAATGGTTGTTTTCCTATTTGGTATGACGATAAACATAAGTTCAAAATAAAAGGTAAGTAAAAGCAGTGTGATAATGGCCCTTAAGGAGATAATCAAAAGGGCTACATCAATGTATCCTGGGGCACGATTTTCTATCCATAGATATAGCTGGTTACCAAATACCAAAAAAATCAAGGTTAAAATTAATAGAATTGTGAATCCCAAAGTATAAAGAGCCGAGATAAAACGAAGCTTAAAGTAATTTCTTGTCTCATTAATATCATATACACTGTTCAGTCCACGAACCAAGCCTAAGAATCCTTTGGAGGCTGACCATAGGGCGGTAAGTGCTGTAACAGAAATGATTGTGGTTGAGGAATGATTATAGATTTCACTGATTACAAGAACAATATAGGAATTTAGTGCTTTGGGTAACATGTCATTAAAGGTTTTCATCATTACATATTCCTGAATAGGCAGGTAATGAATTAGGGTCAACAAAAACATAATAAATGGGAAAAAGGACAATATGATAAAAAAAGCAGCCTGGGCAGAGTAAACAGCAACATAATCCCGCTGCAATTTATGTGTAATATCTAGTATGATGTGATAGAGTTTTTTTATCATAATAAGCACCTCGTGTTTGTTCCTTACTTTTATTATATAACTAAAAAAGGTATTTTAATATAGAAATGACTAATTCTTTAGGAAGACAAGAATATTTAGTAGAAAATCAGAGATTTGGCCTTTAATTTCAAAGGATAAACCACATCTAATGGGTTGACAGAGGCATAAATTGTGATAAAATAAGCATTAGTATATGTTTAAAAGCGATGAAGGTGTGTGTAGTTGTAATTAAATGCAACTATTTGGATTATCGATTTCATACAGAGAGAGGAAGCCGCCGGCTGTAAGCTTCCTTATGTTCAATGGATAATTTACTTTCCCACTGGAGCTGTATATCTGAAGTCTTAGATGGTAGGATATGTCGTTTGCTGCGCGTTATGCAGACAAAAGAGTCTATATGGCCAATGCCATAATAGAAATTAGGGTGGTACCGCGGATTAACAATAGTCGTCCCTGATCGGATTCGTCCGGTCAGGGATTTTTTTGCGCGAAGGCAAAGTGAGGGTTCTTAGAGAGCTTGCTCGTTAAGAACCTGAGCGCGCCCGCGACCCGTGCATCGAGGCGAAGCCGCGATGTACGGGTGTGAAAGAAGGCAAAGTGAGGGTTTCAGGCGTGCTTGCACGCAAGAAATCTTAAGCGCCCGCGACCCGTGCATCAAAGCTTGTAAAGAAGAAAGGAGAACACCATGAAAGAAAAATTGCAAAAAATCATGGATGAGGCATTAGCACAAATCAATGCTTCTGAACAATTGGATAAGTTAAGTGAGATTAAAGTAGCTTTCCTAGGGAAAAAGGGTGAATTGACCTCTGTATTAAAATCAATGAAGGATGTGGCTCCTGAGGACAGACCACTAGTTGGCCAGTTAGTAAATGATGCAAGAGAAAAGATTGAAAGGGCAATGGAAGAGAAGAAAGCCCAGCTTGCAAAAGCAGTCTTAGAAATGAAGCTTAAAAGTGAAACGATTGACGTTACCTTGCCTGCTAAGAAGCCTATGGTAGGACATCGTCATCCGAACACTATTGCACTTGAAGAGATTGAACGTATCTTTATTGGTATGGGATATGAGGTTGTTACAGGCCCAGAGGTAGAATATGATTATTATAATTTTGAAGCCTTAAATATTCCTGCTAACCATCCAGCCAAGGATGAACAAGATACTTTTTATATTAATAATAATATTTTGTTGCGTTCTCAGACTTCTTCTACTCAGATTCATGAGATGGAGAAGGGAAGAATCCCAATTCGTATGCTTGCTCCAGGACGAGTATTCCGTTCTGATGAGGTAGATGCTACCCATAGTCCAAGTTTTCATCAAGTAGAAGGTTTGGTTGTAGATAAGAATATAACCTTTGCTGATTTAAAGGGAACATTAGCACAGTTTGCTGCAGAATTATTTGGTGAAGAAACGAAAGTAAAATTTAGACCTCACCATTTCCAATTCACAGAGCCAAGTGCAGAAATGGATGTATCCTGCTTTAAATGTGGTGGTAAAGGATGCCGTTTCTGTAAAGGAGAAGGTTGGATTGAAATCTTAGGGTGTGGTATGGTTCACCCTAATGTTTTGAGAATGTCTGGTATTGATCCAGAAGAATACACTGGATTTGCATTTGGTGTTGGCCTGGAGCGTATTGCGCTACTAAAATATGAAATTGATGATATGAGACTATTGTATGAAAACGATTACCGTTTCTTAAAACAGTTTTAATCAGAATAATTGGAGGTAGGAAGAATGAATACACCTATATCATGGATTAAAGCCTATGTACCTGATTTAAACGTAACTGCACAGGAATATACAGATGCAATGACAATGTCAGGCTCTAAAGTAGAAGGCTTTGAACAATTAGATGAGAATTTAGAAAAGATTGTAGTAGGTAAGATTTTAAAGATAGAGAAGCATCCAGATGCAGATAAATTAATTGTTTGTCAGGTGCAAGTAAGTAAAGACGGAGAAGTAGTTCAGATTGTTACTGGTGCTCCTAACGTAAAAGAGGGAGATGTGATTCCTGTTGTTTTAGATGGTGGACGTGTTGCTACTGATCATGATGGTAATAAGGTTCCAGGTGGTACCAAGATTAAGAAGGGTAAGCTTAGAGGGATTGAGTCTTTTGGCATGATGTGCTCCATCGAAGAACTTGGCTCTTCCAAGGATTATTATCCAGACGCTCCTGATAGAGGAATCTATATCCTTAGCGACAATGAGGCATATAAAGATGTGGAAATCGGTGCCAACGCAGCAGAGGTACTTGGATTTAAAGATGTTGTTTTCGAGTATGAGATTACTTCCAATCGTGTAGACTGCTTCAGTATTATTGGTCTTGCTAGAGAGGCAGCTGCTACCTTTAATAAAGAGTTTCATCCTCCAGTAGTTACAGTGAAAGAAAATGATGAAAAGGCTTCTGACTATATCTCTGTAGAGGTAGAGGCTACAGATCTTTGCCCAAGATATATTGGTCGTGTTGTAAAGAATATTAAGATTGGACCATCCCCAGTTTGGATGCAAAAGAGATTGGCAGCCTGTGGTATCCGTCCGATTAATAATCTAGTGGATATTACAAATTACGTAATGGAAGAGTTTGGTCAGCCTATGCATGCTTATGACTTGGATACCATTGCTGGGAAGAAGATAGTTGTTCGTCGTGGTAAGGATTCAGAGATCTTTACTACTTTAGATGAACAGGAGAGGAACATTGATTCTTCCATCCTTATGATTTGTGATGCAGATAAGCCAGTTGGTATTGCTGGAATCATGGGTGGAGAGAATTCCAAAATTACTGATGACGTTAAAACAGTATTATTTGAGGCAGCTTGCTTTGATGGTACCAATATTCGTATTTCCAGTAAAAAGCTTGGTTTAAGAACAGACGCTTCTGCGAAGTTCGAAAAGGGACTTGATCCTAATACAGCGAAGGAAGCAATTAACCGCGCTTGTCAGCTGATTGTAGAGCTTGGTTGTGGTGAAGTAGTTGGTGGAATGGTAGACGTATATCCAGAAAAGAGAGAACCTAAGAGAGTGGCTTTCTGTCCAGATAAGATCAATAAATTACTAGGTACCGACATTTCCGAGGAGCAAATGATTGCTTATTTTAAGAAAATTGATTTGAGCTATGATGAAACCACTTCAGAAGTGATTGTACCAACCTGGAGGCAGGATTTAGAATGCATGGCTGATCTTGCAGAAGAGGTGGCAAGATTTTTCGGTTATGATAAGATTCCTGTGACTCTTCCATCTGGAGAGGCTATGGCAGGTAAGTTATCCTTTAAACAACGTGTTGAAAATGTAGCAAGAGATGTAGCAGAGCAGTTTGGGTTTAATGAAAGTATGAACTACTCTTTTGAAAGCCCAAAAGTGTTTGATAAGCTACTAATTGATAAAGAGGACAAGTTAAGAGAAACAGTTACCATTAGTAACCCATTAGGTGAGGACTATTCCATTATGAGAACCCTTCCACTAAACGGTATGTTAACTTCTCTTAGCACCAATTATAATCACAGAAATAAAGATGTTCGTCTCTATGAGATTGCTAATATCTATTTACCAAAAGCCCTTCCTTTGACAGAACTTCCTGATGAAAGAATGCAGTTTAGCCTTGGAATGTATGGACAAGGGGATTTCTTCGACCTAAAGGGGGTTGTGGAAGAATTCCTTATGAAGGTTGGAATGAAGCAAATGGTGACTTATAATCCAAAGGCCGGAAAGAACTTCTTACATCCTGGACGTCAGGCCACCATCATTTATGATGGAATAGAGCTTGGTTATATGGGAGAGGTTCATCCTAAGGTACTTGATAACTACTCTATAGGAGATCGCGCTTATGTAGCAGTTCTTGATATGCCTCAGGTTGTGGAGAGAGCTACATTTGACAGAAAGTATGAAGGCGTTACCAAGTTCCCATCTGTTACCCGAGATATTAGCTTAATGGTGAAAAAAGAGGTTATGGTTGGGGATATCGAGGCAATTATTCGTAAGAATGGTGGACAATTCCTTGATAGCTATCATTTATTTGACGTTTATGAGGGTAGTCAGATTCTTGAAGGCTATAAATCAGTTGCATATACTATCAGCTTTAAGGCAAAGGATAGAACACTAGAGGATAAGGATGTTACTCCAGTTATGGATAAAATAATAAAAGCATTAGAAGCAGCAGGAATTGAGCAGAGAAAATAATTATTTAAAGCATATTTATTAGCTGTTTGAAATATTTGTAAATCATGGTATAATGGGGTTCTATTATATAATAAGGTGGGAGTATAAATGAGGGGAAACAAATATGGGATGGACAGGAGATTCCTCTATGGAGTTATCATCCTAGAAAGTATTATTTTAATTTGTTTTATAATTACCGCTGTTATACTGCATACAACATGGGCACTAATGGTTTTTACTATTAGTGAGAGTATATTCCTTCTAGTGCTTGTAATCGTAGCGCTTGGTAGACGAGGGTGTTTTACCTCTTTTAAAAGAAAAAAGACTTTGAAGCAGGTGAACACCCATCTATCCGCTACTGAATTAGAAGATTGGATTGATTTTAGCAATAGATTCAGTGAAGAGCCACTAACAAAAGAACGTACTATGATAGATAATTCTAGTGTAGTAGATACGCTAGAAAAGGCAGAGAAGCAATGGCAGAGAGATCGGCGTACAGAACGTGGTATTATGCAATATGATAGGATTGTAGGCAATTATAAGGCCTATGTAGAAGCATGTTCCTCAAATAAAAATATCTCTGCAACTAGAGAATGTGAGCTAGATATTATACGTTATATGATAAGAGACAATGGATCTATAAAGCATCAGGATAGTATCATACATTTTTGTATACGTCATGGAAGAGTAAGAAAGATTGTTTTAGAGGCTATTGATCAATTATTAATTAAGAGAATTATTGTTATTGCAATGGAGGGTTCTCTAGATTACTATAGAATTAACTTAGGTTGGAATATTACTAGAGATATTCAAAAGGAAAAGCAGGCTCTTTTGGAGCATGATAAAGAGAAAGTGATGAAAATAACTGAGCCACCGAAGAAACAAGCCCTATCTCAAATTAAGGTTGATAAGCAGGAGGCAGATGATATAGCTAAGACTGTATCCTATTACAGAGAAGAGAACAAGATG
Organism: Bacillota bacterium; assembly: GCA_023416695.1. Classification (GTDB taxonomy): domain Bacteria; phylum Bacillota; class Clostridia; order Lachnospirales; family Lachnospiraceae; genus KM106-2. The sequence continues at coordinate 3,537 of JAEZGY010000025.1, read as the reverse complement.
AAGCTGATAGAATGTCTTTTGAGTGAGACAGAACCAGTCAGTATGCTAGAGATGCTTAATAAGCATAGGGAATTAGGTACTATTAATCGATTGAATTTAGAAGAAATCATGAAGGAACTTGTGCAAAAAGGACAAGTTGTCACTATTGAGGATGAATATCCAGTAAAATATAGATTGGCAAAAATGTAAGTTTAGTAGCAGGTGATTTATGACGTCTTTGTGAATTGTGATTTTTATGGAGTGAATATTTTGACTAACAAGGCAAGAAAAAGGACGAAGCTACTGCTAGAAGTGTGCTTTATTATATATATAATACTATTATTTTATTTTTTATTTTTCTCAGATAAGTTTGGAAGAACGACATCTCGACAAGACTATAGCTATAATATTATTCCGTTTCATGAGATAACAAGATTTATCAAATATAGAGAAATCATTGGTGTTGAAAGTTTTATGGTAAATATCGCAGGCAATATTTTTGCCTTTTGTCCATTTGGCTTTTTACTTCCGGTGCTTAATAACAAGAAGAGGGGAATACTTTATGTAACCCTTGTCAGTTTTGAGTTTTCTTTGTTTATAGAGTTAATACAGCTCATAACAAGAGTCGGAAGCTATGATATAGATGATATCATTTTAAATACCATTGGAGGAATCCTTGGATACATTATTTATCGTATCTGTTATTTTATATGGAAAAGGAGATTTGTAAAGCATGGAGTATCAAAAGAAAAAAGGTAGCTATATGTTTACCAATAAAAAGCATCCAGTGGAAGCTATTTTAGCGGTTATTATAGGTGTCATTATCTTTATAACGATATGTGTACTCAGCTTTTATTCTAGTAAGTCAGGGGGAGATGGTCCACTTATTCTAGGAATTATAAGCTTTTGGGTAATGTTACTGGCATTGGCTGCTTTTGTAATATCCATTTTCTCAATGCGTAAAAAGGATGTATTTCGTGTGTTCCCGGTTTTAGGGGCATTCATTAATGGATTTCTTTTCTTAGGTCTATTTCTTTTATATATGATAGGAGTAAGTATATAAAGCAATCATAAATACTGATGAGTGGGGTGGATTATGGATAATATGGGAATTTTAGTAGTGGATGACGATAAGGAGATAGCACAACTAGTTGAGATACATTTAGTGTCAGATGGTTATCAGGTTTTTATTGCAAATAGTGCAGAAGAGGGGATAAAGATCTTAGAGAATCAGAACATTAAACTGGCAATATTGGATATTATGATGCCAGGGATGGATGGGTTAGAATTGTGTAGGAGAATTCGTAAGAAAAGTATGATTCCAATTATCTTTCTAAGCGCAAAATCTTCCGACTTGGATAAAATTAAAGGATTAGGGGCTGGCGCTGATGATTACGTTATTAAACCATTTAATCCATTAGAGCTAACAGCCCGGGTGAAATCCCAATTAAGACGCTATATCAAACTAAATCCAGCTACACATGAGGTGGTCAATGAGGACAAGGATATTAATATTGAACACATTACCATTAACAAAGAGGCACATCGTGTCATTGCGTATGATAAGGAAGTTAAGCTTACGCCAATTGAATTTGATATTTTATACCTATTAGCCACAAATTTGGGAAAGGTATTTAGCACAGAGGAGATCTTTGAATCGGTATGGAATGAAAAAATGTTTGAAGCCAATAATACTGTTATGGTACATATCAGACGTTTACGAGAAAAGATAGAGATGGATCCTAGAAATGCTGAAATCATACGGACAGTATGGGGAGTGGGATACAAGATTGAAAAATAGAAGAAGTGTATTTAAAAGTTTTCGATTTGAAATTATATTGTATAGTATTATGAGTCTTCTTTATACCTTAGTGACCGAAGTTATACTATATTGTCTTATTTACTATATAAAAATCTTAATTGAAGGGCTGAATCTTGCAGGAGATCGTGGGATTAGCTTGACTGAGGCTATTAACCTCTTATCCAATACGCCCATAGAGAATGAAATTAGTTTTCTAGACGGTTCGTCAACAACTGGTTTGACTCATTCCCTAACTTCCGTTCTTAGCATTAATAGAGATTATCTTCTCATCACTTTACTAATCGGTGTGGTAGTTGGTATGTTACTGTTTGTTATCTACTTCTTAATGTTAACAAGACGTTTTTCCAACTATTTATATGAGATATCGGATGGGATTAAGGTTATAGCGGGGGGCAATTTTAACACTAGAATACGTGTGAAAAATGAGGACGAGTTTGCTGTTATTGCTGCCTCTATTAACAAGATGGCAGGCGATATTAGTGATATGATGGAAAATGAGCGAAGAAATGAGGAGTTAAAGCACGAGCTGATAACCAATGTAGCCCATGATCTACGAACACCCCTTACTTCTATTATAGGATATCTTGATTTAGCAAAAGAGGATAAAGCTGATTCAGGGGATAGAACAAGATTTCTTTCTATTGCTTATGAAAAATCCAAACGCTTAGAGAATATGATAGATGACTTATTTAGTTATACAAAGTTTACTTCTGGGGAAGTTAAAGTTTTAAAGCGTAAATTGGATTTGGTTAAGCTTCTTGAGCAAATGGTGGAAGAATTCTATCCAAGTTTTCAAGATTCAGGGCTTGACTATGAACTGCTGATTAAGGCGAAGCAGTTAGAGATAGAAGCGGATGGCAGTCTATTAGCTAGAGCTGTAGCAAACCTGATTAGTAATGCAGTGAAGTATACAAAACGTGGAGAAAAGATAAGCATTGAGTTAATTGCCTATTCTAATGTGGCAAAAATTGTGATTACTAATGATGGCGTAGAAATCCCAAAAAAGGATTTGCCATACATCTTTGATAAGTTCTATAGAGTAGAGTCCTCTAGGTCTGAGGCTACAGGAGGTACTGGCTTAGGACTTGCAATTGCAAAATCAATTATTAAAATGCATAATGGTGAGATAACAGCAATCAGTGAAGATGGAAATACAAAGTTTATAATAGAATTGCCCTATTAAATATGGCTCTCTTTCAAGCAAAAATTGTGTTGGAAAGGGAGTTTTTTTGTGACTTGAAATGTTGCAAAAATATTACATAAATCTAAAATACCTTGTACTCTTTTTAGCTGAATATAAGGTAGTAGTGCTGATTTTAACAGATAAATTATCTGTAAATACAGATTACAAATTTATATTTACAGATAATTAATACACTAGTTATAAAAAATAAGATAATAATTTAATATAACTGAAAAAATCAAATTCATTATATGTAATAAATCGTTAATACTTTATTAAATTAACAATATAAAATATGCACAAAAATTTTAAAAATTTATAAAAATTATTGTTAAATAAGTAGAATACTACAATTGTAACACAAATAAGTAACTAGTACTTCTTCCTAAAATATTTAGGAATTATTGACAACGTTTTTTGGAATGATATAATGAAGTAACCTTGAAAACAAGGTAAATCAATACAAGAAAAGAGGAGTAAGTTATGTATATTATTCACTCGTTTCTTCGTAGCTTTAAGGATAAGTTAAGATATTTTAGACTTGATAAGTATC
>JAEZGY010000057.1 GCA_023416695.1 Bacillota bacterium | reverse complement strand
CCACATAAGCTTATAATGGCGGCAATCTCTGCAATTTGGCAATGACGCCCCCTGCTATATTGTTTTGATAATTCTTCCTTTACTTCCTTCGAAAATGACATCTATATCCCCTCTATTTCTTTCTAAGCGCATCCTTTTCTATATCCCTATGTTCTGCTTTCACACCATAGGATAACTTAGATAAACGATTGGTTATTTCATTAGCCAAGGTTACAGAGCGGTGTTTTCCGCCTGTACAACCGATACCAATGACTAATTGATTTTTGCCTTCTAGAATATAATTTGGAATTAAAAACTGTATCATATCCTCTAGTTTAACTAAGAATTCCGTAGCTGCCGGTGTTTTCATAACAAAGCTTGCTACCGGTTCATCATTTCCACTCATTGCCTTAAGTTCTGACACATAGTATGGATTTGGTAAAAAACGAACATCAAACACCAAGTCACAGTCTGTAGGAATTCCATATTTAAAGCCGAAGGATAAGACCGTAATATAGAAATTTCCATACTTCTCTTTACTTAAAAATATCTTATCTATCTCACCCTTTAGTTCACGGACCAAAAGCATACTGGTATCAATAATATAATCTGCTTGCTTTTTCAAAAATTCTAACTTTGTTCGTTCAAGTTCTATGCCCTTATCCACTCTACCCTCTCTTGCAAGAGGGTGAGTTCGTCTTGTCTCTTTATATCGCTTCACCAAGACCTCTGTACTGGCATCTAAAAATAGAATTTCATATTCAATATTGGCTTCCGACAGTTCCTCTAGAATTTCCTCCAAACTGTGAAGATTTTGTCCACTTCTAATGTCAACACCCAATGCAACCTTATCGATATTAGCTGAACTCTCTGCTGTTAGTTGTGCAAACTTTAGTATTAGCTGAATAGGAAGATTGTCTACACAAAAATACCCCATATCCTCTAGCATCTTAAGCACTGAACTTTTGCCGGCACCAGACATGCCTGTTACCATAATAAACCTCATAGCAATCCTTCCCTTTCAAAGACTTTTTACTTGTCTTTTAAGTTTCTTTTGAAAACTGTCCTATCAAGCGAACCTCTGGTTCTAGGTTAACCCCAAACTGTTCAAATACTCTGCGCTGCACCTCATCAATCAATGTCACTACTTCTGTGGCTGTACCACCACCTGTATTAATAACAAATCCACAATGTTTGTCGGAAACCATGACATTCCCCACTTTAAACCCACGTAATCCACTATCCATAATTAACTTCCCAGCAAAATAGCCTTCTGGGCGTTTAAAGGTACTACCTGCACTAGCATACTCTAAAGGCTGTTTTTCCCTTCTTCTAGTGGATAAGTCTTCTGTCTTTGCTTTTATCTGTTCTGGATCTCCTTCAAAAAACTCGAATACTGCTTCTAAGACAACATAATCTTTTCTCTGAATGATACTAGTACGATACCCAAGCTCTAATTCTTCCTTGGTCAGTATACGTATTACTCCATCCTCACTAATTACAGTAGCACTTATAATATTATCTTTAATCTCACCACCGTAAGCTCCAGCATTCATTGCCACTGCTCCGCCTAAGGTTCCCGGTATCCCAGAAGCATATTCAAAGCCAGTTAACCCCTGTCTTGCAATAGTAGCTGCTAGCTTACTAAGAAGAATACCAGCTCCAGATGTAACTCTATATTTTCCACCTTCAAGCTTTTCAAAAGTTACCTTATTAAAGTGGTCAGCCACCTGAATAATCACACCTCGATATCCATAATCTCCAACCAGAAGATTACTTCCATTTCCTATAATATAATATGGCAGATTATTCTGTTTGCAAAACAGTATCGTGAGAGAAATCTGTTCTGGAGAATCTGGGGTAACATAATAATCTGCTGGTCCTCCTATACGAAAGGTGGTATGAAGCATCATAGGCTCCTCTATCAGTACATTCTCTTCTCCTACAATTTCACCTAGTTTTTCTTTTATTACTCTATCCATAGTCCTACCTAATTTCCATAATTTCTATAGTGCTAGTATATGAAACTGACACCGTTTATACTATTATAAATCTACTTGCCCTAAATTATTTTAACAAGCAATTTATTGTTATCATACAATACCTTTTACACGAAATCAACCTTATAACCTAAAAGGCAGAAAGTAATACGAAAAAACTGTTGCACGATAAAATACACTACCATACAACAGTTTTTGGTTACTTTATTCTAATACTAAGCGGGCAGAGCCGTAAATACCAGCGTCATTGCCTAACGTAGCTAGACAAAAATGTTTATCTTTTAAAGCAAACATTACATTATCATTATAATTTTTCTCAATAACGTCTATTAAAATAGCTCCTGCTTTAGATACTCCACCCCCAATAACAAAGGCTTCTGGATCCAAGATTTGCGCAATATGAGAACAAGCAAGTCCTAAGTAATTCCCTAGATTCTCCACTAGCTCCTTAGCCAAAGCATCCCCCTGTTTAGCATGGTCAAAAATATCTTTTGCTGTAAGTGATTCTATCTCTCTAAGTGAAGATGGTGTTGTTACACGAGATAATGCACGTTTTGCTTCCTTTACAATACCAGTGGCAGAAGCATATTGCTCTAAGCAACCTTTTTTACCACAACCACATGTGTCTGGTTCTTCCATTCGCATTACTAAATGGCCAATCTCTCCTGCAGCACCATTGGAGCCAGTAAGAATTTTTTCATTAAGAATAACTCCTCCCCCAACTCCTGTTCCAAGAGTAATCATAACAAGGCTTTTAAAGCCCTTTCCTCCACCTTTCCACATCTCACCTAAGGCAGCTACATTAGCATCATTTCCAACCTTAACATTTGTAATTCCTGTTAATTTCTTAACTTCCTCGGCTACGTTAAATACACCCCAACCTAAATTAACACATTTTAATACTGTGCCATCTTCAAGGATTGGACCTGGTACCCCAATGCCAATTCCTTTCATCTGTTCCTTAGTTATGCCATGCTTCTCCATCTTAGCTAGTACAGATTCCGCAACATCTGACAAGATACTTTCTCCGTTGTTCTCTTTACGAGTAGGAACCTCCCACTTCTCTACTATATCACCTTCCACAGTAAAAATACCAATCTTTACAGTGGTTCCGCCGATGTCAATTCCTGCACAGTACATATATTATCCTCCTAATACCCTTGTTCATTTTATTTCTTCATAAGATTACTTGTAACGCGATTGTAAAGCTCCCTTGCTGCATTATAACCCATCTTCTTTTGACGGTAATTAACAGCTGCTGATTCACATATAATAGCTAGATTACGACCAGGACGGATAGGAATCGAATGACAAACTACTTTATTCCCTAAAAACTCTGTGTATTGCTCTTCTAACCCAAGTCGATCATACTCTGCTGACTTATTCCATTCCTCTAGCTTAATTACTAAATCTATAGATTGTGTATTCTTTACACTTTCCACACCAAACAATGTCTTAACATCAATAACACCAATGCCTCTTAGCTCGATAAAATGTCTAGTGACATCTGGAGCAGAACCAATTAAAGTATCATCACTAACCTTGCGAATCTCTACTACATCATCGGATACCAAACGATGTCCTCTCTTAATTAATTCCAAAGCAGCCTCACTCTTACCAATACCGCTTTCTCCCATAATCATAACACCTTCTCCAAAAACATCTACCAATACACCATGAATAGATATCATTGGAGCAAGTTCTACATTAAGCCAACGTATTACCTCTGCCATAAAAGAGGAGGTAGAACGCTTGGTTTTCAGTATTGGAATACTATACTTTTTGGCTAACTGTATATAAGCATCATCTACTTCAATCCCACGACAAAACACGATACAAGGTATCTTATACTCGAAAATACGACTTAAGATTTTAACGCCATGGTCATGTGACATCTTCTGCATATACGTATTTTCTACATTTCCAATAACCTGAATACGATTTGAGTCAAAGTAATCAAAGAAACCTGCCAACTGAAGTGCTGGACGATTTACATCTGTCTGAGTAATCTGAATTTCATTGGTATCAATTTCAGGTGTACAATTCTCCAGATTCATTTTGTCAATTAGTTTTGTTAACGCCACTGAATGCATTTAATCCGACCTTTCTATATAAAGAGTTCTTTTTATTTACGAAATTCACAAGCGCAAAATGTAAGATAATTCTACCACATTTCCCAAATACTCGCAATGGAATAAGTCATCTTCTTCCTTTATTAATGAAAGAATCGATAAACCTGCTCCGCACTTTTTTGGTTCATACTAGGCACTTGCATAAGTTCCTCTATAGATGCTTCTTTCACCTCTTCAATACCTTTAAAATACTTCATTAACGCCTTTCTTCTAGTAGGTCCGATTCCTTCAATATCATCTAACACAGAATGTACCTGTGCTTTGGAACGAAGAGTTCGATGATACTCAATAGCAAATCGATGTGTTTCATCCTGAATTCTAGTAATCAGCTTAAATGCCTCACTTCTTTGGTCAATAGGTAATTCAATGTTATTATAGAATAGTCCTCTCGTTCTGTGGTTATCATCCTTTACCATACCACAGACTGGTATATTAATGCCTTGCTCCTCCATTACCTTTAAAGCGATATTCACCTGGCCCTTACCACCATCCATTAAAATCAGATCTGGGAACCTAGTAAAGCTCCCTGTATCTAAGGAAATGCCTTTCTGTGTCAACTCTTTGGTTTCCTCAATTCCATGGCTTAGTCGTCTAGTAAGCACCTCATGCATACAAGCATAGTCATCGGCACTCTTTACCCATTTCATCTTGAATTTTCGATAGTCATTACGTTTTGGTTTTCCTGCTTCAAACACCACCATAGAACCAACGTTCTCGAAACCATTTGTATTTGAGATATCAAAGGATTCCATGCGATTTATGTTATCTAGACCAAGTAAGTCTGCAATTTCCTTTACTGCACCAATGGTTTTTTTCTCTTCTCTAGCAATACGTTCAGAGTCCTGCTGCAGAACTAAAGAAGCATTCTTGGCTGCAAGCTCCACCAACCGTTCCTTTTCCCCTTTTTGTGGCACACGAATATAGACTCTCTGACCTCTCTTAGCCGTAAGCCATTGCTCCATAACCTCTTTGTCCTCCACCGGCTCTTGTAAAAATAGTTCCTTTGGTACAAATGGGGTCCCTGCATAAAACTGTTTCACAAAACTTGTCATTACTTCACTTCTTGTGATATGCTCCACTCCAGTAAGACGGAAATGCTCCCGTCCAATAAGCTTTCCACTCCGAATAAAAAACACCTGTACCACAGCTTCATCCATGGCTCTGGCAAAAGCAATGATATCTCTATCCTCTTGATCAGAAGAGGTGATTTTCTGCTTTTGCAGTACAAATTTAACACTATTGATTAGGTCCCGATATTCTGCTGCCTCTTCAAAAGCAAATTCAGCAGATGCTTTTTGCATCTTCTCGGTAAGCATCTCGATTACAGGCTTAAAGTTACCGTTGAGCATTTCCATTGCCTGCTCCACATTTTTTCTATAGTCCTCTACACTAATACTTCCCTGACAGGGAGCATCACATTGTCCGATATGGGCATAAAGACATGCTCTTTCCTTCCCAATATCCCGAGGTAAGTTTCGATTGCACGTTCTTAACTTGAATATTTTACGTATTAGTTCAATGGTATCTTTTACAGCAGTAGCACTAGTATATGGTCCATAGTACTTTGCCTTATCCTTCTTCATGTCCCTAGCAAATAGAATTCTAGGATAGTCCTCCTGCACTGTTACCTTAATAAAAGGATAGCTCTTGTCATCCTTTAGCATGGTATTATATTTTGGTCGATGCTCTTTAATCAGATTACATTCAAGAACTAGAGCTTCTAGCTCTGAATCTGTAATAATGTATTCAAAATGGTCGATTCTAGACACCATCTGCACAATCTTAGGCGTTAGGTTACGACTACTTTGAAAATACTGACGGACACGATTCTTTAAGCTAATGGCCTTACCTACATAGATAATCTCATCTTTTTTATCATGCATGATATAAACTCCTGGCTTAGCAGGAAGTTTTTTCAGTTCTTCTTCAATATCAAACATAGCTTTTCTTCTCCCTTAAATCCTCACATTGCTTCTGTCTAGCTCCTGAGGATACAAGCATGACTAGTAACATTCCATAAGGCTTGCTACTAGTCATCTCCTAATATTCCTATTTATTCAATTCTTCAGAATTCTCTAAAGATTCTTCAACAGGTTGTTCTTCCACTTGTTCTACAGATTCCTTTTTTAACTCTATGGTTAGAGTATCCTCACTCTTTTCATTTGCTCCTGTTACCTCGTGGTAAATATCCATAAACTCTTTACCAGTAATGGTTTCCTTCTCATAAAGGAAGGCAGCAATCTTATCCAACACTTCTTTATTACTACTAAGAAGCTCTTCAGCCCTCTTATAGCATTCCTTTAAAAGATTCATTACTACTTTGTCTACTTGGCTAGCTGTTGAATCTGCACAATTCATTACGGTACGTCCATCTAAATACTTACTTTCTACTGTTTCTAGACATACAAGTCCGAATTCCTCCGTCATACCATACTGAGTAACCATTGCTCTCGCAAGCTCAGTAGCCTTCTCGATATCATTACTGGCTCCCGTAGTCACACTGTTAAATATAATCTGCTCTGCAGCACGTCCACCAAACAAAGTAGTAATACGAGTTAACATCTCTTCCTTCGTCATCAAGTATTTCTCTTCCTCTGGTACCTGCATTACATAACCAAGAGATCCCATAGTACGAGGTACAATGGTAATCTTCTGAACCGGCTCAGCTTCTTTAATAAGAGCTGTTACCAAAGCATGACCAACTTCATGATAAGCAACAATTCGCTTCTCTTCTTTTCCAAGGATACGGTCCTTCTTCTCCTTACCTGCAATAACAACTTCTACGGATTCAAATAAATCCGCCTGAGAAACTGCAGTACGACCATCCTTAACTGCCATAATAGCAGCCTCATTTATCATATTGGCCAAATCAGAGCCTACGGCACCTGAAGTAGCTAATGCTATAGCATCTAAATCTACAGAGTCATCCATTAATACATCCTTAGCATGAACTCTTAATACATCCTTACGTCCTTTTAAATCAGGTTTATCTACAATGATTCTTCGGTCAAATCGACCTGGACGAAGAAGGGCTTTGTCAAGTACTTCTGGACGGTTCGTTGCTGCTAAGATTACAAGACCTTTAGAGGAATCGAAACCATCCATCTCAGAAAGCAATTGATTTAAGGTTTGCTCACGTTCGTCGTTACCACCACCATAGCGGCTGTCACGGCTCTTACCAATGGCATCAACCTCATCAATAAATATAATACATGGAGCCTTTGCTTGGGCTTCCTTAAACAAATCCCTTACTCTAGAGGCACCTACACCAACAAACATCTCAACAAAATCGGAACCGGAAAGGGAGAAAAATGGTACCTTTGCTTCCCCTGCAACTGCTTTGGCAAGTAAGGTCTTACCTGTTCCAGGAGGTCCTACTAGCAATGCTCCCTTAGGAAGCTTTGCACCAATCTTTGTATATTTGGCAGGATTGTGAAGAAAATCCACCATCTCAGAAAGAGATTCCTTGGCTTCCTCTTGACCAGCCACATTAGCAAAAGTAACCCCTGTTTCCTTCTCTATATAAACCTTAGCGGTACTCTTCCCAACTCCCATCATTCCCCCACCGTTACGGGAAATCATTCTAAATACAAACCAAAATGCCACCCAAATTAGGGCAATCGGTAATATATAGCTGACTATAGCACTAATGATACCTGAACTGGTGCTTGTAATCTCACCCTTATATTCAGCCTTGGAGCTCTTTAATCGCTCTAATAAATTCTCATCATAAATTCTAGCTGCGTAATATACGCTTTTGTCATCCTCTTTCTGTGAGGTTAGTTGATACTCCACACGATCAGACAATACGGTAACTGTCTTAATCTTATTCTCCTCTAGCTGTACCACAAACTCTTTGTAAGTTTGCTCTTTATAAGTACTTTCTTGAATCATTTGATTCATATAGGTATACATTAAAAACAAAATAACTGTAATAACAATACCAATTATAATATTGTTACGGTTATTACGTTTTCTATTATCTTGCTTATTATTTTTACCATTGTTATTTTCCATACAACGCCTCCTCTGCTTTGTTTTCATTCCTCTATATTAGTTTTACCTTCTTATACACTAATAAATCCTTTAAAAGGAGAAACTCTCTATAACCAATAGTTATTCCCATTATAATGAAAGCTCATTTATAAATCAATAGACTAAACTCTTAAAATTCCGTGAGAAAGTATGAAGGAATCATAAACTTTTATTATATATTCTAAGCATTCTCTCCTAGGATATACTAATATTTTGTCTAAACAGTGAACACCATATTTATGTAGCAAGGAAGAGTTCTAACTTAATTTCATTAATAGAAATCTTCTTCCAACTTTAGAAAATTAGAAATTTTTTTCAAATCCCAAATAAGTATAGATTTTCCTTATAGACCACGTTATAATATTTTTTTGATTATTTTGAACCAGTTAAATATTTCATATATAAAGGAGGAACTTGAATGGCTGTAAAATATGTATTTGTAACAGGTGGTGTTGTCTCAGGACTAGGTAAAGGCATTACAGCAGCCTCCCTAGGCAGACTACTAAAGTCTAGAGGCTATACAGTGACCATGCAAAAATTTGACCCTTACATCAATATCGATCCAGGTACCATGAATCCAATGCAACATGGGGAAGTGTTTGTAACAGACGACGGAGCAGAAACTGATCTGGACCTTGGACATTATGAACGTTTTATTGATGAAAAGCTAACCAAGCGTTCCAATGTAACCACTGGTAAAATCTACTGGTCTGTGTTAAACCAAGAACGTCGTGGTGATTTTGGTGGAGGAACTGTTCAAGTAATACCCCATATAACCAATGAAATTAAGAGCCGCTTCTATCGTAATGACGGAAGTAAAAAGCAGGAAATTGCTATTATCGAAGTTGGTGGTACTGTTGGTGATATTGAAAGTCAGCCATTTTTAGAATCCATACGACAATTTCAACATGACATCGGACGTGAAAATGCTATTTTAATTCATGTAACCTTAATCCCTTATTTACGTGCTTCAGGAGAAATGAAAACGAAGCCAACCCAGGCTAGTGTTAAGGAGCTACAAGGAATGGGAATTCAACCAGACATTATTGTATGTCGTACTGAACTTCCTCTAGAGGGTGGCATAAAAGATAAAATAGCCTTATTCTGTAATGTTCCTAGCAAGCATGTAATCCAAAACCTTGATGTGGAAACTTTATACGAAGCTCCTCTAGCTATGGAAAAGGAACACTTAGCAGACATTGTTTGTGAATGTTTAAAAATAGACTGTCCTTTGCCAAATCTACAGGATTGGGAGTCCATGGTGTATGACCTTAAAAATCCTGAAAAAGAGGTTACTGTAGCATTAGTTGGTAAATATACACAACTTCATGATGCCTATATCAGTGTAGTAGAATCTTTAAAACACGGAGCAGTAGCTCATAGAGCTTCAATTAATATCAAGTGGATTGACTCTGAAACAGTCACTGAAGAAAATATCACTGAATTATTAAGGGATGTAAGTGGTATATTAGTCCCTGGTGGATTTGGCAATCGTGGTGTAGAGGGTAAGATTGGAGCCATCCGATACGCTAGAGAGAACAACATCCCATTCCTTGGACTATGCCTCGGTATGCAGATGGCTATAGTAGAATTTGCTCGTAATGTTGTGGGCTTTGCTGATGCACATAGTGCAGAATTAGATCCAAGTACCACCCATCCAATCATTCACTTAATGCCTGAGCAGGATGGCATAGAGGATATTGGTGGAACCTTAAGATTAGGGTCCTACCCTTGTGTTTTAAAAGAAGGTTCTCGATCCCAAGAGGTTTACAATAGTAATCTCATTGAAGAGCGACATAGACACCGCTACGAAGTAAACAACTATTATCGTGAGGATCTAGAGGAGGCAGGTATGTGCTTATCCGGCATCTCTCCAGATGGGCGAATTGTAGAAATGATAGAGCTTCCAAACCATCCTTGGTTTATTGCTACTCAGGCTCATCCCGAATTTAAATCTCGGCCAAACAGACCTCATCCTTTATTCAAAGGCTTTATTGGAGCTGCAATCAAATACAGAGAGAAAAAAGATTCTGAATAATAAAAAAAGACCTCTATATCTATCATAGGTATAGAGGTCTTTCTTCTTATATTATATGGTCTTTTGTATCACACAAATCATAAGAACACTTTCTACTTACCCTTACCAAGAAACTCGATTTTCCATGCCTTCAATAACAGCCCCACAGGACAAATTGACAAAAGAAATATCCCTACTATCTCGAATCCTATTTTGAATCCAATGGCGATACGAATTCAGGACACGAGTAGTTGGTATAGTCGCCCCAGTAACACTCTTAACGTACAAAAGGGATTGCTTATCTAAGGTAGCCGAGTTCTCAAATGAGTGGGTCTTATTCTCAGTATACCCAAGATCTAGACCAAGTGTAATCAACTGCCTGCAACCAAATCGAATGGCGAGATCTATGGCTAGGGTAGATACAGAACCACCAGTCTCAAATAATGTATAGTTTCTGCTTGTTGCATATTTATTGGCATCTGGGTAATCCTTTTGAAAAATAATATATCGTTTTCCCTTAAATTCCTGCACTGCATTAGAAGCTGCTGTACATAGATAAAGCATCTTCGTTTTTGTTTCTGGGATATCCTTAATATGGCGAATCATATGCTCCTGAGGATCAATCATAATAACGTAATCTGGGATAATGTGATGCTCTATTAGGTGTCTATATACCGTGCTTGCACACATAATTATATGATTAGAGGACAGAGATTTGGTATAAAGTTCCTCCATACAGTATTCTAAAGAAGGACCACCACCCACATAGATGATATCTTTCCCCTTAAAATCAGAGCAAAGTTCATCCACACAGGAATCCTTCCATTGCATATTGTCGTAAAAATTCCACAGTAATAAATTCCCTTGTCCATACATTGTACTCAAAGAGATAAAATAATTATTCAATGCCTCTTTTACTGGACCACCCTTTAATGCCTGATAGGATGGATAATGAAGCAACAACGTAGAATCCGGTGCCAGTAAGTTTTGTATCGAATCTAATGTACAATAGCGAAGCTGAAAGCGTTTATTCGATAAAATAGGAACCAAATCACAGTAAGAGAAAGCACTTTTTAGAATGTCTAGATTGGTTTCAATCACCTCTACTGTATAGCGCCTGTCATGGTTTAATAGTGCCTCTACATGGTAACCCATTCCAAAACCGAATACTGTATAGGACAGTACATCGTTTTTACCATAATAGGAAGCAAATAATTTACCGTCTTCCTTGGGATTTACATTAGAATGATAGTATAGGGTTTTCTCTCCGCTATACTTAACTGTATAGAGGCCAAGGTTAGTTTGCTCAATAGAATACTGAGAAGAAATTGCATGTTCTCGTATTTGATTAACCAATTCACTATTATTAAGATATTTTAAATTTTCCTCTAAGTAATTATGGGTATTTCCTTCCTTTGCAGATAAAATTGATTCCTGTAAGAGAGTATCAAATAAAGGCAACAACTGAATCTCCAGTAAATCAGCAAGTAATACGGTATCATTGTTTTGTTGGGTATGAAAAATATTCTGAAGTGCTTGTGTTATTGGTTGGATTACATCACTCATCTTCTCTGCATGCTGAACAGTAAGAAGTTCGTTCATTTGCATCGTTACCTTATCTAGAGTCTGCTGTCCATGAAAGAAATCTTGTACTCGAAAATAATATATTGTGTCTTTTATATTTAAAAACAGATTTGTAAGCAATGGTGTATTCATATGTACCTCCAAATTTCATTCTACTTATATTTAATACAATTACTTAAGATCAATAGAGAGTTCTATTATAGTATCGGAGATTTATAGGTATATCATTATTCTATAGTATTAAGCACTACTCTTAAAAATCTACAAATTATCCCATAACTATTGCAAATAACTTTAAATAGTGGTATTAATAAAAAGTATTTAATTTGTAGGATTCCGTATTTATGGTATACTAATCATAAATAGAAATGTTATCCACATGAGGTGACATTTGTAACAGTAATTATCCACAGAAATGAGGTTACCATGTTGAATAATCAATTTGAGCGTACCGCCCTACTATTAGGGCCAGAAGCCATAGATAAATTGTCCTCCTTAAGAGTAGCTGTCTTTGGAGTAGGTGGTGTGGGAGGTTTTGTTACAGAAGCCTTAGCCCGTAGTGGTGTAGGAACACTTGATATTATTGACAATGATACCGTTTGTCTCTCCAATATAAATCGCCAAATCATTGCTACCCATTCTTCCATTGGGAAATACAAGGTTGAAGTGATGAAGGAAAGAATTCTTGACATTAATCCAGAGGCTAAAGTTAATACTTATCAGAGCTTTTTTACACCTGAAACAGCAAAAGAATTTGATTTCTCCCAATATGACTACGTAGTGGATGCCATTGATACTGTGACTGGTAAAATTGAGCTCGTTATGCAGTGTAATCAAGTTAACACTCCAATTATAAGTTCAATGGGAGCTGGCAATAAATTAGATCCCACTAGGTTTGAGGTGTCAGACATCTACAAAACCTCTGTTTGTCCATTAGCCAAGGTAATGCGACGAGAGCTAAAGGCTAGGGGTATAAAGAAATGTAAGGTTGTTTACTCAAAAGAACTACCACTAAAACCTTTAGAACTTGATATAAAAGCATCCGGCAAACGACAAACTCCAGGTAGTATCGCCTTTGTTCCTTCTGTAGCAGGTCTAATTATTGCAGGAGAAGTCATCAAGGATTTAATTAAATAAAAAACTATGTGGTTGAAAAAACTCCTATATAGATCTTTTAAAGAGATCTCAATATAGGAGTTTTATTATTAAATAGTTTTCTTTAATGCAAGAGAGGCCATTGTGAGCTGAGCTCCCAATTTTTTAAACATATTAGCATCTACTTTAGCTAACCTAACCGTGCTATGAACCTGCGTTCCACGAAGCTTAGGCAGCTGCTCTAACGCTAATTTTGCATTAGCATCTGTAGTTGCACTAATGGATAGAGCAATCAATGCTTCATCAATGTGTAGTCTAGGATTTTTATTGCCAAAGTAACTCACTTTTAATTTCTGAATTGGCTCAATGGCCTGTGGAGAAATTACATGAATCTCCTTCTCAATTCCGGCAAGCTTCTTGATGGCGTTTAAAATCAGCGCTGCAGAAGGCCCTAGTAAATCGGAATTTTTACCAGTAATGATAGCGCCATCAGGAAGTTCCATTGCGGCTGCAGCACAACCTGTCTCATGAGCCCTATTAATGGCTGCTCCTACTACCTTTCTATCTTCTATAGATATTCCGGCTTGATTCATTAAAAGCTTGACTTTATCTAACTCAGATGGCTTTGCAGTATCACAAGCAACCTTATCTAAAGTTTCAAAGTAACGACGAATAATTTCTTGTCTAGACGCTTCACAACAAGCCTCGTCATCTATAATACATTTTCCAGCCATATTAACGCCCATATCAGTTGGGGACTTATATGGACTTTCTCCATAGATTCGATTAAACATAGCATTTAATACTGGAAATATCTCGACATCACGATTGTAGTTAACAGTCCTTACTCCATAAGCCTCTAGATGATATGGGTCAATCATGTTAACGTCATTTAAGTCCACTGTAGCCGCCTCATATGCCAGATTCACGGGGTGTTTTAATGGTAAATTCCAGATTGGGAAGGTTTCATATTTGGCATACCCTGCGTTAACACCATGCTTGTGCTCTTGGTAAAGTTGGGATAAACAAGTGGCCATTTTACCACTTCCTGGACCGGGTGCTGTGACTACAACTAAAGGTCTGGTGGTCTTTACATATTCATTTTTACCATAGCCCTGCTCACTGACAATTAAGTCTACATTATTAGGATAGCCCTCTATGAGGTAATGATAGTAAACCGCAATTCCCTTCTTCTCTAGCTTCTGTCTGAAACTTGACGCACTATTCTGGCCGGAAAACTGGGAAATAACCACACTTCCTACATACAAACCAGCATTTCTATATTCCTCAATAAGTCGTAGTACATCCATGTCATAGGTAATGTCTAGGTCCCCACGAATCTTATTTCTTTCAATGTCCTCAGCACTGATGACAAAAAGAATCTCCGCTTGCTCCTTTAATTGCATAAGCATCTGTAACTTACTAGATGGCTCAAATCCAGGCAACACGCGGGAAGCATGATAATCATCAAATAACTTACCACCAAACTCTAAATATAACTTATTGTCAAATTGTGCGATTCTTTCTTTAATATGTTCTGACTGCATTTTCAGATACTTTTCATTATCAAAACCTTGTCTAACCATTCCCTTTAACCTCTTTCGTCTCACTGATTATTTAATCTGTACATTCGCACTACCAATAACACACTTAACTTCACTTAAAACAAAACTGTTGCTTGCGTAATCATCCATGATACGCAAGCAACTAGTATTATTTATCCTTTGAAAAAAAGATTGTACCGATGGCCGTTAAGATTCCACCAAGTAAGACAGCTACATCTGCTATATTGAATATAATTGTCTTTAATTTTTTCCCATGATTCACACTAAAATAATCAAATACATCTCCATTTTTAATACGGTCAACAAAATTACTTAAGGCTCCTCCCACCATGAGACTTAATCCTAATTTGCAGAGAAAACCTTTTTTCTGACCTATCAGCCATCCTAGTAAAACTAAAAGAATACCAATTAAGGAACCAGTCAATATCTTAACAAACTTTACATGATGCTGAAATACATTTAACGCTACCCCTTTGTTATGATAATGATGTAAGGTTATATGATCCTTCATGATTTTCGTTCCAGGTTTAACATGTTGCACGATATATCGTTTCATAAAATGTTCCGCAATGCATATACTAGCAATAATGATAATGAACCCCATACAAAACCTCCTATCTTCCTAGAATGAGCTACTATATAATTCCATTTATACATATTATTTTATCATATTCTCTTTTTCACAACAAGGGGAGACTACATCTTTCTTTATGATTTTATAGCAATTTCTCATATAAAAAAAGAAGGCTTAGGACTATTGTCCTAAGCCTTCTTCGTATGATTTTACATAAACATTATCTTAGTAAGTTAAGTACACCTTGAGTAGATTGGTTAGCCTGAGCAAGCATAGATTGAGCTGCTTGTTGAAGGATGCTATCCTTAGAGTAGGATACCATCATTCTAGCCATATCTACGTCACGAATACGAGATTCAGCTGCTTGTAAGTTCTCAGAAGTATTATCTGCATTAGCGATAGTATGCTCAAGTCTGTTCTGGAATGCACCAAGGTTAGATCTTGCAGTAGAGATAGTAGTAATCGCTGAATCAATTAATGTTATAGCAGAGCCTGCTTTAGCATAGGTAGAAACATCAAGATTATCAACGCTTAAAGCAGTAGCACTAGAATCACTAATCTTGATTTCAATATTTTGGCCCTCATTTGCACCAACTTGAAGATTTAATGCTGTACTACTATAAGTTCCATCTAACAACTTCATTGTATTGAACTCAGTAGTATCAGAAATTCTAGTAATTTCATCTCTTAACTGATCCATTTCAGCGTCGATTGCAGTTCTATCTGCAGTTACGTTAGTATCATTAGCTGCCTGTACTGCTAATTCTCTCATTCTCTGAAGAATAGAGTGTGTTTCATTTAAAGCACCTTCTGCTGTTTGAATTAAAGAAATACCATCCTGAGCATTGGTAGATGCCTGATCAAGTCCTCTAATCTGGCCTCTCATCTTTTCAGAAATGGATAAACCAGCTGCATCATCGCCTGCACGGTTGATTCTGTAACCTGAAGATAATTTCTCAGTTGCTTTGGAAAGATTTCCATTGGTGATACCTAACTGTCTGTTTGTGTTGGCTGCTGCCATGTTATGTTGTATTATCATACAATTCCTCCTTGATTTTGTTAGTAGAATCCTTTCTACTAAGTGGTATATCTGCTAAGCAGATATAAATTAATTGGCTACTTGTTCATTTGAAAGATATCTCTCTTTGTATTATATATATCGGACTATCTATTTTTTACTTTAGTTCTTAATTAAACTTTTTTCATAATTTTCTAAAAAAGGTTCTAGATAGTCAATAAGCTCCTTACAGGCAATCTTATTTATCTTATGTAATTTACTAAGCATTTCAAAAGTTCTTCTTTGATTGGCTAACTCTTTATCATCCAGCTTATTGATATTGATGGTTTCTTCAGCACTATCCATATAACCGTAATCCTCTATCATTGGATAGATATACATCTCTTCCATTTCTAAATTCAGCTTGGATAATTCCTTTACTAGTTGCAATCCCTTATTGTTAATTCCATGGTACTTGATTATATGAGTAAGTAGATTCTTGCAAAGATTTTCTGCTTTATTGGCTTTTATATAGAACTCTTTTAGATTAGCATAGGCATCCTGAAATACTTCTAGACATATTTGATGTTTTCTTTCCTCATCAGTAATTTTGTGTTTTTCAAGCAAGGAATTCACATTGAACTCCACTTTACAATACTCCTGAATGGCATTCTCTAGGGCCATGATATCTGTTCCTTTAATTAAAGCTCCACCTTCCGTTGCATCTATGACATGCATTTTATCTTTCTGATTCATAATGGCTTTTTGAAACCATAATATGTATCCGTACATATCACTGCCTGTATATAGCTCTTCTCCATTGATTCCTTTTACTTTTACTAAATCCTCTTCCTTTACCCCTTCTGGAATTTGTACCCCTCCTGCATGAGTAAATCCATTCTTATAAGCAAGATCTTGCCCTACCAGAATAATAGTATTAATCCCCATTGTATAAGCTACTGTTAAAGCCGCTGTGGCCACACTACCGCCATACCCTCCTCCATAATATGCCTGGCCTAAACGCTCATAGTACTGATCTGCCATTGGATTTGAACCAAACATGATTTTACGACCTCTATGACGGCAAATGATTTTGTTGTTTGCTATAAGAGGAAAAAACAACGGGATTTCCCATGTGACTGGATTATCGTAAAACCTTGGAGGTTTATTAGCATCAACTGTAATACTAAAATCCGGCAGTATACCATGGGCTATAAGCGTATCCAACGCTCTATCTACACTAATAATTACAGCTTTTCCCTTAGCCTTTTTAAGCTGTTCTACATTTAGATCTAGTGATGGCCCTGCTGCTACTACAATGGCTGGTACACCTTCTGGAATCTCACCCCTAAATTCCATGATACTGTTTGATGTCGATAGATATTGATAGTTTGCAATTATATTTTGTGTAAAAGACTTCCCAAATCTCTTATTGGTGTTATGATTAGTTACCACTGTTAAACTGTTCTCATCAATGATTTTTAATACGAACTCCATTTCATCTTGAAACAGTTCTCGATACCCATTGGTGACACATAGATACTGGGCAAAAATATTATTCCAATGTACTACTGATAATAAAATATTATGTAGATCTTCCTCATTCACACCTTTTACAACAAATTCCACATTGTCACAACCTAAAATATCTGTATAATTATAATGCTCCATTGCATATTGAAACATCTCTATAGATGGCTCATATACGACGATGCAGTACTTTCCTTTTATCTGATTTCTTAATGCTCGAAAAGAATATCCATTACCAAGACCATATAGAATATAGACTTGTTCAAAATATTTTTCTACAAACTGTTCACTCCATACAGTTGCTTCATGACTAGGATTGTATAGACTGTTAAGTCGGTAAACTTTCTCATCCCTTTTCACGATTAAGATTGGCTCACCATTTAAAGCTTTTACTTCGTCAATCATCAGTTGTTGTTGTGGACGTTCTCTTTCTCTATTCAATTTATTATATAGTGATGGTTGTTTTTCCTTTAGTACCTTTATATTATCTTCATATAGATTCATCCTATTACCCCCATTATTGTCTCCACTGATTTAATACAAACTCCAAATGGTCTAGTAATTCAAATGTCAAAAGATCTGCTATCAATATACCATCTTTATTTTCATATGCATTCAAAATTTCTGTCAATGCTGCATTCACAAAGTTTAAATCTATGTCATTTTTACTCTTGTCCTGCTCAGTCAAATGAACTATCTTATCTACCACAGTAAGCATTCTATTAGTGGCTGCATTCATCAGGGAAAAGCCTTGCTCATCCTTTCCTTGATAAAATAAGGTGGCAATTACATATAATTCTTCTATGTTTTTTTCGATTTCTACTATTTCATTGCTCATAAGGCTTTCCCCTCCATGTTAAAAAAGGTGCATTGGTTCTCCAATACACCTCTCTTCTATTTCTTCTTATCCATAAATTGAGCTTCTCCATTAAAAGCATTGGACATATTTTTATAGTAGTTACTAATGCTCTTACTACTTACATTATAGTCTTTAATCCTTTTTCGCATATCAGAAAATCTAATCTGTAAGAAATCTCTATTTTGAATTTCAAGGCGCTGTATTTCCATAACCTTTTTGGAAATAGCTATTATATTCTCTTGCATGGAGATAATTAGCTTCTGATACTTATCCTTATAAACGGAAAAGGCATCCTTTACCCTAGCATAACTTAGTTCGAAACCATTGTCTAACTGCTCTAATTGTTCCAGTAATAACGCTTTTTGATCTAATAAACTTTGGAACTCATCCACGTTAGCGATATTCTCTTTTGCTAGTTGTTGTTGTTTTTTATCTAACAGGAGTAATTCATCTAAAATACTATTCTTCTTTTGTAGTGTTTGACTTAATATGTTTACATATATGCCGAAATTCTTCTCATCTACCATATTGTTATCCTATTTTCTTTTATTAAGTTCCATAACTTGCTTCCATACATCACGAATTTCTCTAATAAAATTCAACGCATTTGTCAATATATCAGCATCTTTACGTATATTAGCCTCTAGTAGTTCTGTATAGATAATATCATAAATTTGATCGAAATCCTTAGCAACAGGATATTTCATATCCAAAGTACTACGAAGTTCTACAATAATGCGCTGTGCTTTCATAATATTCTCGTGTGCTTTTGAAATGTCTTTTTTCTCAATAGCAAGTAAACCAATATTACAAAACTTGATAGCTCCCTCATAAAGCATCAACGTTAACTCTGCTTTTGAAGCTGTCTGTATCGTAGTGTTTACATAGGCATTTGTAGCATTCACAGCCATACCCTTGTCCTCCTTGTATGTCACCTATTTACCCCATGAGATTGGAAAGATAACTAGATTGACTGTTAATTTTAGCCATGGCAGACTCCATTGTGGAAAACTGCTTATAATACCGATCTTCTATATCCTTAAGCCGGTCCTCCCAATCACTAATCCGTGTTGAATACTCGGTTATTTGTGTTTTTATCTGTTTATCATTATAAAAGGTTAAAGCACTGCTTATGCTAGTCGCTTTCATTTTATCCTGCATTGCAGTATAGAGATTCTGTGCAATTCCAGTTAAGGCTTTAATTGTGTTTTCAGAATCCTCATTAAGAGCTTTCATTAATTTGTCATCATAGGTTGAGTAAGTAGCATCCTCTGTGTCACCATAGATATGTAACAATCCATTTTCCTTATAATCATAAGACGTACAGATACCAAAAGTCGATAGGGAATAACTCTTTCCATCTACCTCCACACTAGATTGCATTGCCTGCCTCATAGCAGTTGAAAGACTACTCAAGGTAGAATCTCTACGAAGTAAGGAATCCTTAATCTTAGTTTCCCATTTCTCTATCTGATCATCTGTCATAGCTTCTCTCTCATCATCGGTTAATGGCTCATAGCCCTTAGAAGATTTTGCAGAATAGAGTGTATTCATTTCTTTAAGAATAGCATTATATTCTTTAATAAAAGACTTAACTGCATCATAGGTAGCTTTTGTATCATTTGTAACATTTAAACTAATCGGTGCACTAGTAACTCCTGTTAGGTTGAGATTTAGATTATTTACCGTAAAGCTATTATTTTCATTAGAAAGCTCTGCCCCATCCAGAGTAAAAATGGCATCCTGAGCGCCTACCAATGACATACCACCATACTGAACCGTATTTTGTGTATCCGTAGTAGACATAGTACCATTGGCTCCATTGATTTGTACTCTACTTACTCCATTAGTATCTGTAACTAAACTAATCTCCGCCATACCTATATTGGATAGTGGTGTTGCACCTGATACATAGTCAATCCGACCAGACTGTGCAGCATAATCTACCAGTTGATCTTCCAACTGACTAATTCTTGCGCTAATATTGTTTGCTTCATTGTTGGTAATATAATCATTATAAATCTGTTTATAACTATCTTGAGATTTTACCTCAGCTACTTTTGCATCAATAATCTTGTTATAAGCTGCCTGTTTTTCTGCATCTGTCATGGCATTATACTTATCATTTGCCATATTTTCATTATCCTCAATAGTATTAGCAGGATTTGCTTTCCCAAGACTCTTGATTAAATCTTCTTTTATCACATCTTCTTGCGATTTGCCAGCAAACTCATTAGCAATAACCGTATCACGAACCTTCGCATTAGCTTCTGTAATAGTTTGGTTCTTAGCAGCCTTGGATGCAAAATCAACTAATAGTAAATGGGCACTTGTCTGAGCCTCATTTAGACTATCCATAGAAATAGTACCGCCCGATCCACCATAGTTAAATGCTTTAAGAGCCTCGTCAATTTTACCTCTGTCTGTAGCATTTAAACTGCTGTATCCAGTGGTGGCCATTAGGTTATCTCTCGTAGCCACAAACTCATTCCTAACAGCTCCTGTAGTGACACTAAATTGTTGACTTACTCCACTACTACTAGAACTAATGAAGAAACGCTGTTGGGTATTATCAAAGGATGCATTTAGTCCTGCAGATTGAAATGCACTTACAAGGTCACTTACTTTAGAATCTGCGGTTACTATATAAGCAACCTCTTGCTTTCCACTAATATTAATCACCGTGTTAGTACCAGAAGTACTAAATCCTAAATCTGTAAGCTTAGTAGAAGTAGTAACCTTATCTCCACTACCATCTTGAAGACTTACCTTATTGCTGGTAAGATATTGGGCACTTGCCAACTGACTAACTGATATACTATGAGAACCAGTAGCTGCATTTGCGCCTGCCGTTGCAGATACCTTAGTAGTATCAGAGGACGCTACCGATTTAGTTTTGTAGGATGACTGTAACCTCATCTTAGAAACTTGATTCGTATATAAGTTATAAATCTTTGTATTCAAATCTTGCCATTTCTCTTGGGTCCATTCCAGTTTTGTTTTACTCTGTTCGAGTTTTGTCTTTTTTATACTTTGAGCAGACATTAACTCCTTAATGATAGATTCTGTATCCAACCCTGAACTTAATCCCGATAAACGAATTGCCATGCCAGGTCACCTCCTTATCGCTGCTCGTCAACTAGTAACCCCGTCATTTCCTTCAATCTACGTATCATATCTAGTGTTTCTTCAGAAGGAATTTCTCGAATCACTTCTCCTGTGTCTTCATCAATTAATTTTACAGATACACGGTTTATATCGCGTTCATAATTAAATTGACACCGACGATTACTTATTCTTAGCTTCGTATTTGCTTCATTCACTGCATCCCTCATCATTTGCTCAGATACATTACTAGATTTTTGAGATACTTGTTCCACATTATTCGTACCACCTAGTGTCTTTACTGAATCTATGGCAGGGAGTTCTTGTCTCGTTGTATTAACTGTGTTTCCTATGTACGCTGCAGAATTATTTACTCCTTGAATAGCCATTTACTTCACCTCCATGTGTTTACTCACTTTCCTATCAATAAGCTTCTATTCCTTTTATCGGTACATTTAAAGACTTTCTTTATAGCTAATTCTATCATTACAGCCTTAGGAGGCCTATAAACATAGGGCAAGGTGTCAAATTCCCATTTTTATGGAACCTTGACACCTTGCCCCTAGTATGTTTAAATTTATTTCTTCTGTAAACCTCGTAAGACATCCAAGCTATCTTCTGTAGCTGTTACAGCCTCTTTATTAGCCTCCTGAATTTGAAGGTAAATTTCCTTACGATACACGGGTACAGCTTTAGGGGCACTGATACCTAGTTTTACCTGATCTCCTTTTACATCTAAGATGGTAATTTCAATATCATTACCTATTACTATTGATTCTCCATTTTTTCTTGTAAGGGCAAGCATACTAGTTCCCCCCCTTGCTATTTAATGTAAATAAATCATATACCATATATTTCACTGGATAATCTTGATTTTCTACAATAATTTGAATTCCCTTTTTACTATCTGCATTAATTAACAGAGGAGCCTTTAAATTAACAGACATAAGTGTTAGATCACTTGGAACAGTCATAACAAAAAAGATTGCCATATTCTCTTCTGATACAGTTCCTAGTGGTTCTAAAAGAGTATCTTCCACTATAGGGTTGTAATCTGGTTTTACAAGCAACGGACTAACCACAGGAAGTGCAAGGGTAGGTTCATCAATACTTTGCAACCAGGA
Organism: Bacillota bacterium; assembly: GCA_023416695.1. GTDB lineage: Bacteria > Bacillota > Clostridia > Lachnospirales > Lachnospiraceae > KM106-2. The sequence goes on along the minus strand of JAEZGY010000057.1, from coordinate 5,881 downwards.
TATAGATTCCTCTTTGCACTCTACATCGTATAATACAGTATACTTTTTATATTCCTCAAACCCAAATATACCGCTATCAAAGGTAATGATTTTATCATCAGCAATATCAACTTCTCCAAAGCATTTGGTCTTTATCAGCATTCCCATTCTCCTTTTAATCCGTATTTTATAAGAAATCAAGCAATGAATTCTTTACTGTTTTTGCAGCCACCGACAAAGAGGCATTATAAATCGCTTCATAGGAATTATATTTAATAATGGTCTCCACCATATCAGCATCTTCATTCTTAGATAACAAATCCTCAAACTCTGTTTGCTGATCACTTAATCGGTTCTCTGTCAATTCAAGTCTAACATACCTTGCACCCAAATCAGCTACTGCTTCATTTATCTGGTCCTGGCAAGCACTTGTTACTGTCATAGCCTTGGCAAATCGTTCATGCATATTCTTGCTGCGAAGAGAATACTCCGTATCTAAGGCTTCTCTCATGCTAGTAAGAGCCTCTTTTTGATCAGTCGTTAAGTTCTTCTCCTTTAGTTTACTATCTATGTCAGCAATTTGGGTTTCTAAGGAGTCAACCTGATTAACTATATTATAAAGTTCACCAATCTCTCTTGCAATAGTAGAATCAAATGCATCTTTTGCTAAAGTATTTACCTTCAATTTTTGACCAAAATTAATTTCGTAGTCTATTACTTGGCTTTCTCCCTGATTTGTGTAAGTCTTTATAGACCCATCTGACAAATCAGTCGCCTTGCAATCATAATAATGCTCTGGTCGTAAATCATACTCTTTAAAGCTTTGCTTACTATAAGTAATAGAAATAGTATCATTTTGATTTATATTATCGTATGCAGTCTTTGAAAATACCAATTCACCTGTCTCCGGTATGTATTGTATGGCATCCTCACCAGTTGTAAAATTATACGCATCTGCACTTGATGCACTTACTACATTAGCAGCAACTGTAGTGGTACCAATCTTTACATTGATAGTAGTAAGGGCAGTCCCTGAAGTATCTGTAGATGCTAAGTCATCATAAGCCAGACGAATCCGATACACCTCTGTAGTTTTAGGTACTTTACTCACTACAGAAGGGCTCGTTGAATCATAAGAACTGTAAGCAGTGCAGTCCACTATCTGGGAGGCAGCCTGAATATCACTTCCGGAGAAATTTTGGGTAATCTCATAATTATAGTTATTGGTGTCCTCCGTAAAGATAAGACTGGTATTGGTTTTATATCCTGTCAATACATAGCGACCTGCGTAGTTACTATTTCCTTCTTGATAAATCTGCCCCACACACTCCTTTAAGTTGGAGATAATACTACTTCGATCCTTTGCACTAAGAGGATCATTGGAGCCTTGATTACACTGCTCATAAACTCTAGTTAGTACCGTGTTTATATTGGTTAATGCTCCCTCAGTGATATCCATCCATGACTTGGCATCTGGAATATTACGCTCATAGTACTGATTTAACTGATTAAGATTATCCCTTAACTTCAGGGCTCTTACTGCAATAACAGGGTCCTCTGATGGACGAGAGATCTTTTGGCCAGTGGAATACTGATTGTCTAATTTGGCCAGTGTCTGTTTATTGTTATTAATATTCATCAGGGTACTGTTGGTCATCATTTTTGTGGTAACTCTCATTTACAATTCCCCCTTTTATACTCCCATGTAATTGATTAATCTATCGTACACTTCATCCATAATAGATATTACCTTGGCTGATAAATTGTAGGCATTTTGAAAACGAACTAAGTTCATTGCTTCCTCATCCACATCTACACCAGAAATAGATAATCTCTGATTATCCACTGCTTTTAATAAATTAGACTGGCTAGTAGAAAAACTGCTGGCCTTGTCTGTGTCCACACCAATATCAGAAATAAGCGCCTGAATATAACTGGTTGGAGAACCTTCCTTAAACATACTATTATCACCCATACACTTTATGAGAGCAGTTAAAACATCTTTCTTCTCTACGCCACTACCTAAATCTGTGGTTGTTGCTAGTGCTCTTGGGTCCTCCATAATTTTAGAATTGATACTAAAATTACTTGCTGTTACGTTGTAATATGAATTTCCTGTGGAGATTGCTTCGCCTTCACCATGAAGAGAATACTGGGCTCCAGTGGCCTGATTCACACCTGTAAAAAGGTCTAACTGTGTCTCACCACTTAGACTCGTTCCTGTCCTATGAATGTTATTCATGGCCTGAGACAAGGTTCTGACATACTCATTTAGCTGGCTCATATAATATGGAATACCCTTATAATTGATAGAATCCCCAATCCTCGCATCCATCCCAGTTAAACTAGCTGGATTTACTGTTCCTTCCAGTTGAAATTTATAGGTGTATTTACCATCTGCTGCAACCTCCATCTCAAAACTGGAATAGTCAATTTTATTATTACCAATGGTAATGGAACCTGAAAGAGGGATATTTAATAGTAGTTCATTGTTAATATTCGTATTCTCTACTACCGCAACATTACCACTTACACTAGTTACCTTACCTTTAAAATTTACCTGATTATTACCATCTCTTAATTCAAATAGAGCTTGAAGCTTTCCTCCTAAGGTTAAGCTTGATAAATCTAGTTCCTGCCCATTGGACCACATAACATCATAAAGTCCATTTATATCATTTAAATTATTTTGAGATTCTCTTGGCTTCACCTGTAAAGTGTTATACTCAGTAGTATCTACTAACGTCTGTCCATTTACCTTCACAACGTAAGTCGTTCTTCCGGTTCCACCCTCTACTTTTCTCTCTGTCACTGAAATATTGGCATACTGACTTAGCTCATCAATTAACAGATTTCTAGAATCTCTTAAATCATTAGCATTTTGTCCTCTAACCTCTATTGTATTAATTTGTTTGGTTAGCATGGCAATCTGCTCTGCTAACGAACTCACTCTCTGGCAAGAAATCTTAATCTCATCGTTAGCTTCCTTTTGGCTAGCGTTTAAATTATCTGCAAGTTTGCGTATGTAATCTGTAATGCTGTCTCCATACTGTGCAATCTGAGTACGAACTGCATTGCTAGTAGTATCCTTAGACAACTCTTGCAGACTGTTGGTAAAATTATTTATATTAGCAAGTAAGCCATTACTATTTAACTCATTAAAATAGTTTTCTATCTGTAGCATATAGGATTCCTTTGTCATATATGCTCCATAGACAGAATTGTTATCCCTATACTTTACATCATAATAGGCATTACGTTTTTGCGTAATACTATTGGCAACAACTCCAGTACCAACCATACCGTAGGTATTATATACGGAGATAGGATCGGCTGCCGTCTGGTTTATAACCTGTCTGGAATAACCATCAGTTTCTGCATTAGAAGCATTGTGCGCTGTCGTATTAAGGGCAGCCTGGTAGGTATATAAACCGGATGTTCCGATATCTAGGCCAAAAAATGTAGATGGCATCTTAGCCCTCCTTTCTATCTAAAAAATGAGGTAATGATATGTTCTAGCATCTCGCTCACTACATTAACATATCTAGCGGAAGCATTATACGCATGTTGGTACTTTATAAGCTTTGTAAGCTCCTCATCAGAAGAGACTCCAGCTATTGAATTTCTTTGAGAATCAATTGACGCTACCATGCTTTCCTGATTGGTACTAATAACATGAAAAGTGTTTCCTCTAGTACCCAGATCACCAATCATAGCTGTGTAGTACTCCATAAAATTATTTTGTGTAAGGACATTTGGCCCTAAAGTAGAGAAATTGTCCTTCCAACAATCACTAAGTTGGCTACATATTTTATCACTATACTCCGTAGGAGCATCTTTATTACTTAGAGGAAGAAGGGAAACATTGTCCAGTACATCTGGATTAACCTCTAATTGAGATAAGGTGTACTGAGTTACTGTATTATTAAGATCCTCTTCATTATATCTCTTCACCGTAATAGTACTTCCATCTGATAAAGTCAAGGTCTCATCTGTATAACGGCTCCAGCTCTTTCTAGAAAACAACTCGGTGCCTGCATACTCATTCCCCTCTCCCATACCAACGCCTGCTGCCTCTTCATCTAGAATGGTAATGGTTTTTACTTCACCAGAAATGTCTGTGTAAGTAAAGTCCTTATTGTTTGGACAGAGAATATCATTGATTTTCGTTACAATCCCATGAATCAAATAATCAAAGGAAGCCTGAGTTGTTGCGATGGTTGAGGTATTAATGGTTGTATTATAAAGAAATACTGCATCGTCATACTCATCCTCTGTTGCGTAATTCTCCCTTACAGGAATATCAGTGTAGTCCGCCTTCTTAATTCCTCTTGCTACCATTAGGCCTTTTAAATAACCTACATCACTATTGTCATTAGCGGAGAAGGATTGATTATCTTTATACACATTCTGTCCATATTGTGGCCAGGTAGGTTGAATCATCTCAGAGTCTTCGCTTATTTTGGCTGTGCCCATTTCATTTACACTATCCTCTGTAACGAACTGAACACCCTCTATATTTATAGTTACTCTTCCCTCTGCATTCTCTGCATAGGTTATTTTCACATATTTTCCTAACTCATCTAGTAAATTATTTCTGGTATCCCTTAAATCATTGGCATTTTCCACTCCAGCACTTTCGTGAAATACAATTTCTCCATTGAGTTTATTAATTTGATGCCCAAGGTTATTTATTGTATCAACAGCAGTTTTAATTTCTGTGTTAAGGTTTACCTGATAATCTTCTAATTGCTTGGCTACTAATTTAGCCCTCTCTAAGAAGGATACAGCAGTTTGTACAAATGTAGTCCTCTGCACCACATTGTTAGGTTCCTTTACTAGCTCCTGAGTGGTATTCCAAAGCTTCTCCATGGAATCTTGAAAAGCAACTCCCTGAAGCTCACCCATAATGTTTTCAATTTCAGAATTTGCTGTATATTGAGCCTCATAAAAGCCCTGTCTGCCTGTCTCCAAGCGATATGCTTTATCTAAAAAAGCATCTCTAACTTGTCTCACCAAATCTACGCTTACTCCGATACCCACCTGATTTAAAGTGACATGCCCTACGCCTAGGGACTGATAGGTAGTATCTCTCATAAGTACCTGCTGTCTAGAATATCCGATGGTATCTACATTTGTTAAATTGTGCGCAGTGGTATTAAGAGCACTCTGACTGGATTGTAAGCCAGATACTCCAATAAATAAGCTACTCAAAGAACCCATGATCTCACCACCATCTCCTACTATTGTTTCGCATCAAACATCCTTGTCTGCGAACTTAGGCCATCCTGATTCAATGCACCTCTATTATAGTTGTTATTCCCTGGTGACATCCTTGTACTCTGAATAAAATTCATATTGAATTCTATCATCTCTAGGGATTGTTGAATTAACGATTTGTTTCGATTGTTGATTTCCATCAACTGTTGAATTGAATGTTTCAGCCTGTCGTGAAGGATACTTAATTCCTTTTGCTCCTTTGGCTGTTTTTCAAGAAATAGAATAATATCTTTTACTCTTATTTGCTCTGCTTGTTTGCCCACAATATATCCTATGTTAGTTATGACCCCCGTTCGTTTATGTTCCAGGGCAGTTACCGTATCTACTAGATTTTGCTCCTTCTCGGTAATTGCCTGTAACTTCTGGAGGTCATTATCTATAATAATTTGGTATTTTTCTTCTGCTATAGGTAGTAACTTCTCATATACTTGGGTTTCTTCTGTCAGCACAGCAATTAATTCTTCAATTAAACTGGCCACTGTTTTCGCTCCTTCACTTAGATTTTCATATCAAAGAAACGATCTACCACTTTATCTGCTACTTCCTTGTTAGATACCTGATAGGTTCCTTGCTCCATTTGCTTTTTAATAGCATTCACCTTGTCAACTCGGATGTCACTACT
>JAEZGY010000062.1 GCA_023416695.1 Bacillota bacterium | reverse complement strand
GGCTGACACACTCATTAATGAGTGTGTCAGCCACTTCTTTTTGTCTACTTCCTATTCCCTTGGTTTACTACTGCTAGAGAGTTCTTTGAATCGTTTCTGAGAAGGAATCCCAGAGACCTTTTCCTTTAGTGGAAAGGACTGATCAAACTCTATAGCCTTATGGCCGTCTACATCAAAGACAGGGCTTTCAAAGAAACAACCTTGGCAGTTTTGTAAAGCCCCAGGTACGAGCTCACAGGCTAGAAGAGCTTCTGCATATGTATTCCCTGATGTTCCTATATGATAAGTTTCTGCTGGCACAAAACCAACACGTTTGTAGTAGTCTGGGTCACCATAAATAATAATAGCAGAAAAGCCCATTTCCTTGGCTAAGGCCTTAGTGTGCTCGATTAATTTAGTACCAATTCCTTTTCCCTGGTATTCTGGAAGTACAGCCACTGGACCAAAACATAGGACATGACATTCCTCTCCATTGTCCTTTACTAGGCGAGACCTAGTGTACATAATATTTCCTACAATTTTATCTCCATCCAAAGCCACGTAATCTAACTCTGAAATGAAGTCTGGATGGTTACGCATGACATGGATCAAATAATGTTCATCGCATCCTGGAACATGGTGATTCCAGAAGGCTTCCCTTGTTACATGCTCTACCTCCCTATAGTCAGCTAATCTTTCTTTTCTTACTATCAATTCCATACCTATATTCCTTTCGCTTATATAATATTGCTTCTATTGTAACACAATATTTACCTATTCACTAAGGAATATGAATAATCGTAGGGATAGGGGGTATAATTCACATAACAAGGAAAGATGATATATGAATTGGAGGCAATGGGATGTTAAATAGAATAAAGCAGACAATAAGATGGGAAAAGCTGAAAATCGCGTTATATGTCATAGCTGTATTGACAGTTGTAGTTGTTATTCAGCTTGCTATTAATCATACCTTTATAAATGAAACCAAGCTAATAAAAGCATTTGAGGGTACTAAGGCCACTCCTGTAAGAGGAAAGTTGCAGGTAGTAGGAAACTTTGGAGATAAATATCTTACTACTGAGGATAAAGAAAAGCTAATTGATTATGTATCTAGTCAGCTAGGAATTACAGATACTTTGGATAAAAAGGTAGTAAAGGGGAATACCACAGTTAGTGTAACCGCCAAAGTAGTGGGGAAAGCATCCACAACAGATATAGAGGCAATTAGTATCACATCCGAGAGCAAAGAAAAAATCAAGCAAACTACCCAGTATCTTTATATCACCATAGACATCTATGATCAGATGTCCAGTGTCCTAGGATACAAGGATATTGTAGAGGATATGTTAGATAATGCTGGATTAGAAAGAGTAGATTCTTCCATACTATTAACAGGGGTCTACCAAGGTAAGCTAAGTTTACTGGACAAAAATAGTATAACAGACCAAATACTAGATACACTTGAAGCAGAGGTGGCAGCAGAAAATCGTACGGAAGGTATCTACACCGTATATGCCTATACCCCAAATATTAGTCATTATATCGAGGCAGAGGGTAGTAGAGTAAACCTAAACATTGCCTTCTCTTACGATGAAGACAAAGAGGAAACTAACATTTACCTAGCTAGCCCTGTGATTAATGAAGATTATTAACCACTTCTCAGTTACCACTTGCCAAGATTAATTGAATACAAAAAACCCTTGGGATTGTGAGGTAGAGTAGATGCCATAAAAATCGGTTGCCGATGCCAAAGAGCGCTGACCGTCCGAGGCACCAAAGGTGCCGAAGGGATAAGGCAAGCGAAGTGGCATCGACAACCGATTTTTATGACTCTAACAAAATAACAATCGCAGGGTTTTTTGCTACTTAAATCCAAAGGGTAAGTGGTAATAGAGAAGTTATCTCCAGTATCTACGTCTACGATAGCGCATACGGCGATACATCATGCTGTTATATAGCATAGACTCAATCAGAGCCCGTAACCAATTTGGTCGTCCATAAGGATGGTAATCTGATACCGAGAGTGTAGGGGTGCATTCAAGTCCCTTACATGGACGGATTAGAGGAGGAGCCAGAGGATTTCCTGACATTTCTTCCGCTTGTAGTTCAGGGTTGTCTTTGTCCATATCGACTGCCTGATTATAGATATTGTCCACGATTGTACTAAGATGTACTTTATCAGGAAGCTGATCAAACATACAGCTTCCGCTATATTCTAATTGATCACATTGATCGTCAATAAGTTTTTGAATTCTTCTTGCTGTTGGTGAGTTAAGGGAATTGAAGTATTCGTAGTCTTGTTCCATTTCCCTAAAGCCATCTTGTTGTTCCATAGGTTGTTCCATACTATCTCCTTAATAGAGCGTTCTTAACCATTATATGAAAGAGATAATAATTGTTGAACTTTCTATAAAAAGTCGTTACAATTAGACACAGAAACTTATTTTTATGATAGATGAAATCATACGTATTTTAGATTGGAGTAAAACATGAATCCTAAGCTAAGAGAACTTCTGGATACAGTGTTGAATATAGAGTTAATTCAGATTATTGGAAGTAATTCTTCAGATAAAGCAAGATGCCAAAAGGTAAAAATAAGGCCACTTTTGGTAAAAGAACAGCTGATATTTCAGGCTTCTTCTTATGTAGGGCCAAAGGTACTTCATAAGAACTATGAGAGCAAGGAGCTTGTGGCTTACATTGAAGAGCTAGAGACGCAAGATCTCTGGTTTGGTCAGTATGCTATTGAGACCAAAGGCGAGAATATCAACGTATTAATGAATAAGAAGGGTACTGTTACCATAAAGCGAAAAGCAAAGAAGGTAGAGCAAGATAGTAAGCAGTTTATCAATCTAGAGCATAATCGTACTAAAAAATATATACTTCCAGAGGGTACTCCAGTTCCATTTTTAGTGGATTTAGGGGTAATGACAAAGGAAGGAAAGATTGTTCGTACTAAATATGACAAGTATAGACAGATTAATCGGTTTCTTGAGTTTGTTGAAGACATTTTACCTAGCTTACCTAAAGAGGAGAAGGTCACCATTTTGGATTTTGGTTGTGGTAAATCCTATTTGACCTTTGCCATGTACTATTACCTAAAGGTATTGCAGGGCTACCGTCTTCAGATTATCGGCCTAGATCTCAAAGAGGATGTGATAGCTCATTGTAACAAGCTAGCAGAGAGCTATGGTTATGACGAGTTGCAATTTTTAGTAGGTGATATTGCCTCCTATAAAGGAATGAATAAGGTGGATATGGTGGTATCTCTTCACGCTTGTGATACAGCCACAGACTATGCACTGTTTAAAGCTATCAAATGGGATGCCAAGGTTATATTATCCGTTCCATGTTGTCAACATGAGCTAAATAAACAGATGAAGGTAACACCTCTTGACCAGTTCTTTCGTTATGGATTGATTAAAGAAAGAAGTGCGGCACTGTTTACCGATGCGATACGAGCTAGCTTGCTAGAGCAATGGGGATATAAGACTCAGATACTTGAGTTTATTGATATGGACCATACACCAAAAAACATCTTAATTCGTGGTGTTAAGAAACAAGGTGCAGATGCACCTAAGGAGATTAGGGGCCAATATAAAAAGATAAGCATGAAAAGTCAGGAAGTACTGACCTATGAAGAAATCTTAAAGGCATTTGGAATACAGCCAACCCTAGATCGCTTGCTTACAGAATACAGGAATGAGTTGGATGGAATAGAATAAGAGAAAGGCATAGGGGATATTATGAAGTACGTAACGCGTGCACTTATTTTAATAGCGATATTTGGGGTCTCTGTCTGGTATATGGGACGTAATTTGAAAGAAGAAACTTCTATTTTTGATACAACGGTAGAGATGGATGAATCCAGCTTTCCTTTAGTCAGCCTTTTAACGGATGGCTATGAGGTCAATATGATGTATGGATATTCCGGAAATATTAATATTGACAATTTTCGCGATGCCATTCTGCCATTAAATACAGATAAAGCTGTTAATGTGTTAATACGACAAAAGGATATTGATGTTAAAAAGCTAAGCTATGAGGTAACGCAGATTAACTCTGACAATATTATAACGCAGGGTTCTATAAGTGCCATGGAGACAACAGAGGATGGTAAGGTAGCTAAGCTTAAACTAGATGGAGATTTTGAAGCAGGAAAGGAATATTCTTTTAAAATAACATTGGTGACAGACACCAGTAAGAAGATTCACTATTTTTCAAGGATCAAGCAAATAGATCATCCATTTACTAAAGAGAAGCTAGATTTTATTATGGGATTCCATAATGCTACCTTTGATAGTAAGAAGATGGAAGATTATGAAGTTTTTCTGGAAACGAATTCCTATTTAGCTCCTGAAGAGTTTTACCATACAACAATAAACTCTACAAAAGGAAAGATTGCATGGGAAAATATGAAGCCTCAGGTAATTACCGATGTGGTACCTACCATTAAAGAGGTCAATGGAGATGGTATGTCTGTAGAGTTGACATATCTTATTAAAAGTAGTGTTTATGACAAAGATGGCAATGTAATAATAGGCGAATCTATTTACAAGGTGAGAGAATTCTACCGCATGCGCTATTTTACGGATGTGATTTACTTGTTAGCCTATGATCGAACTATGGAGGAGATTCAAGATATTAACCAGTATAATCCTCTAAATCAGGAAGAAGGGAAGAAGTATCTTACTCTAGGAATACAGAAGAATGAAAACAAGCAGGTTTACTATGACGAAAATAACGATAAGCTTTGTTTTGTTGACCACGGTACCTTATGGTATATGGCTTTGCAGCAAAACAAGATAGTAAAGGTTATTTCTTATATGGACACCTCTACAAAGTATTTTCATGGTGGATATGAACAGAATGATATTCAGGTGTTAGATATAGACAGTGCAGGAAATATCAGTTTTATTGTATATGGTTATATTAATAAGGGTGATTACGAGGGAAGAGTTGGTCTGATTCTGTATAAGTATTTTGCAGAGAGCAATCGAATAGAAGAACAGGCCTATATTCCAATGGAGCAGCCTTTTGAGATTTTACAACGAGAGTTAGATGGTTTCTATTATTTAAACGATGTAGATGTTTTCTATTTTTCTATTGACGGTGTTATTTATAGCTATAACATAACAACTCGTTCTCTAGATATTATAGCAGAGGATGTTACTACCGAGTCCTGTCTTTTGTCAAAGGAAGGCAAGTATATGGTTTGGCAAGACTCTAGTAACACGAAAACAAATACAAAGCTTCATTATCTTAACTTAGAAACTGGGGAAACCTTTGAGATTGCATCAGAACCTGGTTCCTCTATTCAATTAGTTGGTGCTGTGGATAACAACTTCGTCTATGGCTTTGCCAAGACAGACGACATTTATACAACAAAAGATGGAAGCGAAACCGTACCAATGCATGAGCTTAAGATTGTAGATCCAATGGGAAAAGATTTAAAGATTTATCAGCCTAGAGAGGGCTATGTAAGTAAGATTACGGATAAGAACAATTTATTAGAGCTTACGTTGGTAAAAAAGAGCCAAAATGGCTATGAGCAGACGGGTACTGATTACATTGTAAGTAAGATTGATAACACCCCAAAGAGTATATATTCCTACACTACTTTAGTAGGTAACAGTGATAGTGGGAAGAATATTCAAATGGTATGCATTGCTCTTCCAGCTGAGTATATTCCAACCTCTATGCCTGTAGCAGGTAATACGGAGAATACCATTATTACGGAGGATACTTTGGTGCATATTAAGAGTAACTCCATAAATGAGCTAAAATATTATGCTATAGGGTATGGTCATATTATAGATAAATATGATACAGCAGCAGAGGCGATCAAAGTTGCCAATGAGAATATGGGAACAGTTATTGATACAAAAAATCATATTATCTGGGAAAGAGGCGGAACTGGAAACACTAGCAGCCTTACCACAATTACAGGAACCAATGCTGGCGGAGGTAGTGACAGCATAGGAGCTTGTGTCAGTATGGTACTAAAATACAATCACATTCAAGTAAATGCTGCAGAATTAAGTAAATCCAACAAGACTATCATGGCATTACTAGAGGAAAATCTAGATTACGATGCTGTGAATCTAACTGGGTGTAGCCTAGATGAGATTCTCTATTATATTAGTACTAGAAGACCTGTTATTGCTATGAAGAGTAGTAAAAATGCAGTAATTATCACTGGATATGGACCGACTACTGTAACCTATTACGACCCATCAGAGGGTAGATTTATAACAGAGTCCAGAGAGGCTGCTTCTACAAACTTTGAAGAGGCTGGCAACGTATTTGTTAGCTATGTGTATTAATATCTGGATGCGTGGAAAAAAGTTTGCGTAATAAGAAAGGACAGAAAATGGATCAAAGAATCGAATTATTAGCAAAGAATTTAGTCAATTATTCCATGGAGGTAAAGGAGGGAGATAAGGTATATGTTCACTACATTGGACAAGATACCGAAGCCCTTGCTAGACAAATCATTAAGGAAGTATATAAGGTGGGAGGCATTCCATTTCCTCACTATACTTCAAAAGCAGTTCAAAGAGAGGTTCTCCTACATTGCAGCAAGGAGCAAATGCAGTTAATGGCAGAAGTGGATGCTAAGGAAATGGATCAGATGGACTGTTATGTTGGCATTCGTGGAGAAGAAAATGTGTCAGAACTTGCGGATGTACCTGCAGATAAATTAAGACTGTATGATTTGTACTATAGTACCCCTGTTCATCATGATATTCGTGTAAGAAAAACCCGCTGGGTGGTTCTTCGTTATCCAACTGCATCAATGGCACAGCTATCCAACACAAGCCAAGAGAACTTTGAAGATTTCTATTTCAATGTATGTAACTTAGACTACGGAAAAATGAGTCAGGCTATGGATCACTTAGTAAATTACATGGAGAAGACGGACAAGGTTCGTATTGTAGGACCTGGAACAGACCTTTCATTTTCCATTAAAGGAATACCAGCCATTAAATGTGATGGTAAAATGAACATTCCAGACGGAGAAGTCTTTACAGCCCCAGTGAAGGATTCAGTCAATGGTACTTTAGCTTACAATGCACCTGCCGTATATCAAGGATTTACCTATGAAAATATAGTACTAACCTTTAAAGACGGTAAGATTATAGATGCCAAAGCCAATAATACCAAACGTATCAATGAGGTTTTTGATACAGATGAGGGTGCTCGTTATATTGGTGAATTTGCAATCGGTGTAAACCCATACGTGGAGACACCAATGAAGGATACTCTATTTGATGAGAAAATAAAAGGCTCCTTTCACTTTACTCCAGGGAATTGCTATGATGTAGCTCCCAATGGAAATCATTCCTCCATTCATTGGGATTTAGTATGTATCCAAACATCAGAATTTGGTGGTGGAGAAATGTATTTTGATGACGTTCTCATTCGTAAGGATGGCCGCTTCGTTGTGTCAGAGCTAGAATGCTTAAATCCTGAAAATCTGATTAATTAAAACATCTTTTATTCAATAAAAAACACGTAGTAAGTAGGAAAATCCCCTGCTTGCTACGTGTTTTTATTGTAGTAAGAGGCCCGATTGAATTTTATATAAATATATAAATTTACAGGTGTAAAAACATTACAAAATATGTAAATAAAATATTGTAGATATACTACTTTGGTGATAGAATCATAGTGTTATTAACACAAGAAAAGAAAGAATATTGGCAGTGTAGCAAGAGTCTTTCAATATCCGTTTTGTTCATAGAAAGCCTGTAACGAAACTAATAAATAGTGGCTAAGTTAAGGAGGATATTTGTAAATGAGAAATAAATGGAGAATTAAGTTAACGGTATTTATTCTTTGTATAAGCATGACCATGGGCTTATTACCAAACATAACAGAGAATATAATAAAGGTACAGGCAGCAGAAATACCAATTGCACAGTTTGCTACCAAAGATCAGCTTCTTTCTAACTTTAAGATGGATGGTAGTGTAGGCTCCAAGCTTGGACGGCTCAAATTTGGAGCTAATGGTTGGACGTGGTTTATTGCAGGAGCAGAAGATACCAATACTCTTGCACTGTTATCAACAGATTATTATGGAACTAGTACTTTTGGTGTTGATAGTAGATATTCAAGAAGTAGCATAAAGAATATCCTTGCAGACAAAACATTGGATGGTAATACTACATATTTTTCAGAAAGCGAAAAAGCTCTCATGAAGGAAACAACGGTATCTACATTGGAATATGACCAGGCAGATACAGATGAAAAAAGAACCGTAACAGGTAAATTATATCTACCAGATGCCTTTGACCGTTATAGTTCTAATGATACTAAGATTTATGTTGGAACAGAGAATAACATAGCAGTGAATATAAGTTATCTAACCCTTGCAAATGGGTTTCATGCTGGGGGTATTTGGTTACGCTCTCCTAGTGGAAGAAGTAATGAAGATGTACTAATGGCGCTTTCATCCACTAATGTGTCCCCACTTAATGTCCAATTTGGTTTGTATGTTGTGCCTGCTTTTCATCTAGATATGTCCTCTGTACTCTTTGCTTCGGCGGTGCCAGAGGCATCATCAGAGGGTTCCTTACCAATACAGAGTTCCATGACAATAAGATATGCTAGTACAGCACTTGGAAATGCTACAATTAGCCCGGCAAGGAAGAGTATTGTAGTGAGAGGTACAGGAGAGAGGACCTATTTAGTTGTACAGAATGCAGAAGGTGCATGGGCTAAAGATGTGAGTAATGTAAGTGATACATTCAGAGTTTTAGCAAACGATGTCACAATTAATGGCAAGACACTTAGCAGTTTTTCAGATTGCAAGGTATGGTTGGAGAAAACAAATCCTATAGAGAGGATTACTACAGCCACTATGGCAGTGCAGGAAATTGGAAATAAAGTAGTGGTAACTCCAGGCAGTAATATGACTAAAGCAGATGGTTCAGGAGAGGCAGTACAGACAAACCTTGAGGGAGCCATGACGAATGTGGTGTACAAAGTGGATGCAGGGTATTATTTCCCTGAGGATTATACGGTATCTACTACTAATGGACTTACAGTAACAAGAAATGACTTTACACAGATTACCGTGTCTGGAACACCAACAGCGGATACAACGGTTACTCTAGTATCTCCGACGAAAAAGTCTACACAGGCTGCTCCCACAGGGCTAAGTGATGGGATTAATAAAATAGTAGGAACCACTACAGAGATGGAATATGCTTCCTCTGTAGATGCAGTCACTTGGGCGACTTGTAGCAATAGCTCTACGGATGCGTCAGCCGGGGTTTGGTATGTAAGGTATAAGGAAACCCCTACGAAGGAGGCAGGAGCACCAATGGCAGTAACAGTCACTATGCCGATACCAAAGTATCTAGTGACCATTGAAAATGATGGTAATGGAACAGCCTTGGCAAATGTCAATGAGTCAGAAGCAGGTGCTAACATTTCCCTAACAGCGACAGCCAATGTCGGCTATGAGTTTAAAGAATGGCAGGTTGTCTCTGGTGGAGTTACCATTACGAATAATAGTTTTGTGATGCCATCTAACGAGGTGGTAGTAAAAGCTATCTTTATAGAGAAGAAGACAGAAGAAAGAAAGGCTTATGAGATTCTAGAAGGAAAAGATCAGACAGTAATACTAGGCCACAATACTAGCCCATTTATTCGAGTAAATGCCGATTATAGTAAGTTTGTCAGTGTAGCCTTTGATGGAACCATACTATCTGAAGGCCAATACATAACCCAGTCTGGTTCCACAATAATTACACTTAAGAATGAATTTATAGAAACACTTGCATTGGGTAAGCATACGATAACCATCCAATTTACTGATGGTACAGCACAGACATCGCTATTCATAAAAAAAGCAGAGAGTGGAACAGAGGATGGTAAAGACGATGTTCCAAAAACAGGAGAAAATGATAATGTAGTTTGGCTATATGTATCAGCACTGATCTCCGGTGGTGTATTAGTAGCTAGTAATCTAAAGATTAGAAAAATAAAATTTAATAAAAAGTAACTAGTCTCATATGAAAAGGGGAGAAGATTATATCTTCTCCCCTTTCTATTACTTTTGTCCTGCTCAGTCACCTCTCCTTCCTATCTTCCTCTTACTGCCGTCATACACGGCTGCCTCCCCTCCCTATACTCCTCTTACTACCGTCCTGAACGTTTGCCTCTCCTTCCTATACTCCTCTTACTTCCGTTCTGCATGTTTGCCGCTCCTTCTTATACCCCTTTTTCTACTGTCCCTTAACGTGTGCATCCCCCTCCTAAGCCACCTCTTTCTGCCGCCCCTTAATAGCTGTATCCCCTTCTGAACGCTGACCGTCCGAAGGGAAAGGCAAGTGAAGAAGGGGATACAGCTATTAAGGGCCCCCGGCAGAAAGGGGAAAGGCAAGTGAAGAAGGGGAGGTACCGATTAAGGGTATACGTCAGAAAGAGGGCGGTAAGAAGAAATTTACAAGTTGATAACAAGTTAATAATAAGTTGCTAATAAGGGTGGTTTATGATGAATCAAAATAATACAAAAGTATGTGATTCTTTATAATATAAATTTAGAGGTAATATAACCTTAGAGGAGGAGTATATGAAACGATTATTTGCTTTATTTATTAGTTTCTTTCTTGTAATGTCATATACATTAACAAGCTGTGGAGACAGTAAAGAGAAGCCTAGTAAGACTTCTAATGTATCCATAAAAGCAAGTTCTGGTATGAAACAAACGATGGAACCAACAGTAACCCCAACCATATCAGATGACCCAAAGGTAAAGGTAATAAGGATTGCCTCTCGTAATGATGAGAGAGCAGGCCTGATAAAGAAGTTTGAGGAACTTCATCCAGATTTCCCATATAGGATAGAGCAAGTAATCTATGGTGGGTTAATGGAGTATGCACCACAACTGAATGGGGCGCTAGAGGATGGAGGGGAGGCAGCTCCGGATATTTATTTAACAGATGTTACAGAGGTAATGAAATACACCCAGGGAGAGTATTCTTCTTATGCAGCTACTTACAAAGATTTAGGTTTTGATGTAGATGAACTGATTAAAGAGGCAGATATTGCACAATACATTGCTGATATAGGTAAAAGAGAGGATGGAAATGTTGTAGCCCTTAGTGCCAGTTCCGATGGTGGAGCCTTTATCTATCGTCGATCTATTGCAATAGATGTTTGGGGCACTGATGAGCCAGAAGTTATCAAACAGAAAATAGGTGGCACTTGGGAGAACTTCTTTAAAGCAGCAGAAGATTTAAAAAAGAAGGGCTATAGTATTGTCTCTGGAGAAGGTGATGTATGGAATGTGGTTCAGAATAGTGCTAATCAGGGATGGGTTGTCGATGGCAAGCTTGTTATCGATCCTAAACGAGAAGCTTTCTTGGATATTTCAAAGAAATTGCAAGGTAATGATTATTCCAATGCTACCCAGATATGGCAAGAAGATTGGTTTAATGACATGAAAGATGCCGGTGACAAAAAAGTCTTTGGTTTTTTTGGACCTTCTTGGCTTGTTACTGATACGTTAAAGATTAACTGTGGTGGAGAAACACCTGGGCAAGGAACCTATGGTGACTGGGCAGTATGTGAACCTACTACTCCTTTCTTTTGGGGAGGTACTTGGATATTTGCCAACAAAAATACCAAGGTTCCAAACGCTGTTGGTGAATTAATTAAATGGATGACTCTGGATACTAGTGAGACGGGTCTTCAATCTCTCATGGCAAATGGAACTTTAGAAGAAGGAAATAACAAAAAGATCGCCGTAAGTTCCTTAAGCGTTATGGAGAAAAGTGAAGATAGCATAGATTTTCTAAGTGGACAGAATATGTTTGAAGTATTCACTCCGGTTAGTAGACTAGTAAATGGTAAGAATGTGACACAGTATGACGAGAAAATGAATCAATATTGGAAAAATGAGGTTCGTGCATATGCAGATGGAACAAAGACTCGTAAGCAAGCGATACAAGACTTTAAAAATACAGTAAAGGAAAGTCTTGAAATAACAGAATAATAAACATTCTATACTTAGAGGAGGATTAGATGAGACGGTTTATAGCATTATTTATTAGTTATATTCTTTTAATATCATTTACATTAACAAGCTGTGGTAGTAGTAAAGGGGCAGTGAATAATACTTCCGTTCCATCCACAAAAGCAACAGTCAAACCAAAACCAACAGTCAAACCAAAACCAACAGATGACCCAAATGTAAAGGTGATTAAGATTGCCTCTAGACAAGAGGAAGAATTTCGTCTTATAAAGAAATTTAAAGAACTTCATCCGGATTTCCCATACGAAATAGAGCAGTCATTAAATGATCGTACAGGTATGTATTTCTACTATCTTGGCCCAGCTGTAGAAGCAAGTGATGAATCTTCACCAGATATTTATCTCGTTGATGAATCAGAAGCCGCCAAATACACCCAAGGAGATTATTCTTCTTATGCCGCTGATTATAGGGATTTAGGGTTAGATGTGGATACGCTTATGAAAGAGGCAGACATTGCACCGTACATAGTTGATGTTGGAACAAGAGGAGATGGCAGTATTGTAGGTCTTGGCCTAGAGTCTGGTGTTGGTGGTTTTTTCTATCGTCGGTCTATTGCTACAGAAGTTTGGGGAACCGACGACCCAAAAGAAATCAAAAAGAAAATAGGAGGTTCATGGGAGAACTTCTTTAAAGCGGCAGAGGATTTAAAAGCAAAAGGATACGGTATTGTATCGGCTAATGAAGACCTTTGGTATGTAGTTGAGGATAATGCAGACCAGAGTTGGGTTGTTGATGGGAAACTTACCATTGATCCTAAGCGGGAAGCATTCTTAGACTTGTCTAAGAAACTAAAAGACAATGGGTACACCAATGACACTCAGAAATGGACAGATGCTTGGTATGCTGATATGGCTGGCACTGGCGCGAAAGAGATTTTTGGTTACTTTGACCCTTATTGGTCAGCAAGTTATATGCTACCTTCTCACTGTGGAGGAACAAAAGTTGGAGAGGGAACTTATGGTGATTGGGCGGTATGTGAGCCAACATTACCATTCTCTTGGGGTGGTACACGGGTTCTTGTAAACAAAAACACCAAGGTTCCAAACGCTGTTGGTGAAATAGTGAAATGGATGACTCTGGATACTAGTGAGACAGGTCTCCAATCTCTCATGGCAAATGGCACTTTAAAAGAAGATGATAGTATAAAGGATGCCGTAAGTTCCTTAAGAGTCATGGAAAAGAGTGAATGCAGCTTAGATATTCTAAACGGACAGAATATATTTGAAGTATTCACCCCTGTTTCTAGACTGGTAAATGGTAAAAATGTAACCCAATATGATGAGAGTATAAAATGTTATTGGCTCAATGAGGTTCATGCATATAAAGATGGAATCAAGACTCGTGAACAAGCAATACAAGACTTTAAAAATACAGTAAAGAAAGGTCTTGAAATAACAGAGTGATAGAACAAAGAGGAGGGAATATTTTATCCCTCCTCTTTGTTCTATCACATTACCTTATTAGTTGTACTAAAGTATATATTATGGGAATTAAAAGAGCAGGTAGCATGTTACCAACTCGAAACTTCTTTCCAAAGGCGATATTAATACCTACACAAAATATTAGGGCAGAGCCAACAAAGCTAAGCTGATTAATCAGTTGGTCACTAGCAAACTCCCCGAAGTAACTAGCAAATATCGTAATAGATCCTTGATACAAAAGAATCGGAAGAGCAGAAAATACAGAACCGACCCCATAGGTAGAGGCAAATACAATGACTATGATCCCATCTAATACTGATTTAGCTGCAAGCATGGAGTAATCACCATGAATACCATCCTCTATGGATCCTACAATGGCCATTGCTCCTACACAGATAATCAGTGATACATTCACAAAGCCATCTACAAACATATTGTCATTTTCTCTTTTTACAGCTTTCTTAATTCGTTCTCCTAAAGCATCCATTCGGTCTTCTATTCGTAACAGTTCCCCTAGTATAGTACCAAGTATGAGAGAGAGTATTAATAACATGGTTCCCTCTGTTTTTAGAACACCGTTATGTACAATCAGCATCTTAGATAAGGTTCCTGAGGCTCCAATAAAAATGACTGCTACGCCACAAGCCTGCATTAAGGCCTTCTGAAAGGACTCTTTTATACCATTTTTTAATAGTAATCCTATTATGCCACCAACAATTACTGCAGCCGTATTGATAACGGTTCCTAAGCCAAACATATGAGAAGCTCCTTTTCTTTCTGGTAATATATAACTGTATTGAATTTCACTATAGTGGATAGATAAGACGATGTCAAGAAGGAGAGAAGAGGGTTAGTTCTATGATGAAAGAAACCGCTGCTGAGGCCCAGTTCCAAAGAGCAATAAAATATAGAATCGTACGCCCTTGGAAAGGAATTTACACAAAAAGTCCCATCTGGGGCATTTTTTTATGTAGAAGTATGATAAACTGTTTAGACTATTAGATAACAATATATATATAAATTAGAAAATATAATTTAAATGAGGTGATACTATGAAAATTATGGTTTTTCTTACTGCCATCTATCTGCCGTCCCTGCAAGGCTATCTCCCCTTCTGAACGCTGACCGTCCGAAGGGAAAGGCAAGTGAAGAAGGGGAGATAGCCTTGCAGGGAGTATGGCAGATAGATGGCATCAAGAAAAACACCAATATGTGGATGTGGAAGTATTAGCCAAAATGGAGTATAATAAAGATAATTGCCATTATATGTGTGTTTTTTACGGTTTTGCATTTTTATAATATCTTGTATTTTATGAATAGCCAATAATAGAATTAAACCATACTAATGATGGTAGAAAATGAGAGTAAAGGAGGTACATGTTCATGAAGCGTGTATTTTTAATCGTATTAGATAGCGTTGGCATCGGTGAACTTCCTGATGCTGCAGAATATATGGATGCTGGAAGTAATACACTACGAGCGGCGTCAACAAGCAAATTTTTTAGCATGCCCAATATGGAGAAGCTAGGATTATTTGATATTGAAGGCGTAGAAGTAGAAGAGGACAAAAAACATAAGGTAACTCCAAATGGCATTTATGGAAGAATGATGGAAGCTAGTCGTGGAAAAGATACTACCATTGGCCATTGGGAGATTGCAGGTATCATTTCTGAAGAACCACTACCAACCTTTCCAGATGGATTTCCAAGGGAACTACTAGATGCATTTGAAGCAGCAACAGGTCGTAAGGTAATTTGTAATAAGCCGTATTCTGGAACAGAGGTAATTAAGGATTACGGGAAAGAGCATGTAGATACAGGGGCTTTAATTGTTTACACCTCTGCAGATAGTGTATTTCAGATTGCGGCTCATGAGGCTGTAGTACCAATTGAACAGCTTTATGAATACTGTGAGATAGCACGAAAGCTTTGTACAGGAAAATATGGTGTTGGACGTGTTATTGCTAGACCTTTTGAAGGTGAAGAAGGCAACTATATGAGAACGGCTAGAAGACATGATTATTCTTTAGAGCCACCAAAGAATACTATTCTTGATACGATTAAAGCAAATGGCCTAGACGTCATTGCTGTTGGTAAGATTAGTGACATCTTTGCAGGTAAAGGAGTAACAGAAGCTGTTCGTACTGCAGATAATGCAGAAGGCATTGAACGCACCATTGAATACACTAAAAAGCCTTTCCATGGACTTTGCTTTGTTAACTTAGTAGATTTTGATATGAAATATGGACATCGAAATGATATTGAAGGCTATGCAACAGCATTGACCTATTTCGATAGTAAGCTTCCAGAGATTATGGAGAATTTAAAGGATGAGGATATCCTTATGATTACAGCAGATCATGGTTGTGACCCTAGCACTCCTTCTACCGATCATTCTAGAGAGCATACACCATTGATTATTTACGGAAAGCAGCTTAAGAAAAATGTAAACCTTGGCACCAAGCCTACGTTTTCTGATATTGGAGCCACTGTAGTAGATTATCTTGGTTTACCGATAGAAACACAAGGAACTTCATTGTTAAGTGAAATCATTGAAAAATAGTATCTTAAGGAGGAACGATTATGGGAACCCCACATAATGCAGCAAAAGAAGGAGAAATAGCGAAGACCGTCTTAATGCCAGGAGATCCACTTCGCGCGAAATATATTGCAGAAACTTATTTAGAGGATGTTGTGTGCTTTAATACGGTACGTAACATGTTTGGCTATACAGGAACTTATAACGGAAAACGTATCAGCGTTATGGGTGGTGGAATGGGCATTCCATCCATTGGAATTTACTCCTACGAGCTATATAGCTTTTATGGTGTAGAAAGTATTATTCGTATAGGTTCTGCTGGTGGATTTCAAGACGATGTAAAATTAAGAGACATTGTCATTGGTATGGGTGCTTGTACTGATTCTAACTATGTTAGTCAGTATGGCCTTCCTGGACATTTTGCACCAATTGCAAGCTATGAGCTATTAAGCAAAGCGGTGGAGGTTGCTAAAGAAAAGAACATTCCTACCAAGGTAGGTAATGTACTTTCCTCTGATGCTTTTTACAATGCCAATAAGAATGCCAATGACCTATGGAAGGAAATGGGCGTACTCTGTGTAGAAATGGAAGCAGCTGGTCTTTATATGAACGCTACAAAGCTTGGTAAGAAGGCACTTGCTATCTTAACCATCAGCGATCATTTATATACAGGAGAATCCTTAGATGCTGAGTCTAGACAGACAACTTTTAACGATATGATGTTAATCGCACTGGAAATGGCAGAATAATAGACGAATAATTCTCTTTATCAGAAAAAGAAGTGGAGGAAATAATAATGGAACAAAGAGAAATCTTAAATAAGGTGGATCACACCTTACTTGCTCAGGCCGCAACTTGGGAGGAAATCAAACAAATTTGTGATGATGCCATACTTTATGATGCAGCCTCTGTATGTATTCCAGCTTCTTATATTAAACAAGCAAAAGAATATGTGCAGGATAAGATGCAGCTTTGTACTGTAATCGGATTCCCAAATGGATATAGTACAACAGCAACAAAGGTTTTTGAGACAAAGGATGCTATCTCAAATGGAGCAGATGAAATCGATATGGTAATTAACATTGGCCACGTTAAGGATGGTCGTTATGACGAAGTAGAAGATGAAATTCGTCAGATTAAAGCTGCTTGTGGTGATAAAATTCTTAAAGTAATTATTGAAACCTGTCTTCTTACAGAAGAGGAGAAGATTCAGATGTGTAAGGTAGTAACAGCAGCAGGAGCAGATTATATCAAGACTTCTACTGGTTTCTCTACCGCAGGTGCTACCTTTGATGACATTGCTCTTTTCAAAAAGCATGTAGGTAGCCAAGTAAAAATCAAAGCAGCAGGTGGAATCTCCTCCTTCGATGATGCTGAGAAGTTCTGTAGCTTAGGAGCAGATAGATTAGGAACTAGCCGTTTAATCAAATTGATGAAACAGCAAAGAGTAGCTCCAGGGGAATATTAATTTTATGAGGTGACATTTAATGAAGGTTGAACAGGCAATTGAACGGGCAATAGAGGCATTACAACACTGCTATGTTCCATATTCTAAATTTCATGTGGCAGCTGCCTTGGTAGCCAAAGATGGTACCTGTTATACAGGAGTAAACATCGAAAATGCTTCCTATCCGGCTACTAACTGTGCAGAGCGTACCGCATTTTTCAAGGCAATTAGTGAAGGAAAAAAAGACTTCTCTTATATTGTTATAGTAGGTGGTATGGGTGGAAAAGTAACGAATTATTGTTCCCCATGTGGTATCTGCAGACAGGTAATGAGAGAATTCTGTAGCCCTAGCGAATTTAAGGTTATTTTAGCAAAATCAACTACGGATTATAAAGAATATACACTTGAGGAAATACTTCCTATGGGATTTGGACCAGAAAGTCTAATCTAGGGGAATTTCCTCGGGGCTATGCCCCACTGATAGGAGAGCTTGAATATGAGAATGTATGATCTGATTATGAAAAAAAGAAATGGTGGAACCTTAACTAAGGAGGAGCTTACATATATGATACGTGAGTATACTGTAGGCAATATTCCTGATTACCAGATGTCCGCCATGTTAATGGCTGTCTATTTTAAAGGAATGAATGATGAAGAGACCGCTATGCTTACAGATGCTATGGCTCACTCTGGAGATATGGTTGATTTAAGTGCCATTGAAGGAGTAAAGGTGGATAAACACAGTACGGGTGGAGTAGGTGATAAGACCACCTTAATTGTTGCACCTATTGTAGCAGCCTGTGGTGTAAAAGTAGCCAAGATGTCTGGTAGAGGCCTTGGTCATACTGGGGGAACCGTAGATAAACTAGAAAGTATCCCTAACCTTCAAACAGCCATTCCTAGAGAAGAGTTTTTTGACATTGTAAATAAAACGGGAGTAGCAGTCATCGGACAATCTGGGAATCTAGCTCCAGCGGACAAAAAAATGTATGCACTTCGTGATGTAACAGCTACTGTTGAGAGTATCCCTCTAATTGCTGCCTCCATTATGAGCAAGAAACTAGCAGCAGGAAGTGATGCCATTTTATTAGATGTAAAAACCGGAAGCGGTGCATTTATGAAGAGCATTGAAGATTCAATTGAATTAGCAAAGAAAATGGTAGCTATCGGTGAACACAACAATCGTAGTACGGTAGCACTTATTACCGATATGGACTGTCCACTAGGTAATGATATTGGTAACTCTTTAGAGGTGATGGAAGCCATTGAAACTCTTAATGGAAAAGGTCCTAAGGACTTAACCGAAGTATGTATTCAGTTAGCGGCAAACATGCTATACCTTGCCAACAAGGGTGATATGAAAGACTGTGAGAAGCAGGTGGAAGAAGTTATCCAAAGCGGAAAAGCCTTTGAAAAGTTAGTAGAACTTGTAGAAGCTCAAGGAGGAGATTCATCTGTGATCCGCAATCCTGAGTTATTTAAGAAGGCAGCCTATGAGCACCAGGTAGTGGCAAAGACAAGTGGATATATTACTCATATTAACACAGAAGAGGTGGGAATTGCCTCTGTAGTGTTGGGTGCTGGTCGAGAAACAAAGGAAAGTACCATCGACTATAGTGCAGGTATACGCCTACTTAAAAAATATGGGGACCAAGTAAACCAGGGAGATATCCTTGGAGTATTGTATACAGACAAGGAAGAGTCCCTAAAGGAAGCAGAGCGTATGTTTATGGAAGCGTATACTATTGGTGAAGAAAAACCAGCTTTACGCCCACATATTTATGCAAGAGTTACGAAGGATTGTGTAGAACGTTACTAGTTTAAATAGGGGTGATAAGTTTGATTACTGATTTTGATTTAAGTATTCTAGACTTTATCCAGAGTCACATGAAATGTGAGTTTCTGGATAAGGTATTACGCCCTATTACCCACTTGGGAGATGCGGGTATATTCTGGATTCTATTAGGTCTAGTGTTTATGTTTTCTATAAAAACTAGAAAAATGGGATTACAAGTGTTGGCATCAATGGCGTTAGGTTACATGATTGGAAATCTAATCTTGAAAAATGTTATTGCCCGTGAGAGGCCATATACCATTAATACCAACATTGTCTTATTAATTAAGGAGCAGCTGGATTATTCTTTTCCGTCAGGACATACCTTAGCAAGCTTTAACGCAGCAATTACCATTTTCTTTTATAGAAAAAGTTGGGGAATTGCCGCTTTAGTATTAGCTTCTATAATTGCATTTTCTAGAATGTATCTTTATGTACATTTTCCAACGGATATACTAGGAGCTATTTTATTAGCCATGTTTGTGACCTTTACTATTCGAGGAATCTTCACTAGGTTTGTACCAGATAGGATTAGCTTTAGAAGGCGGCCTAGAAATAATACTTGATTATTCTCAAAGAGGAAGATACAATAAGTTTGTTTATTCGATAAAATGGAAATGTAGAGAGCATGAAAGGTGTAGTATGAGAGTATTATCTGTAGCAATTCCTTGCTATAATTCAGAAAGTTATATGAAACATGCCATAGAGACATTATTAACTGGTGGAGAAGATGTTGAGATTATCATTGTAAATGATGGTTCTAAGGATAACACTCAGTCAATCGCCGAGGAGTATCAAGCAAAGTATCCTGGTCAGGTTTTTGCGATCAGTCAGGAGAATGGCGGACATGGGGAAGCAGTGAATACTGGTTTAAAGCATGCCACAGGTCTTTATTATAAGGTGGTAGACAGTGATGACTGGGTAGATGAAACGGCATTCAAGAAGATGCTTCAGGTGATGAAGGACTACCTTGCCAAGGACCAAATGGTGGACATGTATCTAGCCAATTATGTCTATGAAAAGGTTGCATTGAACAAACAAAAGGTGATGAAATATACTAATATTCTCCCTCAAAATAAAATTTTTGGATGGGATGAAGTAGGACATTTTCACCAAAGTCAGTATGTTATTATGCATTCTGTATTTTATCGCACACAAATGTTGAAGGATTGTGGATTAAAGCTACCAAAACACACCTTTTATGTTGATAACATCTTCGTTTATTATCCGCTTCCTTTTGTAAAAACGATGGTCTATGTTGATGTAGATTTATATCGTTATTTCATTGGAAGAGAGGACCAATCTGTTAATGAAAAGGTTATGATGGGCAGAATGGATCAGCAGCTTCGGGTAACGCGCCAGATGATTGATGAGACTAGAATTGCAGATATTAAAGAAGATAAACTAAGAAAATACATGGTGAAATACATGACCATGATGATGACAATATGTACAGTATTCTTATTGAAACGTGGAGAAAAGCAGGATTTACAGGATATCAAGGACATTTGGAAGTATCTTGAGACTGAGGATCTACAGCTTTATAAAATGGTGAAAAAGACCTTCTTAGGTCGAGCAGTTCGCTTAAAGGGAAGAGTTGGTAAGAGAATTATCCTTTGTGGATATTCCATTTCTCAAAAAGTCTTTGGCTTTAATTAGGGTGGTTCTAAGGCTCTCCCTTTGTCAGACTGTTTTTGTATCCTGCCAGCTAACGAAGGTCCATAGGTCATTTGAGACACGCTTTCGCTTGGATGCACACGCAGTGGTACTAGGGCTGTAAGGTTGTCAGAAGGGATATGAAAACTTGGATTTTTTATAGAGTGGTTATAGAGAGGCTTGCGGCTTTTCTATGACACGCTTCGCTTATGAAGGGCCTTATGGCGGCTATGAGGAATAAGAAAAGAACTTATTCCATATCCGCCATAGGGCCCTTCTTTCCATGCTAGCGCATGTCAGTCATAGAAAAGGAATTATAAGTGACGAGATGCTACTTGTGTGTTATGATGGGTAGAAATATATTGGGATGGAGGGGTGTTTATGTTATTGGAGGAGTTTGATCCTAATAGGAACGCAATAGTTAATCCATGGGGGGTTGTGAGGCGTCAAGTAGGTTTCGCCCGAGTTGCTGTGTCTTGTTTTTCTAAGATTACTTTTGAGAAGTTAGTAAATGAATTAGAGGGTGTTTTAGTTGCTACCATCTTTGTAGCTAATATGGATTTACCGGTATACAAGGTTACATATAAAGATGTGGAAATTGTATTATTTTTATCATATGTAGGAGCAGCGGGATGTGTAGGAATTATGGAAGAGCTTTTTGCCATGGGTGTTGAGCGTATGGTACTTTTCGGAACCTGTGGGGTATTGGATGCATCCATTGAGGACTGTTCCATTATTATCCCTACTGCAGAAGTGAGAGATGAGGGAACAAGCTATCATTACGCTCCTGCCTCAGATGAAATTGTGGTAAATGAGAAATACAAAGAGGAGTTTATTAAAATATTAGAGAAGCATAATTGTACCTATACAGAGGGAAAGGTTTGGACCACAGATGCATTTTATAGAGAAACTAAAGATAAGGTTATGAGAAGAAAACAAAGTGGTTGTATCTGTGTGGATATGGAGTGTTCCGCAGTGTCGGCGCTAGCCAAGTTTAGAGGAAAAGAAGTGTTTCAGTTCTTTTATGCAGCGGATAATTTGGATAAAGAGGAATGGGATGCTAGAAGTCTAGGAGGGAATGAGAAATTTTTAGAGAAACATCGTATCGCCTTATTAGCTATGGAGCTAGCAGAGAAGCTGGCATAAATAATGGCTCAGTCCTATGTAAGTAAAACAGAGGAACTGAGCCTATTTAAATTATGCACGTAGGTCCGAACGAACCTTTCGTTTTTCTCTTATGATAGCAGTAATCTTGTTATAATCTACTTTGTATACTAAAACATACATAAAACCACTAAGTAAGATGGAACAGATTACATCAAAAGCAGAATGTTGCTTTAGGAACATGGTTGACAGACAGATTAGGACCATGAGTACGAAAGAAGAGGTAACCACCCATCTATGGGAGCGCAGTCGTTCACATTTACTTAAAGCAATGTGGGCTCCAATGGAGTTAAAAGCGTGGATACTTGGACAGACGTTGGTCGATGTGTCTGCGGTATATAAAGCTTTTGCAATATCTACTAGTATATTATCCCTTGCAAATGATGTTGGTCTTAAATTCTGTCCATTTGGCCAAATAGAATAGATCATCAGGCAAATGGTCATGCCTACAAATAAGAAGCCACAGCATTTATAGAAATCTGTTTTCGAAGTAAAAAAGAAAAAGGTAATGATAGCGGCAATATAGACAAACCAAAGCAGATATGGAATCACAAAAAATTCGTTAAAGGGAATCCACTTATCTAAATCTATGGTAACTACAGTGTAGTCAGTAACCACCTTAGATTCCAGTATGAGAAACCAAGGCATGTATATAAAGAAATATAACAATACCCAGGCATGCTTATATTTTTTTACAAACTCCTTCATAATTATCCTACCTTTCTAATCTCACGTTGGATTATAGCACAGAGATTTTACACACGCAACCATGGAACTATAACTTTAAGAAAGGTTTAAGATTTACGGAAACAATCTTCCTTAAATACCAAAGTTTATAAGCATAAGCCATTATGTTAACATTATAATGCGAATTACCAAAATTAGTTAAAATAATTAAAAAAAGTGCTTGTGTATTTGGAAAAATAAAGTTATAATGTTCCCATAATAATTCAAACAATGCAACGGAGCATATGTATAGGGCATATGCTCCGCTTTTTTTGGATTTAGAGAAAAAATTTTAGCATATTCCAATACAATTCGCTTTGCAAAATTAAGAAAGGATGATAGTAATGGATAAAATTGATATGAAAATTATGGCATTATTACAGGAAAATGCTAGATACTCATTAAAGCAACTTGCAGAGCAGGTATACTTGTCCTCACCAGCAGTCTCCTCTAGAATCGAACGTTTAGAGAAGGAAGGGTATATAAAAGGCTATCAGGCTGAGGTAGATTTATTAAAATTAGGATTCCACATTACAGCATTTATTAATCTTGAAATGCCTCCAAAACAAAAAAGTACGTTTTACCCATTTATAGAAAATTGTCCCAACGTGTTAGAATGCAACTGTGTTACAGGGAGCTATTCTATGTTAATTAAGGTTGCATTCCCTAGTACAATGGAACTTGACTCCTTTATTGGACAGCTTCAGAAGTTTGGAAATACTTCTACTCAGATTGTATTTTCCACTGCTGTCAAATCAAGAGGAATCCAAGTACAGCAATTATCTTAATGAAAATATAATATACAGATATTGACTTCCTTAATTTTTTTGCCCTATAATGAGGATACCATTGCTTTAGGGAAGGAGAAAAGGGAATGTTTTTAGAAGTCAAGGATGTACATAAAACATTTGGAGAAACTGAAGTGCTTCATGGTATTTCATTTCGTGTGGAAAGTGGGAAAGCACTTGGTCTATTAGGAAGAAATGGTGCTGGTAAGACAACTACTATCCGTATCCTAATGGATGTGTTTAAAGCCAACAGTGGAACCATATGTTTAGATGGAAAGCCATTTGACCCAAGTAAGTGTCAGATCGGCTATCTACCAGAAGAAAGAGGATTATATCCCAAGAAGAAGGTGCTAGAACAGTTGGTATTTCTTGCAGGACTTCGGGGGTTATCTAAGAAGGAAGCTAAAAAGAATGCACATAAATGGCTAGAGCGTTTAGGGGTAGCAGAGTATGAGAACCGTAATCTAGACACCTTATCCAAGGGTAATCAGCAGAAGGTACAATTGGCACAGACAATAGTCTGTAATCCAGATATCGTAATACTAGATGAACCTTTTAGTGGATTGGACCCAGTGAACTCTCAGATCTTAAAAGATGTCATTAATGAATTAATTGAAGATGGTAAATTAGTTATCTTCTCCAGCCACCAGATGGGTTATGTAGAAGAGTTCTGTAATGATATTGTAATTATTAATCATGGAGATGTTGTCTTAGAAGGGGATTTAAAGGAGATTAAGAAAGAGTATGGGAAGAATCGTCTCGTCTTAAGTGCTTCTAATTATACAAACGAAGAATTGATCACCCTCATCGACAATGACTTTAGGGATTATTGTCATGTATATAAAGAAAAGAAAGAGTTCCTTGTGTTGAACCTGTTAACCGGTGTTACAAAGAAGGCGTTAATGGAAGCGTTGATAAAGAGTGACGTAGATATTGAGCATTTCGGTATTTATGAACCAACCTTAACGGATATCTTTGTGTTGAAAGCAGGTGATACAGAATGAACCAGATAAAGAAAGTACTGAATTTTGAATTAACTAATTATTTTAGAAATAAAAGCTATTTCGTTACCACAATACTTTTTACGATACTGATAGTAGTCGGGCTTTGTTTGCCAACTATTATTAGTGCTGTAAAAGGGGATGACTCTTCTAAGGATAGTAACCAAGAGAGTGTTAAACTAGAAGATTTAGATTCCTTAGTTATTTATGATGGAGCAGGTATTATTAATGATACAGAGTATCTTCAGACTCAGTATGGAGGGTACCATTGGAAACTTTTATCTTCTGAAGAGGAGGTTAATTCTCAAGTAACCTCAGAGAAGGCCGTGGGTGGTTTTGTAATCAAGTCTCCAACAGAGTTTTCCTATGTTGTGAATAATAGAGGCATGAATGACTCCAATAAGGAGATGTTTAGTGGTATCTTAAGCTATTATTATCGCTTTAATTACATGGAAGAGAAAGGCATTGATAGTGCAGCCATGGAAAAGGTGATTAATACAGAGATCGTTGCCAATCAGGTTATCCTAGGAAAGGATAGCGTAGGTAACTATGCCTATACTTATATCTTAGTAATGCTAATTTACTTTGTTATTATCCTGTATGGTCAATTGATTGCTACAAGTGTCACAGCTGAGAAGAGCAATCGTGCCATTGAAGTATTAGTGACCAGTGCAAAACCTACAGCTCTGATTTTTGGAAAGGTATTTGCCGGCGTAATTGCAAGCTTCCTTCAAGTAGGTGTTATTTTAATTGGTGGAGTTACCAGTTATCATTTTAATCGAGATGCTTGGGGCGGTATGTTAGACCCAGTCTTTAATATCCCAGTGGAAGTGCTTATTACCTTCTTCTTATTTATGGTGATTGGCTTCTTGTTCTATAGCTTTTTATATGCTGCCTTAGGTGCATTGGTATCAAAGACAGAGGATATTAGTAAATCCATTGGACCTGTAACCATGGTGTTTATGATTGGCTTTTTTATCGCAATCTTTGGAATGACTACTCCAGACAGTATGTTGGTTAAAGTGTGCTCATATATTCCATTTACCTCTATGTATTGTATGGTAATTCGAGTGGCTATGGGTAGTGTAGCTGTGGTAGAAATCATCATATCTTTATTACTTCTAATCGTTACGTCAGTTGCCTCCGGTGTATTAGGAGCTAAGATCTATCGTATGGGTACACTACACTATGGAAATCCATTAAAGCTTACAGCAGTATTAAAGAAAATTGTAAAAGGAAAAGAATAGACAAAAGAAGGGGTCGCTTAGAGCGATCCCTTTTCCTTGAGGTTATCGGCAATTCTTTTAGAAAAGTTGTATAGATTAATATATAAATCTAGAAATAGACATTCCTTTAGTACTACAAAATTGAATTCCTGTGTAGTGGTCAAGTTTAGTGGGATTCGATGTAAGGTCCCTTCTTCCAGTTCTTTTTGAACATAAGATTTATATACAAAGCCTATGCCAGTATTGGTTTTAATTAAGTGCTTCATTACCATCATGTTATTTACTTCTACATGATTTTTAAAATCATCTACAGTTATCCCGTTATGATATAGAAGATCATCCGTAGCCTTTCTTAGTCCAGAACCCGTCTCTCTACAAATTAGTGTAGAGGAGAGCAAGTCTGAGGGACTAGAGATATTCATAGGTGTTCCACTCACTGGTATGATTTCATCTGTTCCTAGTAAGCGATATTCATACTCATCCTTTTTAAAAGGACCTTCTAAGTAAACACAGGAATAGGTTCCTTTCTTAAGTCCCTCTAGTAGCTCTTTTGTATTTCTGGTATCGTAAATCAAACGAAGTTCTGGCACATTGATAATAAGTCTTTCCAGTACCTTAGGCATTAGGAGTTCCTCAATGATTGGTGTTGCGCCAATATGTAGTTTAATAGGCCCTCCCTTGCTCTGGGAAATCACTTCATGTACTTGCTGGGTTGAAAAATTCATTCCTAGTGCATACCGCTCTAGTATTCTTCCCTGTTCTGTGAGATTTACTTGTTTGTTACTATATTCAAATAGTTTAGTATCATAGTAACGTTCTAAATGTTGAATATGTTGTGTAATGGCAGGTTGAGTGATACAAAGCTTCTTTGCAGCTTTACTGTAATTACGTTCTTTACATAAGGTTAAAAAAGTCTCCATTCTATAATCTAACATATTATTCACCTATCTTTATGTGTAAAATTAGTTTTCAGAATTCGAAACTATATTATAAGGGAAAAGCCGTTCTAAACTCAATAGTAGATTGTTTCCATAGTTAGGAAAAAGACACCTATTTCCTAATGAAACATTAATTGACAAAAAAGTAAAACCTAGGTAATATAGGACTGATGACATATAAGGAAAGACCATAGTAGGAGGCAGTTTTTTGAAATATAGAAGCATTGAAAAAGCAGTATTTTTAAGTCGCCCAAACCGATTTATAGCAAATATACAGATACATGGAACCACAGAGCTTTGTCATGTAAAGAATACAGGACGATGTAGAGAGCTGTTGATTCCAGGTGTAATTGTCTATGTCGAGGTTCACTCAGATGTAAAGCGCAAGACCAAATACAGCCTCATTGCTGTAGATAAAAAGGGTAAGATAATAAATATGGACTCCCAAGCACCCAACAAGTTAGTGAAGGAGTGGGTGCAGGAGAAGAAGCCATTTGGTGAAATTACTCTGCTAAAACCAGAGACCACATTCGGTGATTCTAGGTTTGATTTCTATATGGAAACGAAGGAACATCGAATCTTTATGGAGGTTAAGGGAGTTACCTTAGAGGAGAATGGAATAGTACGATTTCCTGATGCCCCTACTGAACGTGGGGTCAAGCACATTATGGAGTTAATAGAGGCAAAAAAACAGGGGTATGAGTGCTATTTATTATTTGTGATTCAGATGAGAGGAGTGCAGTATTTCACTCCTAATGATATGACACATAAAGCCTTTGGAGATGCTCTTCGTTTGGCTCATGAGACAGGTGTAAAGATTCTAGCCTATGATTGTTTAGTAGAGCCAGATTATGTTCAAATCAATGATAAAGTGGAGATAAGAATTTAAAGAAAGTATAGTATGGAGCTATGCTCCTAAAATATAAAATGGGAGGTGTTTTGGTGATACCTTATAGTCGTAGCAAAGAACAGGTATTACAAGAGCTTCAGGTAGATGAGAGTAAAGGCTTATCATCCGACGAGGTTATAGAAAGACAAGAGAAATTTGGGGTCAATAAGTTGACAGCCAAGAAGCCAAAGTCCATAATGGTTCGTTTTTTGGAGCAATTTAAGGACGTAATGATTCTTATACTTTTGGCAGCAGCTGTCATTTCCTTCGTGGTAGCCCTCAATGGACATGACAAGATGGAGTTCTTCGAGCCACTGTTAATCGTATTGATAGTGGTAATTAATGCTATTATGGGAGTTGCTCAAGAAAGCAAAGCTAGAAAAGCATTGGATGCCTTAAAGAAATTATCTGCTCCTCATGCAAGAGTACTTCGTAATGGGGTAGAGGAAATAATAGATGCAGCTCTTTTAGTACCAGGAGATATTGTTTTGTTAGAGGCAGGAGACTATGTGCCAGCAGATGCAAGGTTATTAGAATCAGCTAGCTTGAAATCAGAGGAGTCTGCACTAACTGGAGAATCCCTTCCTTCCGAAAAAGAGGCAGAAGTCCAGGTGGAAGAGAATGCTCCTATCGGGGATCGTAACAATATGGTGTATTCTGGGTGCAGTATTACCTACGGACGTGGAAAAGCTATTGTTACTGGTACTGGAATGAATACGGAGATGGGTAAGATTGCAAATCTCTTAGAGCAGGCTGAGGATGTAGCGACACCACTGCAGCAAAAGCTTTCTACTCTAGGTAAATACTTAGGAATTTTAGCAGTAGGAATTTGCGTTATTATTTTTATCATTGGATTTTTAGCAGATTTAAAATTAGTTGAAATCTTTATGACCAGTGTTTCCCTTGCAGTTTCTGCGATTCCAGAGGGGCTTCCAGCTATCGTAACCATAGTCTTATCCATTGGTGTACAGAGAATGGTTAAGAAAAATGCCATTATCAAGAGTCTTCCAGCAGTAGAGACCTTAGGAAGTGCATCTATTATTTGCTCTGATAAGACGGGAACACTGACCCAGAATAAGATGACCTTATTAAAAGCGTATCCTGTAGACGTAGATCAGGTAGTAGATATTAGTGATAATAATGATGATAAGACTCGCAAACTTTTAGAGTATGCAACCCTCTGTTGTGATGGTTCTGTTACCTTTGAAAAAGGGGAAGAGAAGCATATTGGAGACCCAACGGAAACAAGCATTGTGTTTGCTGCCTATCGTAATGGAATTATGAAGGAAGATTTAAATACCAGATATCCACGTGTAGCTGAGGTGCCATTCGACTCAGACCGTAAATTAATGAGCGTGGTAAATAACATAGATGGTAAGTTGATTGTCATTGCCAAGGGTGGAATTGATACTTTGGCAGGAAGATGTACTGACGGAGATATTGAAAAGGCCAAGAAGGTTGCTGAGGAACTTGGAAAGGACGCACTTCGTGTACTAGCAGTAGCCTACAAGGTAATTGATGAGTTACCAGATACAATAACCAGTGACTCCTTAGAGTATGGCTTAACTCTTATGGGCTTAGTTGGTATGATAGATCCTCCTAGAGAGGAAGCCAAGGAAGCTGTTAAAGTATGTAGGAAGGCAGGAATCAAACCAGTTATGATTACTGGTGACCATGTTATCACTGCATCTGCTATAGCAAAGCAGCTAGGTATTCTTACGGAGAGTGATAAAGCTATCACCGGACAGGAGCTATCTGCTATGTCTGATGAAGAGCTATATGAGCAGGTACGTAGTATTGCAGTATATGCCCGTGTGTCGCCGGAGGACAAGATTCGTATAGTTCAGGCTTGGCAATCTAAAGAGGAGATTGTATCCATGACTGGTGATGGGGTCAACGATGCACCTGCATTAAAGGCAGCAGATATTGGTTGCGCTATGGGTATCACAGGAACAGATGTGGCTAAGGGAGCAGCCGACATGACCTTAACAGATGATAATTTTGCTACTATTGTAGATGCGGTAAAAGAGGGCCGTGGTATCTATGATAATATTCGCAAGACGGTTGGCTTTTTATTGGGCACAAACATTGGTGAGGTGATTACCGTCTTTGTGGCAATGCTGTTGTGGCAACAGACACCATTGTTATCTATGCAGTTACTTTGGATTAATTTAGTTACCGATTCCCTTCCAGCAGTAGCCCTTGGAATGGAAGCAGTAGAACCTAATATTATGAATAGAAAACCAAGACCTAAGAAGGAAGGCATCTTTGCTCATGGTCTTGGAACTAGAATTGTCTTACAGGGTGTTATGTTTGGTATTCTTTCGTTATTTGCCTTTTTCTATGGATGTGGTTTTCATGTACATGGAGCTAGTGACACAGTGTTAAAGGAAGGAAGGACAATGGCATTTATCGTACTTGCAATGTCTCAGGTGGTTCATTCCTTCAATATGCGCTCTAATAAGTCGTTATTTAAAATTGGCCCATTTTCCAATCACATGTTAAATGGTGCAGCGTTACTTTCTACAATACTGGTGGCAATGATTTTATTTATTGAACCGTTTGCTTTAGTATTCGGTCTTGCTCGTTTGTCTGCTGAGCAATATTTAGTAGCCCTTGGACTTTCTCTGGTTCCGTTAATTGTACTGGAAATAGCCAAAGTGATTGGATTGGAAAAGGAATAATGGTTGTTGTATAAACCTTGTAATATTATTTTAGTACGAATAGAGGACAGAAAATGAAATTATTAGAAGACAGAATCAAGAAAGATGGAGTAGTGAAATCCGGTAATGTACTTAAAGTGGATAGCTTTTTAAATCACCAGATGGATATTGAGCTATTTGAAAAGATGGGGGAAGAGTTTAAACACCTATTTGCAAAGAAGAAGATCAATAAGATTCTGACCATTGAAGCATCCGGCATAGGATTAGCATGCATTGTTGCTAGACATTTTAATGTGCCTGTAGTATTTGCTAAGAAGGCCCAAAGTATTAATTTAGATGGAGAGATGTACACTACTCAGATTAAGTCATTTACCCATGGTAAGACCTATGATGTAATTGTTTCTAAGAAGTTTTTAAGTAAGGATGACCATGTATTAATTATTGATGATTTTCTTGCCAATGGTTGCGCACTGATTGGACTGATTACTTTAGTACAGGATGCAGGTGCTTCTATTGAAGGCATCGGAATCGCTATCGAGAAAGGATTTCAAACAGGAGGAGAGTTGATTCGTGCTACGGGTATTCAACTAGAGTCCTTAGCCATCATTGAAAGTATGGATACAGAGACAGGAGAAATTCTATTTCGAAATGAAGGATAGATAGGAATAAAAAAGGAAAAGAGAGATTATCTGAATTTGGGGGTCAGGTTAATCTCTCTTTCTACATCTGGGGATGTAAGGGTATAATGATTGATTTCTTATACCTGTGATTAAAGACTATAACTAAATCTATGGGGTTAGATTGTTATATAATACATTATATAGTAATTTCTAAAATTTGTCAATAAATTGTATATAATTTTGGGCACTTTAGTTGTTTATTAATACTATAAGTTTTTTAGTTGGACTATGTCGATATAGTTCATTAGCGGTACATTAGTGTAGATATATTGCAGAGTAAGGTGATGATGGGTATAAAGTGTAATAGACAAGAGCAAAATAAAAAGTAGTTTTCTGATACACAAGAAGTCAGAAAACTACTTTTTATTTTAAGTATTTATTCTTGTATAAAGTATAAGAAAATGTTTATTTATGTAATAATTAAATTCTACCAAATTTATTTAAAAGTTCGTCTACAGTAGCTCCCTTTAGAATCTCTTCCCGGGTTGCTATTTCTTTATCTGCCTGTTCACGGGCCTTTTTGTATACTTCTTCTAATTGATCATATGGTACTACAGCAACTCCTATTTCATCTGCAACAATTAAGTCTCCAGGATTTACTATGCAACCACCACATACAATAGGTGTGTTAATCTCAATAGGTTCTTTTCTTCCAGAGTATGCTGTATGAGCAGCTCTAGGGCCCACGGATTTTGCAGATATAGGGAATTCTAACATTTTTGCCTCATCGGTGTCACGGCAGCTACCATCGATTATTGCACCAACAACACCTGCATTTCTAGCGATTCCTGACATTAATCCACCCCAAATAGAAGTCTCAATTTCACCAAAAGCATCTATTACTATAACATCACCTGGTTTTGCTACTTCAAATACATCTAGACAATCCACAATGTCTCCAGCAGTTAACTTAACTGTAATTGCTGGACCAATGATTACTTTATCAGCAGCTTTTGGTTTCATGTATGGGTGCATTAGGTTATCACGCTCCATTGAGTCTCCTACTACACAAGATAGAGATAGAACATCACTCATATCACGAAAAGGCTTAATTAGATTCTCGTCAATTGCAGGTCTTGGTTTAATAATTTTTTTCATTATTATCGCTCCTTTGTTATTTATTGGTAGATATCAGTTATCCGTAAGTAAAATACATATAACGAATAAAAGATAATACAAATATATAATACAAATTCACAAATGTCAACAAATATATATTAGTTAATAGTTGTTAGCAATGTATAAGAAACTACTATATATGCCATATAATAATACATTATATGCAATTTTAACAAAAAACAACAATAATAATTGGAGCTTTTGATATTGAAAAGATAATACAAAAGATGTAATATGAGTACATAACAAGAAATCAAAACGAAATGCAAAAGAATAGATAATACAAATTACATGTCATGAATAAAGCAGACTTGTATCTGTTTTAGATAAAAAAGAAAAGGAGAAGTGTGTATGGGAAAAAAGAAAATTGGAGTACTTTGTTTAGTTGTCATTTTACTTATGAGTATGTTAGTAGGATGTAATGGGAACAGTACTTCTCAAGAATCGGGGGCTGATTCCTCCAAGGATACCAAAGGAGATGGAACCTTACAAAGTAAGATATCTTCTGATGAGGAATACATTATTGTTAACTGCCTAAATAACATTGAATATTTTAATGCTCATAAGTATGGTTGGGAGCAGGCAGGGAAGTTGTTTGGAGTAAAGGTAAGTTTTACTGGACCTGCAAATGATGACATGAATGATATGTGTACACAGATGGAAACAGCAATTGCTAAGAAACCAGCAGGTATCTGTGTATGGGGGTATGATGCAGCGCTTGATCCATATATTCAAAAAGCAGAAGATGCAGGAATTCCTATTGTTACATATGTTGGCTCTACCAATGAGCAAGGGGACACCTACATTGGTACCTCTCAGTATGATTTAGGATATCAGGGTGGAAAACAATATGCAGAAATGATTAATGGTAAGGGAAATGTGGCTATTTTGACAATTACTGGATCAGATATGTTTGAAGAGCGTCAAAGAGGATTTGAAGAAGCATTTGCTGAATACGAAGGAATAAAAGTAGTTGCTATTGGGGATACAAAGGCTGATTCAAATACAGCTACTAGTGCAGCTAAGGATATCGCAGTTAAATATTCAGATTTAACTGGTTTTGTATGCTGTGATTCTACTGGAGCAACTGGAGCTGCAACGGCACTTTCAGAATTAAGTTTAACTGGAAAAGTTGATGTTTTAGGGTTAGATAGAAATTCTGATACTCTTGAAATGGTAAAGCAAGGAACAATAACTGGAACATTATGTCAAAATGATGCTTCTATGCCATACTGGGCAATGGTATGCTTGATTACAAAAAATCATGTAGAGATGCCACTTACAAGTGATAATAAAGCAGCAGGAGCGAAGGTTACACCAAATGCTATTTACACATCAGTAAACCTAGTGACTAAAGATAATGTAGAATATTATTTAAAACAAAACGAGACCTATGCAACTAATGGGTTTTAATAAATAAATATAGTAAAAGTTTGCAGAAATTTTTCTGCGAACTTTTACTATAATTAAAAACCATTTAATTTTTCTTTTTCTAATAGAAGAAAGTTCTCAAAAGCTTCAGCAGTTTCATCCATATGACGTCTCATCATTAGTGAGGCGGCAGTAATATCTTTCTTTTCAATATATTCCATGATTAATGGATGATATTTTAATGCAATATCTGGACCAAGTACTTGGTGAAGACGTTCTTGATTTGTAATCAATATCGAATTTAAAAACCTAAAAATCTGTTTAACAAAAGAATTTTGAGTACCATAAGCAATGGTTTTGTGAAAATCAAAGTCGTACTTAAAAAAGTCATCTGAATCTTTATCACAATTCATTAATTGCAAATGTATTTCTTTTAAGCGTTCTATATCATTCTTTTGAGCGTTTTTAATAAAAAGTTCAATGTTACCAGATTCAAAGAAAATACGAAAGCGACAAATGTCTAACAAATCGGTATCGGTCGTAATGTGTGAAGGAGAACTAGTGATAAAAAAAGGGCTGTTTTTCTTAACATAAGTACCTGAACCCTGAACTCTTCTTAATACAGAAGTGGTAACAAGTTTGTCGATTGCTTGTCTTACAGCCACGCGACTTACGCCTAACTCACTAGAAAACCTTTGCTCGGTCCAGATTTTCTCTTCGGGTTTCCACTCGCCATTCCCGATTTTTTCACATATTAAATTGTAGACTTTATCTGTTGCATTGGTTGTATAACTCATGGCTATCCTCGGGCACTTTTAATGATATTGTAATTATATAATATATTCTAATGGATAAGTTTTAAAAAGTAAAGTAGTGTTACAGAATGATTGTATTAGTGTGAGGAGGGAACCATTTTGAATAAGGAAAATAAAGCAAAAGTATGAAATGTAATTAGATATTAGTAAAGTCGAAAATAGTACAATAATGAAAAATTGTATTCAGAAATAGATAGAAAATGTAGTACGAAAGAAGAATTTAATAAATATAAGCATAATGCAGAGAGAAGAGATGATATGTTAGTAGCGACTATTGATACTGGAACAACTAATACAAGGGTAATACTTTGGCAGGATAAAAATCCGATTTGTATAAAGAAGCAAGAAGTAGGCGTACGAAATACCTCCATGGAAGGTAATAACAAGAAATTACTCAAAGCAATTCGACAATGTTTGGAGAAAACATTAGAGGAGATCCATGGGAAAGAAGAAAACTTACACGCTATTCTTGCAAGTGGTATGATCGGTTCTGAGTTAGGGGTATGCGAAATTCCTAGAGTTACAGTGCCGGTGTCCATTGAAAAGTTAGCAAAATCCTGTGTACATAAAATAATACCAGAAATTAGTGAAAAACTTGAAATATGTTTTATTCCAGGGGTGCAAAATGATGATACAATCAGTAGTTTAGAGGATTGTGAGATGATGGACATTATGCGAGGCGAAGAAGTAGAAACCTTTGCAATCTTGCAATCTATGGATGTAAAGGGGCCTGTAGTTCTTATTTTACCGGGATCACATACAAAAGTTGTTTATGTAAATGAAGAAAATGAAATAGTGGGATGCTTAACAACTATGGCAGGTGAAATGCTTATGGAGTTAACTAGAACCTCTATTATATCAAGTTCTTTAAAATCAAGCTATGTTGAAGAAATAGAAGAAGATTGGTTACTGGCAGGTGCAGAGGAGGCCAGAAAAACAGGATTAAGCAGAACAGCTTTTCTAGTTCGATTATTAGATTTATTCTCAGAATCTACAGTTAATCAGAGGGCAAATTACTTGTTAGGGGCAATATTAGCAACAGATTTGTTGGCATTGGAAAAAAGCAGGGTTTGCAAATTAGAACCTAATGTGCGGTTTATCGTAGGTGGTCAGAATACATATTCAAAAGGAATGATAAAATTATTAGAACAAAGATATGAAGGTCATATCATTCAAAAGGATAAGTATGGAGAAGCAGTTAATATGGCTGGATATGGAGCCATTTCCATATGGGAACATAAAAATGCTTTAGAGTAGGGAGAGAGTATATGAATAAAACTACAATGCGAACACTTCAAATTCTAAATTTTATCAGTGAGAACGGTTATCCAGCTACATTAAAGCAAATATCTGAGGGATTACAGATACCATTAAGCAGTACATATGATATTGTAAATACCATGTTGGAGATGAAATATTTACAATATGCTGACAAAGTCGCAAGAACCTATTTCATTGGATTAAAAGCATTTCGTTCAGGGGCAGCATATATCAGAGACATAGATTTTGTAAAGGTGGCTAAACCATATTTGAAAGAAATGTCAAAGAAAACAAAAGCAACAGCTTTCTTGGGTGTGAAGAGTGATGAGAATGTAGTTTATCTGGATAAAGTGGAAGAGAATGTTGGAGTTCGAACGACAGCATTGTTAGGCGTTGGAAAAGGAATGTATTATACAGGACTTGGAAAAGCTATTTTAGCTACTATGCCAACAGAAGAAGTAGAAAAGTTATATAGAGGCAAAAAACTGGTTGCTAAAACATCCAATACGATATGTGATCTTGAAAAATTAAAGGAGGAGCTTTTTCTAGTTAGACAGCTTGGATATGCTGTTGACAATGAAGAGGGGGAGAGAGCAATTTTTTGTATAGCTGCTCCAGTCAGAAATTATGAAAGCAACGTTGTTGCTGCGATTAGTATAGCCAATTTAAAGGAAGTAGTGGAGCATAAAGGAGTGGAAAAGTATATTAATGTTGTTGTAGATAGTGCAATGAAGATTTCTAGAGAATTAGGCTATACGGGTAATAGCCTGTTCTACAATAAATAACAATATAGGAGGATGAGATATGAAGGTATATGATTTGACTCATAAATTTAACATTGAGGATATGGTATTCCCTGGGACTCCAGCTATGAGTTGTGAACGAACTCATACTATTGAAAAAGATCAATATAATCTTACCCTTGTTAAGGTGAACTCCCATGCAGGAACCCATACGGATGCACCTTTGCACTTTGTGGAGGGTGGAAAAGCCTTAGGTGATGTAGATATTAACCGATATGTTGGAGAATGCTATGTAGTGAATCTATATCAAAAAGGTGCATTAGATGAGATTACAGTGGAGGATGTTAAACCCTACGAGGAAGAAATAAGAAAAGCAAAGCGTGTAATTTTAGCTACTGGCTGGTATGAACATTATAATACAGAAGAGTTTTTTACAAAGTATCCTCCTATATCTGTGGAATGTGCCAAGTATTTGGTTTCCCTTGGAATAGTACTTTTAGGTGTGGATGGGCCTTCTCTATCTGAGTATGCAGGAGAGGAAGTGCACAAGTTGCTATTAGGGAGTGAAGTTGCAGTTGTAGAGTCTTTGACAAATTTAAAAGAGTTAGCAGGAAAAGAGATTATCTTTTGTGGCGCACCACTAGCCTTTGTAAATATGGATGGCTTCCCAATAAGGGCTTATGCAATTGAGAAGTAGGGCTAGGGAGGATATATTTTGAAGGAAATAGTAGAAAACATTAAGAAGTATAAGCTGATTGCCATTGTCAGAGGACTAGATATGGATAAGATTCTTAGGACGGCAGAGGCGTTGAGAAAAGGTGGGGTGAAGTTTATTGAAGTCACTTTTAATCAGACGAAACCAACTTGTATTGAGGATACGGCACAAGCTATCAGAGCAATACGCCAACGCTACGAGGATTTATATGTTGGAGCGGGAACCGTTCTAACAGAGGAACAGGTAGTAGCAGCATATGAGGCTGGTGCGCAGTATATTATTACACCGAATACCAATGTTTCTGTTATAAAGAAGGCATCAAAACTTAATATGGTTACTATATCAGGTGCACTGACACCAACAGAAGTAGTAATGGCATATGAGGCTGGAGCAACATTTGTGAAGGTGTTTCCTGTGGTAGGTCTTGGAGTAGAGTATATTAAAGCAATTAAAGCCCCTTTAAGTCATATTCCTATTATGGCCGTAGGAGGAGTGGATTTAAGTAATATGGAGAAGTTCTATCGAGCTGGTGCATGTGGTTTCGGGATCGGAGGGTGTATGGTCAATAAAGAGTTGATTGATGTCGGAGATTATGAAGGACTATATAAACTAGCGAAACAGTATGTAGATGCAACCAATATGCTTAGAGAAGAAATACAATAATATGAAGAAAAGCAAGGTGAAAATATGTCAGTTGTTTTAAAATTGGAAAATCTCCATAAAGAATATCCAGGAGTGGTAGCTGTTAAGGATATTAGCTTTGAGTTACACAGTGGCGAAGTCCTTGCGTTGTTAGGAGAGAATGGTGCCGGTAAATCTACAGTTTCTAAAATGATTTGTGGCATTGAGAAACCGGATCGAGGCACCATTTATGTGGATAAACAAGAGGTATGTTTTGATTCAGCATTTGATGCTATGCAAAAGGGAATTACAATGGTTCACCA
The DNA here is from genome assembly GCA_023416695.1 of Bacillota bacterium. GTDB lineage: Bacteria > Bacillota > Clostridia > Lachnospirales > Lachnospiraceae > KM106-2. The sequence continues at coordinate 116,590 of JAEZGY010000062.1, read as the reverse complement.
GGAACTGTCTATGGTTGGTGATATGAGTATAGCTGAGAATATCTACATGAATCGACAACCAGTCAATGCCATTGGAAAAGTCAAGTGGAGTCAGCTTTATGCAGATACGGCAGAATTATTAAAAGCATTTAATTTAGATCTTGATCCAAGGACGCTAGTAAAACGTCTTCCTATAGGAGTTCAGCAGTTGTTAGAGATTATTCGGGCCACCTCTATGAAAGGAAAGCTAATCATTTTAGACGAGCCTACTAGCTCCCTTGCAGAGAAACAGGTTCAGCTTATGTTTGAAAATATAAGACGTTTGAAAGCGGAGGGATATGCATTTATTTATATTACCCATAAGCTAGAGGAAGTATTTCAGATTGCCGATCGTACACTGGTTATGCGTGATGGTGAATATGTAGGCCAAAATAGTGTAGCAGAAATCACTAGAGAGCAAATTGTTACCATGATGGTAGGGCGTGAGATTAAGAAGCTCTATGGTCAGGATTCAAAAACACGTAAGATTTCCAAAGAATATCTACTGGAAGTGGAAAACCTTACAGCCACGGATTTATACCATGATGTTTCCTTTGGTGTAAGAAAAGGTGAAATTTTAGGTGTAGCTGGACTTATTGGGGCTGGTAGAACTGAGATGGCACTAGGTATTTTTGGGGCACATAAACACACTGGTCAGGTGAAGCTCAATGGCCAGGTTGTAAAAATTAATTCTACCGCAGATGCCATAAAACATAAGATAGCATACATATCGGAGGATAGAAAAGGATTAGGACTTTACCTAGACTACTCAATTATAAAGAATATAGCTGTAATGCAGATTGACAACTATAAAAACAGCGTGGGCTTTGTTAAAGATAAAGAGATTACAGAGGTAACAAAGAAACAGATTGTTGATTTTAATATTGTTACTCCTTCCTCTGAACAGATTATAGGTAATCTATCAGGAGGGAATCAGCAAAAATGTCTCTTGGCAATGTGGATGGGGATTGATCCAGATGTAATTATTATTGATGAACCTACTAAGGGTGTCGATGTTGGGGCAAAAGCAGAAATCTATCAAATGTTACGTAATATGGCAGAGAAGGGAAAGGCTGTAGTTGTTATCTCTTCTGAACTGACGGAGTTGTTGGGAATCTGTGATCGATTGATAGTTATGCGTCATGGAACTGTTTCAGGGGAGCTTGGGCAGTCAGAATTTTCTGAAGAAACAGTAATGGGATGTGCAACTGGAGTGAATACAAACGGTACTGGAGGAAATGCAAATGAGTAGTAATGTAGGTAATAAAATAAAAAAAATGTTTGGAACAAGAGAGATAATCTTAATTTTTGTGTTAGTGATTTGTAGTATTGGTGTGTCATTATTTTCGCCAGTATTCTTATCTACCACTAATCTATTGTCTATCATCATGAGTGTAACAGTGCAGGGAACCATAGCAATAGGAATGGTAATGCTATTGGCTTGTGGAGAAATGGATTTGTCTGTAGGCTATACTATGGCTTTTACAGGTGTTATTGTTGGTTTGTTAATGAAGTCAGGAGTACCAATTGTGCTTGCTATCGTCATTGCCTTATTAGCTGCCGTACTAATTGGTTATGTTAATGGATTTCTTGTAGCGAAAATTGGATTAAACTCCTTTATTACCACTTTAGGTATGTCATGTGCTTTACAGGGCTTAATGCTTGTTTTTTCTAATGGTACTTCAGTAACAGGACTTCCTGCAGCTTTTAAAACAGTTGGGCAGGGGAGATTATTTGGTATTCAATATCCAATATATGTTTTAATTGTTCTGGTTATTGTAGGGGATGTATTGTTTAGAAATGCAAGACATATGCGTCAGATCTATTATGTGGGTAGTAATACAAAGGCAGCAAAATTAAATGGTATTAATGTTAGTAAAGTAAAAATCATGTGTTTCTTAATTACCAGCGTTTGCGCTGGTATTGCAGGTATTCTAATTACTGCTAGATTTGGTTCCTCTTCTGTAACCATCGGTTCTGATACGGCAATGGATGTTATTACGGCATGTATCATCGGTGGCGCAAGCTTAAATGGTGGGAAAGGCTCCGTTTTAGGCGCTGTTCTTGGTGTAACTTTCTTAAGTGTTCTTTCAACAGCATTGAATTTACTTGGAATAAATATATACTGGCAAAACTTTGCTACAGGTGCAATTCTGATTATTGCAATTTTTATTGATGCTATGGGAGAACGTAGAAAAGCAGTGAGAAAGGCAATCTAGTATATTGGAGGTATTTGTGATGAATGGAAAGATGAAGTCATTTAAGGTTGTAGCCCCTTTACAAATGGAAGCACAAATTATGGATATACCAAAACTTGAGCCACATGAGGTGTTAATCAAAGTTATTGCAACAGGAGTATGCACCACAGATGTTGAACTATATGATGGTAGTATGTCTTATTACAAGACGGGACTTTCCAAGATGCCACTGACACCAGGGCATGAATGGTCCGGGGTTGTAGCAGAATTAGGTTCTGCTGTAGAGAACTTTGAAATTGGAGATTTAGTGGTTGGAGATATCTCCATTGGATGCGGTAAATGTAAGAACTGTAAAAAAGGGTTATATCATTTATGCTCTAATCGTACCGAACTTGGTGTAATCAAGTATGATGGCTCTATGGCTGAGTATTTAAAGACAGATGGGAAAAATATATATAAGGTGCCAAAAGGTGTAACGCCTGAACAGGCAGCATTAGTAGAACCTTTGGCTACAGTATTATATGCAATAAGAAAGACGGGCATAGAACCAGGTGATAACGTAGTGATATATGGTGACGGTCCAATTGGTTTGCTTAATGCCCAGTTAGCAAGTTACTGTGGGGCTGCCAAGGTGGCAGTAGTCTCCAGAAAAGAACTTCATAGAGAGAAAGTTGAGAAACTATGGGGTCTTAGAATGTTTAATTCAATGGAATGCAATGCCACAGAAGCTATCAAGGAGTGGTTTGGAGATTATGCGGATGTCGTGTTTGAGGATACTGGAAACCCAGAAGCGGTAAATACAGCAGTGAAAATGACAGCTCCTGGAGGTAAACTGTGTGCCTTAAGTCTCACCGGCAAAGAACTAATTCCTTTCGAATTAGAATATGTAACAAGTAGAGATATTACCGTTTACGGAAGTTTAGCAAGTCCTAACAGCTTTGCGCCAGCACTTGATATGATTGCTGCTGGTAAGATAGATGTTCAGACCTGTATTTCACATACCTATGCGTTTGAGGATACCCCAAAGGCATTGGAATTTGCAAGAACTTCACATGGAACTAACCGACTAAAAGTTTTGATAGTAAATGAAAGTGCAAAACAACTAGTAGGTAAGAAAATGCAAAAGAATTAGGAGGTAAAAAAATGCAAAAAGAATTAGGAGGTAATAATATGTTATATCCAAGAAGTTTCTCTCATATTGGTTTATCTGTACCAGATTTAGATGCAGCAGTAAAGTTTTATAGGGATGTTATGGGTTTTTACATAATAATGGAGCCAGCTGTTATTAAAGAAGAAACAGATACTGCTATAGGAATTATGTGTCAAGATTGTTTTGGCAGTGGGTATGAGGATTTTAGAATTGCTCATATGGTTACTTCAGATGGAATTGGTATTGAAATGTTTGAGTTTAAGCAAAACGATCGAAAGAATGCTGAGTTTGACCATGTTAAGACAGGATTATTTCATTTCGCAATACAAGACCCAGATCTTGAAGGTTTAGTGAAGAGAGTTGTAGACAATGGTGGAAAGCAATTAATGCCTGTTCGCGAGTATTATCCAGGAGAAAAGCCTTACAGAATGTGTTATGTACAAGATCCATTTGGTATTACACTGGAAATATATAGTCATAGCTATGAGTTAACATATTCCAGTGGTGCTTATTAAAAATACAACTAAAAGATATGATGGGGTCTTATGACCCCATTGTATTTTAGAATGAAAAATTTGTGTGAAGACGTAAACATTAAGAAAGAAAATAAAACTGTTTAGTTAAAAATACAGGTTGTACTGGAGGTGTTATATTTGGGGAAATTTAAAGTTTATATTTCTGATTTCGATTACCCAGATAACGAAATTGAAAAATCAATCTTAGAGCCTATTGGAGCAGAGGTAATTGGACTAAAATGTAAAACAGGAGAAGGGTTGGCAGAGCAGGCGGCTGATGCAGATGCTATTTTACAGCAGTATGCTAAAATTCCAAGAGCTACTATTGAAAAGTTAGACCATTGTAAAATTATTGCTAGATATGGTATTGGTGTAGACATTTTGGATGTGAATGCCTGTCATGAAAAAGGAATTGTAGTCACAAATGTACCAGATTATTGTTTGGATGAAGTGGCAGATCACGCCATTTCTATGGCATTTATGCTTATGCGTAATATACCACATTATAATGCTTGTGTTCATAAGGGAAGTTATCAGTGGCAGGATTGGATTGCTCCTATTCCACGTTATCGTGGAGCGGAATTCGGGATGATTGGCTTTGGTCGTATCGCTCAAAATGCAGCAAGAAAGCTGCAAACATTTGGATTTAAAATTTCTGCTTATGATCCGTTCCTATCTGAAAGTTTTATGGCGACTTGTGGTGTCAGAAAAGTTGAGCTCGACGAAATATTTACTAATAGTGATGTGGTCAGTGTATTTTGTCCTCATACAGAGCAGACACATCATATTGTCAACGTAGATACACTTAATAAAATGAAGTCATCGGCTTACTTGGTTTGTGTATCTAGAGGAAAATGTATCGATAACAAAGCACTTTATGAAGCATTAAAGAATAATGTTATAGCTGGTGCTGCTGTGGATGATCCGGAAGAGGAACCAATGAAGATGACCAATTGGTCTCCGAGTCTAAACCCATTGTTTACCCTAGATAATTTCTACTGTACACCACATACAGCTTATGTAAGTAAACAAGCATTAGAAGAATGCAGAAAAGTTGCTTCAAACAATGTAAAGGCAGTTTTACTTGGACAAAAGCCACATGACTTAGTTCAATAATAATAAGTTCGCTAATTTGTTGTATGTGTTCTCATAATATAAGTTATCCCTCTTCGTTAAAAGTAAATGTAATAAATATTATATCCCACTTTAATATGAAATAAGATATAATATTTATTAAATGGAGAAGGGGGTAACTAAATGGACTTATGCACAAAAAGTACTGATATATATTGGAACCGTATTGTTGACCTTTATGTGGATAGAGAACAGGACTGTTCACTCTATATTAATGATGGTAATACCTTTAAGCTTCTCATAGTGAAATCAGGGGTACTGCATATTAAGGAAGAAGAGAAGATTCGTTATATAGTAGCACCTGCAATCATTTTACTATCCAATCAAGATCATTTAGAGATAGTACATAAGGACAAGCTAAAGAGTCTTACAGTCTACTTTAAGCCTACTGTAATTCACGATCATTTTACATATGATAGACTTTATACAGAGGATTATGAGAATATGTCGGGAAGTACTCTCTTTCAGGATTACAGTTTAATCAAAACATTTTACCCAGATAAGAATCTTCTTGCTAAGATATATCATTTAACAACATCAGCTTTAGTAACCATTCTCAACCTTGTGGAGCACATGGAGCAGGAGCTTATTATACAGAAAGATGGTTTTTGGCCTTGCAGGAGCAGATCTTACTTTATGGAGTTGCTATATTACATTAACTATTCCTGCATTGAACAGTATAAGATGCAGACAGAACATGCTTTTATTGACCCTGTAATCGGGCAAATTATTCAGTATCTTCATGAGCATATTGGGGAGGAAATTACCCTGACAGAGTTAACACGTCAATTTCATATGAATCGAAATCAGCTCAATAGTCTTTTTACGGAGCAGACGTCTTTAACCTGCCTAACGTATCTTTTACATATCCGCATGGATCTAGCAAAAATCATGTTAGAAGAGACAGAGCTGCCCATTAATGAAATAGGAGAGAGAGTGGGCTATCTAGATACCAATTATTTTACTAAGGTATTTAAAAAGCATACTAGTATGACTCCGTCTGCTTATAGAAAAAAACTGGCCCATTAAGGCCAGTTTTTTTCTATTACTTTTCACCTAAGTAAATCGTCTCTCCTCGAGCAAGAATCAATCTACCTTCTGGAGTGAATTTGTCTTCTTTATGCTTATTAAAATCATTCATATCATGAATTGGAATGTTATGTTTTGCACCAACTACGTTAGCCACTTCGGTTGCTTTGGTTGCATTCATGTTGTAAACACCATCAATTGGAAACATGGCATAGTCTAGCTTACGAGAGGTTAGTTCCTTCATTTCTTCAATCATAGAAGTGTCACCAGCATGATAAACAGTCACTCCATCGATTGATATAATGTAACCCACTCCACTTCCAAGAGCATGATTTCCATTACCTCCAGCAGGTACAGCTTCTATTTTAATCTCCCCATAATCAAATGTTTGATAGACACCATCTATAAGACTCTCCACCGCTGTAATTTGGATGCAGTCGGCTTTTCTTACTACTGTTTCAATAGGTTTATGGTCATCGTGACCATGAGTAACTAGAATTATGTCTGCTGGTTCTGAATAATCGCCTACGCTATAGGCTGGATCGATATAGATTACTTTACCAGCTTTACTTTTTAGCTTTACCGCAGCATGACCAATAAAGGTCAGGGTAAATGGTTCTGTATTTTTAATAGTTGATACTGGTGCAACCGTTGGTTTTGGTGTAGTTGTTGCTGTTGGGGTACTGGTGGCTGGTGTAGGTGATGGTTTCATAGTAGCCTCCTGGGATTCTTTTATGTTGTCATTTTTTGTTTGGCTAGTTTGGCAACTAGTTAACGAAAGTAATACTGTGAAAAGCAAACAAAGAATACCAGTAACATTTTTCCTTCCTAGTTTCATAGATATCATCTCCTTTTTTTATATGCTTAATTATAGGGGATATAGAGAGATGGATAGAAGAAACTTATGCACAGATAGTAGTAAAATCTGCACAAAACAATAAAAAAGCAAGAAATGTTAATTATCTAATAGCCAACATGCTAGTATGTAAAGTAAAAGATAAACCTAATCAATATAAGGAGGAACATTATGAGAAAAGTATTACTAGTAACTAGCATATTAACCTTGGTTTTGTGCTTGATAGGTTGTGGAAATGAAAATGCAAGCAATGAGGGAAGTAAAGCCCCAATCACTGCCCCGACTAAAACCCCAACCATGACTCCAAGTGTAACGATAAGTGCTACACCTAGTGCTACTAAAGTAGCTACTGATCAACCAGAAAAGCGAGATCTTGCCAAGTATCGTATTTCAGATGTCATTCATTCAGAAGCTCTGAAAAATAATGTAATTAATGAAAAAACAGACCGCCAGGTCTATGTATATTTACCACCTTCTTACTTCGAGAGTGAGAAGAGCTATCCAGTGATCTATTATTTACATGGGTTTGGGGAAACTCCAAACGCCTATTTTAATAGTTCAACCCCTTTATTCGATCAAGCTGCTGTAAATGGAGACACAGAATTCATAGTGGTTTATGTAGATGGAGCATGTCAATATGGGGGATGTTATTATGTGAATTCTCAAGTTACAGGGAACTGGGAAGATTATGTGGTAAATGAAGTCATTCAGTATGTGGATAGTAATTATCGAACCATAGCAAATAAGGATTCTAGAGGAATATGCGGATTCTCTATGGGAGGGTATGGCGCCTTGCATTTAGCAATGGAGCATCCTGACATATTTGGGGCAGTATTATCCATGTCTCCTGGGCTAATAGCAGATGGTGATATTAGTATGGCTATGGACTCCTGGGATGGAGATGTTTATTTTAGAATTGCTTATGGAAGAGCTTTTTCACCAAACCTTAAGGATACAAAGAATTATGCCAATATTCCTACTTTTGATGGTTCTAAGAAAGATAATAAGATTGTTGCACAATGGGAGAATGGATTTGGTAATCTTAAATCCAAGGTAGATAGCTATCTTAGTAAACAGACAAAACTTAAAGCGATAAAAATATTATATGGTGAGCTAGACTCCTATAAATGGATTCCAAGAGGATGTGAAGCACTAGCTCAAATTCTTAAGGATAAAGGAGTAGAGTGCGAATTAGAGAAATTTGCAGGTGGACACAGCATAAAACCTAATGCTGCTTTGAATGACATCGTTCCTTACTTTTCCAAAAACCTGGTTGTACAATAAAGTCTTTTGTCTTACAATATACATATACCCAATATAAAATCACTTTTTAGTGTTGAGAAACTTAGGCAGGTATGTGTATATGAATGGTGATACAATTAATTCCATAAGGGCATTAGTCAATTTAATTGACGACAGAGCCACAGAACCCATTAATTTAGACCAATTGGCCAAGGAAGTAGGTATCTCAAAATACTATCTTCATCGGATGTTTAAATCTATAACCAATCGGTCCTTAATGACCTATGTGAGGGAAAGAAGGCTTTGTCTTAGTGTACAACATCTTCTTCACTCAAACTTAAATATTATTGATATTGCTACAGAATATCAGTTTGATTATGAGCAGTCCTACATTCGTGCATTTAAGAAGAAATATAAAGTAACCCCAGCTCAATATAGAAAGTGCCAAATAGAGCTTCCTATTGAGCAAAAACTAGATCTTAATGCACTTCATACAGTAGGGGATGGACTTATGCTAGAACCTCGCATGTGCGTTAAGCCAAAATTCTGTGTACAAGGGTTGGAACGTGAGATTGTTCACCTAGAGAATCTTGAGTATAAAACTACCAATCAGCAGGCAGAAGAAGTCTGGAGGGATTATCTTCCCCTTATAGATAATGTCATCAATAGGAATATCTACATAGGGTTAGTTCGTTATACAGAACATAAGGAGTACAGTAATTACTATGTATCTGGCACAGAAGTGGAACTTAAAACTCCTTACAAAGCTCCCATTGTAAGCTATGAAATAGAACCATATGAATATGCAGTATTCCGATATGTAGGATGTCACTCCCCACATGATATTACTTTTAAAGCACTTTTGAATATATATAGCTTTATCGATAACTGGAAGTTAACGACAGCGTATCATCAAGCTGCCCCCTTTCATTTTGAAAGAGTAGATTTGCAAATCTGCAGTGATGATTACTGTGAGATGGATATTTATATCCCAATTACGTTAAATAATTAGAATACCTTACAAGCTGATTGATGAAATGAGCCTGTAAGGTATTTTTTTACTGTATGGACAATTACCACGTAAACCCCTATAGAATAAAATGTTTATAATAATGTAAATATATAAGTATTTTTATATTGACAATAGTGTGTGACGTACAGTATAATGCAGAAAAAGGAGGATATATATGGAAAGTGAATTATTGTCCAGTCTATCCCTGGAACTTAGAAGAGGTACGTTGATTTTATGTGTACTAAGTCAGCTAAAGGAAGCAAAGTATGGATACGCTTTAGTTCAAAGTATTGAAGAGAAAGGCGTTTCCATCGATCCGAATACGTTATACCCACTACTTCGCCGTTTAGAAAAGCAGGAGTTACTTATCAGCGAGTGGGAGGTTGGGGAGACAAAGCCTAGAAAATATTATCGTCGTACACCTCTTGGGGATAAGATTTATTATGCATTAAAGGAACAGTGGAACATGATGTGTCAAAGTGTAGAAGGATTGTTAGGAGAGGATTAGCCTATGAGTGAAAAAGAGCAAGAGTTAATGAATCGTTATATTTATGAGGTAGTTCGTAGAGTTCCTAGGAGCCAGCGTACAGAGATTACCATGGAGTTAGAGGAGTTGATTGGTGATATGTATGAGGCTGGTAAGGGTACTATGGAAGAAATCCTAATTCAGTTAGGTGACCCAAAAGAACTAGCGAAAAAATATCAGAACTTCAAAGGATATCTGATTGGACCAGAATATTTTGATAATTATTTCTGGGTTCTAAAAATAGTGCTACTAGCAGTAGGTGCTTCTGGATTATTGACCGAAGTTGTAAAGTATAACTACGTAAACTTTCATTTCATTGACTGGAGTATAAAAATCCTGGTAAATACTCTAATTAATATGAGTACGTCATTTGCCATGGTTACCCTTGTGTTTGCTGTATTAGAATACATGCAGATTAAAGTAGACTTAAGGAAGGAAGAAAAATGGTCGTTGGAACAACTAAAAGCTAATGCTTATACAGAAGCAACCCATGACCACAAAGAAGAAATACATATCTGGAATCCGACAAAGCTTTCACCTATACCAAATAAGAAAGCGATGATTAGTAGGGGAGAGACGGTTGTAGGTGTGGTGTTTATTATGATTTTTTCTGTAGTACTTGCATATACACCAGAGTTATTTGGTGCCTATGTCTTTGACAACGGAAAGCTTGATTATACGATACCTATTTTTAATCTTGATAAATGGAGCATCCTTTGCCCATTAATTTTAGGCATATTTGGCCTTGCGTTTATTGATGAAATAATTAAACTTGTATCCGGATGTTACTGTAAGCTTGTGCTATTAGGCAATATCATTACCAATGTGCTACAGTTAATTCTCTTTACCTGGATATTTAAATTTATTCCAGTATGGAATGTGAATTTTGCAAAAGAGGTATCAGAGGCTTATGATATTGATGTATTCCATAAAGGCGGTGTGATAAACGGCTGGGGTACACAAACTATGTCTAATGTTGTATTGGCAGTTATTTGGGGTTATACTTTTTTTGAAATAGGATTTACAATATATAAAACAATGCGTTATGGAAGTAGAGAACAAGGAAGGTTATTATAGCAATGAATATACAGATTTTTGGTACAAAAAAATGCTTTGACACGAAGAAGGCAGAACGCTACTTTAAAGAGCGTAACATAAAATATCAAATGATTGATCTAAAGGAGAAGGGTTTAAGTAAAGGTGAATATAACAGTGTAAAGCAAGCAGTGGGTGGCCTTTCGGCAATGCTTAATCCAAATTGCAAGGATAAGGATACGTTAGCTCTTATTCAGTATATTGCTGATGAGGATAAGGACGAAAAGGTGCTAGAGAACCAACAGGTGCTACTTACACCTATTGTACGAAATGGCAAGAAAGCTACAATAGGCTATCAGCCTGAGGTATGGAAAGGTTGGGATTAATATGAGGACGAGAGAGGAAGTGGTGGCCTTTTGTGCCACCTTTCAGAATGTCTATAAAGATACTCCATTTCATGATGATAATTGGATTCTTATGAGACATAAAGACAATAAGAAGACATTTGCCTGTATCTATGAGCGTCAAGACCATATTTGGATTAATGTAAAGTGTGATCCTGAATGGAGAGATTTTTTTAGAGAAGCATTTCCCTCTGTAATTCCAGCCTATCACATGAATAAAGAGCACTGGAATTCCATTATTCTGGATGGGACAATACCAGATGAGGAAGTAAAACGAATGATTGAGGAGAGTTATGGACTGACAGAAAGGAAAAGAGGTAGATGAACATAGAGTTAAAACAACTTTCTGTGGAAGAGATAGAAACAATTAAGTCCTTCTTTGCAGATGTGTTTATGAAGGAGCCGTGGAACGACGACTGGAGTGACAAAGAACAGTTCCAGCCTATGAGTTTTATAAGAAAAACGGATTTTTTGAACTAGAAGACCATGTGTCTTTAGTGAAAAAATATTAGTAGATGTAAAAGAAGAGCATAAACACCAACCATTTAGGGCGTTTTCATATCTGCTGTCCACAAAATGGGACAGGTAGGTAGTGTATGATTGGCTTATAAGGGTGATGCATAATACATAGTATAGGCGACTGATTCTCCAGAAAGGGTTGGTGAGAGGCATGGCAGGTTTATTTGGTGAATTATTTGATTTTAATCATGATGGTAAGATGGATGCATTGGAGCAGGCAACAGAGTTTTCAGCATTTGCAGACATGATGGATGAAAGTGAATGTGAAGAGAAGGAGAGTCAGCTAAGGGACGCAGGAATAGATTCTTTTGACCTAGAAATGATGAGCGAAGAAGAACGTATAGAAGCCCTAGAGGATGCTGGCCTAGACCCAGATGATTTTGATTCCTTGTAAAATGGGGATGTAGGAAAGGAGAGGTTGTTATGTCAAATATTATTCCAATGAATCTAGGAAGTAGTTTGCCAGAGCTTATTATGAGTGGAACAGGCCTTTCAAAACCATTTGTACAGGATGTGTACCTGACCTCCTTTCTTGTTGCAGGAACATATTATGTTGATAATATCGAGGCACTTGCAGAAGGGCTTAAGAAGGATATGAAGGTAAAACTGGTGAGGGAACCAAAGAATGCCTATGACAGTTATGCTATTCTTGTAAAAGACATGGCGGGCAATAAGCTTGGTTATATGCCTAGAAAAATGAATCATATGCCAGCTAGATTAATGGATGCAGGGAAGCTTTTATATGGAAAAGTGATTTCTTGTAATAATGAATGGGATGGCGTGGATATTCGCATAGGAATGTATATGAAGGATTAGGTGATTAATATGAAAGAGGGGGGAAACCACTTTCAAATTGTACTAAATAAAGAGTATGTTGCGCTAATTGAGGAGTATGAAGAGGTAAGACGAGAGCTTAATGATATCATTGAGCATCGCGAGCATATGGCTTTTCATGAGGCCATTTACCTAAAAACTCAGTATATGGCTAAAATAGGTGTCTATGAAATGGAATGCTTTCGATATTTTATAAAGTATGAGAAGCTAAAACGCCAGATTACCCTGATGCAAGCTGCCATTAACCGTGAGGAGCTTATAGATGAGGATGCTATTGAACATCAAGTGAATATAGAGTGCATGGAGTATCAGGCTCGTATACAGCAAATGGAGCAGGACCTAGAGGTAGCACATTTCATACTCGGTTGCCCTACACTCTCTATGGAAGAAAGCTGTGAGCTAAAAAAGATTTATAAGCAATTAGCTAAAAAACTTCATCCGGATATGAATCTAAAGTCTACCAAAAAGCAAAAACGATTGTGGACTCTTGTACAAGATGCCTATGAACGAGGGGATGTTGAGCTCTTAAGAAGCCTAGAACGTATTGCTAGTGACATCTCAGAGTTAGAAGACCCTAAGGATAATGCTATGAGTATTTTAAAAGATAAGATAGCATGGGCTAGAGAACGGATACAACAATACATAAAACAGATAGATAAAATGAAAAAGAGCTATCCTTTTAATCAGAAAAGACTTTTAGAGGATGACAGTATCGTTAAAAAGAAGAAGAGCGAATATCTTGAGCAAGTAAAGCGGTACCAGGACCTTATAAGGGAGCTGGAAGAGTATAGAAAAGAGTTGCTCCTGAGTCCCTATTTTAAATAATGTAAAGGAGTCCTTTTCATGCAATACACCAAACAAACTATATCCATAATACAATCCTACTGTGCTCAAAAGCCAGGCGCATATGAGGCAAGACCCTTTGGACCAACTACCATTTGTTACAAGGTTATGGGAAAGATATTTGCCCAGTTGAATTCGGAGGAGCGTTTTTTTCGCATGACTCTTAAGTGTGATCCAGATCAAGCTTATTTTTATCGTAGCATCTACCCTGGGGTTGTAGTGAGAGGTTATCACTGCCCGCCGGTACAACAACCGTATTGGAATACCATCGATTTAGATGCCTTTGAAGACATGCAGATACTTTTTCAAATGATGGATGAGGCTTATGAAGCGGTAGTTAGGAAGCTGAAAAAGAAAGAACAGGTCCAGTTTCTAGCGCTTACACAGTTTGAGTATCGAGATACAGACGGAGCAGATTCCGATTTTGTCCTACTTTGCGAGAGAGTTGATAGCATACATGATGCTATTGTGGTTTACAAAGACAATGAGCCAGTAGCCTGTGGAGCTTTTCAGTTATATGATGAGGAAAGGGCCGAAATAAAACATATCTATGTCAGCCCATCTTTAGGAGGAATTGGGCTTGAAGAGGAGATTATCAGACGTTTAGAGGCGAAGGCCAAGATGAAGGGATTTAGGCGTTGTATTATAGAAACGGAAGCACCCTTAGAAACTGTTTGTAAACGATATAATTGATGGGAGATAAAAGTTAAGTTACATAGTGCAATTTGTCGAAATATGTGATATAATAATACTGCTGAAAAAGTTTTCATTATTTGCTGATAGTACAAAGGATATTGAGCTTAAGGAGGATATAATGAAAAATGAGACACCGCCATTGTGGAACGATAAGACAGTGGGGCAAAAGATGCTTTATGCAATTAGTATAATTCTGGCAGCGATAGTAATCTTTTTAGTAGTGTTAGTTATGACAGATGTGTGGTCAGCTGCTATTAATGTTATGGTGCCGTTATTGGGTGTACTATTAATTCTAAATGCGATACAGAATTGGAACTATAGCCGTAGTGTTGCATGGTTTAATCTCATTGTCGCGATATTTGTAGTCCTAATTGGACTTTTAAAAATTTTTCTCTAATTACATAGTCGATTTAAACTTGGAGATGCCATTTAGGCATCTCTTTTTATCACATAGGTTTTCTAAAAGACAGTAAGCTATAATAGCGCTGTAACGGCATAGATTCTAGCCACACTATTCTTAAAAATATTTTATAGAATGAAACTATATAAGCCAAGGCTTAGACATTTTATAAAAAATGCATCATAAAATTTAAGCATATTCGACAAAAAAAATCAAAATATATGCTGATTGTTGACAAAATATATTAAAAGGTCTATTATAATTGTATCAGCAAATAAAACTGGGTTTCACAGAATGAAACATTAAACGATTATTAGAAGCTATTTACAAAAAAAGAAAGTCTGATTCTGTGAGAGTTTATTTCTAGCTTATTAAATCCAGAACACTCCACTATAAGGATGGGCAGTAAAGGAGGTTGAAAAGATGCATGAGTTATAAAAGGCAGAGTGGAGCTGCTATATTACATATACTGCAGGATATGTAATTATAAAAATCATGCAAGGGTTAATATTATGGCAGAAGTTAAGTTGGAACATATCAAAAAGATTTATCCCTATTCAAATGATAAGAAAAAACGAAAGAGCAAAAAAAAGAAGGAACACTATGAAGAAAAAACAACCAACCTGCAAATTACAGATAAGGGTGTTGTAGCAGTACAGGAATTTAGTCTTGATATAAAAGACAAAGAATTTGTTGTACTTGTGGGACCTTCTGGATGTGGCAAATCTACAACTTTACGTATGGTGGCAGGGTTGGAAGAAATTACGGAAGGTAAACTATATATTGATGGTGAACTCATGAATGATGCTGCACCAAAGGATAGAAATATAGCAATGGTCTTCCAGAATTATGCCTTATATCCACATATGACAGTATATGAAAATATGGCTTTTTCGCTAAGACTGAAAAAGCTACCTGATACTGAGATTGATAAGAAGATACAGGAAGCAGCAGAAATTCTAGATTTGCAGGATTATTTAGAACGCAAACCTAAGAATCTTTCGGGTGGACAGCGCCAGAGAGTTGCTATTGGTAGAGCTATAGTGCGTCAGCCTAAGGTTTTCCTGATGGATGAACCTTTATCTAATCTGGATGCTAAATTACGTAATCAAATGCGTGCTGAGATTATTAAGCTTCGTGAGAAAATTGATACTACTTTTATTTATGTTACTCACGATCAGACAGAGGCTATGACCTTAGGTGATAGAATCGTTATTATGAAGGACGGTTTTATCCAACAAATAGGGACACCACAAGAAGTATTTCATCATCCAGCAAATCTATTCGTAGCAGGCTTTATAGGGACACCACAGATGAATTTCTTTAATCATTCCAAACTGAGATTTGAGAATGGTAAATATGTAGTAGATATTTTGGGTGAGACATTCATATTACCAGAAAATAAACAGGAGATTCTTAGGAAAAAGAAGCTGAAGGAAATGGAAGTGATTGCAGGTGTAAGACCAATGCATATTACCGTTGGAGACATAGGAATCAAAGCAATTATTGACGTATCAGAGATGATGGGAAGCGAGTTGCATCTCCATCTATCTGCACAAGATACAGACATAGTAGTAGTAGTTCCTACAACTGAAACTACTATGGGTAATATGGTACATCATGCAGAAGTTAGATTTACTTTCAAACCTGAGTTGATACATTTATTTGATGCTAAAACAGAATTGAATTTGCTTTAAAGAAAGCGATATGTTTACCGTATTCGTTTTAGTAGTATCACTTATGGCGATATGATAGGTTTCCAATTTATTAGCTGATGCTTTAACGAATCTTGTGGTACATAAGGAGAAATGATTTTTAGGAACCAGTGAAAACATATTTTGGATTAAATGGAAGGAGAAACAAATGAGAAAACGTACAGTAGCACTTTTATTAGTTATGGTTATGGTAGTAGCATCTGCACTTGTTGGTTGCAGTAGTAGTAATAACGAAACAAATGACAAAACAAATGACAAAACTTCTAGTACTCCTACAACAAACGAGGCAACTCAAAATACAGATAATACCAATGACGACAGTTCAGAGCCTGTAGAACTTACTATCTGGACTCATGAATCAACTTCACAGAGAGTTGCAGCATGGGACTATGTGATTAAGGCATTTCAAGAAAAATATCCTAATATTAAGGTTACCAATGAAGTAGTTCTATGGGATGATTTCCAAAGTAAATTCTTAAATGCAATCCAGACGAATACTGCTCCAGATCTTGTAGCAGTTACTGAGACAACTTGGTCTTCAGGGTATCAAGTTGGTGGATTGGTTTCGTTGGATGATGTAGTTAATAATCTAGACGTTACAATTATGGATAACTTAATTGCAAGTTATAAAACCGATGGTCATTATTATGCAATTCCATTTGCATCTAACTGTGAAATGTTGTTCTATCGTCCAAGTATGTTAAAGGCAGCAGGACTAACTGAGCCACCTAAGACTTGGGATGAACTTCTTGATTATGCGAAAAAGTTAACCGTGGATAAAGATGGTGATGGCACACCTGATCAATACGGTATAGGTATTACAACTGGTCGTAATGACTTAGCTCAGAATACATTTGCTGCATTTATGGCTACAGCAGGAGTAGACGTGTTTGATAAAGAAGGTAATGTAGATTTTAATAACGAAAAAATTGTTTCTACTTTTAAACTTTATAAGGATTTAGCCGCGTATACTCCAGCAGCAGCGTCTGGTTGGTCATGGGGTGAAATTGAAATGAACTGGGCAGCAGGAACATTTGCAATGTTCCCTTATAGCTCTCCAAACCTATCTGCTTTATTAGAAGCTAATGATACTGATATTGCATGTGCATTACTTCCATCTCCAGATGGATCCAATGTAGGACACTGTAATATGGTTCACTCTTTAGCTATGACAGCGGATTGTGAAAGCAGAGGAAACAAAGAAGCAGCATCTAAGTTCTTACAGTTTATCTTACAACCAGAAATGTCTTATGTATTAAGTGTTTGCCAAGAGCCTGGACTTTACTTCCCAACAACAAAAGAAGGAAATGAATTACTTGCATCTGGATACTTTAATGAAGAAGCATTCCCACTTAAGAATTGGGATAACACAGAAGGTTCTGCAACCCAGACAATACTTGCTAATATCAATGATGTTGGTGCACAGACATTATCTGTAGCTCATGCATTTGGACACAAATATGGCCCTGTTAATCTTAATTTTGCATCTATTTATGGATCTCAGGTATTTGCGGATGTAATTCAGAAATGTATTATTGATGGTGAGTCTCCGGAAGATGCAGTAAAATGGGGAGCAGATTCTTTAGAAGAATTAGCAAGTGAATAAATAACGTATAATTAACTTAACTCCTATCCAGCCTTATCATAGGGTAATGGCTGGATAGGAGATTTAAAAGTTAAGCGAAAACGCTTACAAGGTTGGTGATATATACAAGATGATGAAGAAAAATGAAGTAAAAGGCTATTTGTTTTTAATACCGGTTCTTTTGCTAGTGGCTGTTTTTCTGTTTTATCCATTCTTACGAGGTGCCTATATCTCATTTTTTAAGACAAAGTATGGTTACGGAGATATGCAGTTTTATGGGTTAAATAACTATATCAAAGTTTTACAAGATCAATTCTTTGGCACAGCACTTAAAAATTCTTTAATATGGGTGGTTGTATGTACTGCTTTAAACATGATTATACCTACTGCAATCGCATTATTAATGAATCATGAATTTCGTGGTAAACAGGTTGCTACAGCGGCTATTTTGATTCCATGGTTAACACCAGTGGTTGGATTGGCTATGATGTTTAAATGGATTCTAGAACCAGAGGTTGGTGTTTTAAATACTTTCTTGCAAAATGCAGGACTGGTGGAGACAGGTATTAACTTTATTGGGTCGACGACCTTAGCCTTTCCGGTGTTAATGCTGCTGAACTGCTTCCAATTCTGCCCGTTTGGGGTCTTGCTCAATCTATCAGCACTGAGTACAATTTCTGAGGATTTGTATGAGGCTATGCGTATTGATGGTGCAAGTAATTGGGATATCTTTAAGAAATTGATTCTTCCATCTATTAGTAAGATGGTTGGATTCTTGATGTTCTTAGGGATTGTTTGGGCATTCAGTAGTTATTCTCTAATTTACATTATGACAAAAGGTGGTCCAAGTTATTCTACGTTCACAATACCAATTATGATTTATGAAAAAGCATTCCAGAACATTAATGTTGGTCGTTCAACAGCTCTTGCAACTTTGACCGGTGTAGTAATGATTATATTAGGTTTTCTGTACTTTAAGTTCATGTATAAGACAGACGACGAATAAACAGAGGATGAAATTATGGAAAAACGAAAAAAGAAGAATCTTACTTTTAAACAAAAGAGAAATAGAAAACTAAATATTGTAATTTGGCTTGTTGTATTAATTTTCGTTACTCCGTTTATCTTAACCGTCATTGCATCTTTCCAAAGTGAATACGCAATTAAAACAGGTAAGTTTGCTCTGGTTCCAACAGAATTGACTTTACAAAATTACAAGGATTTACTACTAGAAGATACCGGTGTAACCGCCTTCCGTTATAACTTATGGAATAGTTTTAAAGTTGCCATAGGAACAGCATTTTTAACTATCGTCATATCCGTATTAGGTGCCTATTCTTTGTCCCATTATAAATTTAAAGGCAAGAATGTAATTTCTAAGGCAATGTTATTTATGTATGTATTCCCTACAATTTTATTAATTTCCCCAATCTATTCTGTTATGACCAAATTGAATCTGATTGATACGCATTTAGGCCTGATATTGGTTCATACAACTCTGGTAGCACCATTCTGTATTTGGCTGCTAAAGTCCTTCTTTGATGTAGTGCCTAGAGAGGTGGAAGAAGCAGCAGCAATGGATGGAGCAAGTCGCTGGAACATAATACGAAAGATTATTATACCATTAGCAGCACCAGGTATTTTGACCATAGGTATTTATGCGTTAATCTATTCTTGGGGTGAGTATACGTTTTCTGCTATTTTGATTAATAGTGGAACTAAGAAGACAATCCCATTGGCCCTAGCAGCTTACATGTCTCATACTGATCAGAAATGGGGTCGACTACTGGCTGGTTGTTCTTTGAACTTTGTTCCTTTACTTTGTATTTTTATGCCATTGTTAAAGAACTTCCTAAAGGGTTTTACCGCTGGTGCAGTAAAAGAATAATGATACATAAGAAAGGTAGAGTCGTATGGCAATTAAAGTTGGTGTAGTTGGTTGTGGAGGAATCGCTCAGATTGAATGGCTACCGTATCTTCATGAACTGGATGACTATGAGGTAGTAGCGTTAAGTGATATCTCTGCTAAGGTTGCAAACTATTATGGAGATTTATATAACATTCCAAAAAGATTTACTGATTGGCATGACGTCATAGCCTGTACGGATATCGATGCTGTAATTGTATTGAACACAGAACATACAGAGGTGTGTGTGGCAGCAGCAAATGCAGGGTTGGATATCTTAGTTGAAAAGCCATTATGTGACAACATGGAACAGGCAGAAAAGATAAAGGAAGCTGTGGAACGTAATAAAGTCATATTAATGGTAGGAGAAATGAAACGATATGATCCAGGCTATCAATATGCAAGAAAATTAATACAAAACATGGATGGATTAAGAATGATACGCTCCCGAGATATTTGTGATGGTCTAATGCGTTCTATAAATGAAATCTATCCTGTAATGAGAAGGTCTGATGTAGATAATAGTGCAAAAGAGGAACTCGCATTAAGGCAAAGAGAAAGCTTAAGGAAAGTAACCGGCTCCATAGATCCTAGTTACTTCTCTCATTTTCTTATGGCAGGTATTCATGATGTAGAAATCATGCGAAGTGCTTTTGGAGAACCGAGAGGTGTAGATTACTGTGATATATGGGATGGAGGAAAGATGGCACTGGCTATCTTAGATTATGGAGACAATGTCCGAGCTACCTTTGAAATAGGACAAACTGATCAAAAATGGTATGAAGAAGAACTGGTGGCTTTTGGTAGAGGTCAGACAATTCGGGTGAAGTTTCCTCATCCATATGTGAAGAATCAACCTACTGTCGTAGAAATCATAGAAAATAAGGATGGGATGGTTCAAGAAAGAAGAGTGGAAGCTTCTTTTGAGGAGGCATTTCGTGCTGAGCTAAAGCATTTTTATATCTGCGTTACAGAGAGAAAAGAGCCTATTACTAATATCAATGAGGGTATCAGAGATGTGCAACTGATGACCAAGATGTTTCAATGTTATGCTAGGAGGGTAAACAATGACAAAGGAAAATAAAGGACTCGTCATTGTGGATGCACATGCCCATCCTCCAAGAAAGGGAGTTCCAGGTGTAGATGACCGACCTTACGTGGCACCAAAAACCGATGCTGAGAAGGACTTACTGGTTCGGGAGAATATGGATGAATTCTTAAGTCAGATGGATGTGAATCAAATTGATAAACGTGCGCTAATCGCTATGCCAGAAGATATTGAGGCTATGTTTCATTTCAATGAAAGGAATCCTGAGACTGGTGTTACAACTTACTCCTGTCATGAGTGGATTATGCAGGCAGTGAAGTACAAACCAGACCGGTTTTTTGGGTTAGCCTGTATCAATCCTTTAGAGGAAGAGGCACCTAAGAAGATAGAGTGGCTAGTGAAGGAAGGTGGCTTTAAAGGAGTCAAGATTCACCAAGCCCATTATCAGTTTGTGATTAATGACAAAAGAGTTTATCCGTTTTATGAAAAGTGTGCAGAGCTTCAAGTTCCAGTGGCCTTTCATACGGGATATTCACCACTTCGGACTGTGGACCGTTTTATTCCTACTATGCCTCATTTGTTGGATGAACTGGCATATGATTTGCCAGAACTAAAGATTATTATGTGTCATGCTGGTGGGAATTGGTATCAAGATGGTGCTTATATAGCCCTACGAAATCCCAATATTATGGTAGATATCTCTGGACTAAAATGGTTGGCACAGTTCTTTGTTTACCCAACCATAGATGCTACCAAGCTTATAAAGAGAATTGTACAGGTAGTAGGCCCAAAGCGAGTCATGTATGGTACTGATAATGATGATACATGCAATGTAGAATTTATGAAAACATGTGGATTAAATGATCACGACTTTCAATTGGTAATGGGTGAAAATGCAATTCGCTATTTCAATTTATAGAGAAGGCATCTAGGAGGCAACAATGACCAAAATAATGTTTTTTGACGATTGGTTTTTACAAGACAGAGACCATTTCAAACGGTTATATGGAAAACCAAAATGGATCGAGTATGCAGTTTTGGAAGATGATGCAACAGAGGGTGCCTGGAATTATCCAACAATATGGTTTGATGAAGAGAGAAATAAGTGGCTGGCCCTTTATGGAGGAGCTATGGAGCATAGCTTTTCTGATCATACCGGATTTCATTTACGCACACAGGTTTTGCTTATGGCAGAAAGTGTAGATGGAATTCGCTTTACCAAGTCAAAGATAGAGCCGTTTCCAGGACAGCTGAGAGAGAACCAGGTATTTCCAAGAGAAAACAATTGTTTACCCCTTCGTTATGATGGAAGTCCAGTATATTACGATACTCATGCACCAAAAGAAGGACGGCTAAAATATCTTTATCGTTTCTTTGATAAGGAGGGAAAGGGGACCCAGTATATGGCCCAGTCTCCCGATGGATTACAGTGGACATCTATGAGAATAACAGATGCAGAAGATGTCTTATATCACTCTCCAGCTAGCTTGTTTTACAACCAAAAGAGGAATTGTCTTACCTTATCTAACTGGTACTCGCCACATGATCATAGAATTGTATTCAGAGATTATGATGGAGAATCTTCCTTTTATTCTCCAAGGTTAGTAATGCAGGCAGATGGACAGGATAGTCCTCTAAATGAAACTTACGCTATGATAATAGCGCCATACGATGGTTACTATATAGGACTTCTATGGATGTATCAAAGTGATGACAACGAGATTCAGGAGTTAAAACTTCATGGTAATATGGAGGGATATCTAGTTTATGCCTATGATCCTGATGTTTTTTTGAGAGCTGACTATACCCCTTTTATTACTAGAAATTCCTTAGGGCAGCATGGGGGAGGATGTATTTTCCCATCTTGTCTTATACAAGGAAAGGACGATATTCGCATTTATAGTAGTGGTTCTTATGGTGCTATGTTTAGGGAACAAGGGCGAAAAGATGCAGCAATTATGGTCCATACCTTAAGAAAAGATGGTTTTGTAAGCTTTATAGCTAAGGGAAGAGGGCATCTTACCACTAAGAGTTTAAAGATAGTGGGAGACAGACTATATGTTAATGTATCAGTTCCTTATGGTAACTTAAAGGCACAATTGGTCAATGAAGAAGGGCCGATAGAAGGATATACCTTTAATGAGTGTGTAACATTAGACCATGTAGATGGCACTCAGTTGGAGCTTAGCTGGAAAGAAAAAAAGGGCATAGGTATGTTAAAGAATCAATTAGTATATTTGGAATTGGAGTTAATAAATGGCTGTCTTTACTCCATATATGGAGATTTTCATGTCGTACATATGGGGAAAGTGATATGGTAGGTAATAATAATTTGATCCACCTTGCAGTAAATGTAGGAGAAACGGATGCAGAACCAATAAGGGATTGGAAGCACAAATATAAGGAAGGCTTTAAAAGAGATCTGCTAGTATCTGAAATGTCCTGTGATGGGTTACTTGAACGGATACTTAAAGAAAACTCTACTGCCCCCACAGTAGATAACGAGCCTTATCTTGATGCCATCGCTTATGCGCCAATGTGGTTACAGCCCTTAGTGTTTGACAATAAGTTAGTGGATTTGACAAGTCTCTTACAGGAGAAAAGTATAACCCTTATAGAGACAATAGAAGGACTTGAAAAAGACTTTTTCAGAAACTATCTAGATTATGCAGCCTGGGTAGATATGGAAGAGAAAAGACCAGGAAACACCATTCATTCACGACTTATGGCCTTACCTGGAACGCATACAGGGGCAACCTTACTATTCTATCGAAAAGATTTACTGGAACGCATAGGGGCAGAGATGCCAACGACCTGGTCAGAGTTTAATCGGTTAGCAAGGGAATTACATCAGATTGATCCCAATGTCTATGGAACTGTCATTTGTGGTAAGCATAAGGGACAACCTCCAGTGACGGATTGGTACGCCAGATTTGCATCGTTGGGTGGAAAACAGTTACTAGGGTCTATGCTAAATAAGAATTTAACGTCTAATGCATGTTCAGAGGAAGGAATTAAAGCCTATGAGTATATTGCACAGCTGTGGGAGGTTATGCCGAATGATGTTATGGAGTACACTACTGCAGATTGTGTGAAGGCTATGGCAAAGGGGAAAGTTGCAATGGCAATTGGAATTACTTCATTTGCCTTTCCACAAGGATATTATTCCAAAGAAATGAAAGATGTCATTGGTGTGGCACCGATTCCTGGAGCCTCTAAAACCTATGGAGTTGGTTATGGAGGTGGCTGGTCCCTAGCTATTCCGAAATCTGCTATTGATGTTGAAATGTCTTGGAAAACTATTCAATTATTTAGCTCAAAAGAATTTGATAAATATAGATGTATGCAATATGGAACTACTCCTGTTAGACATTCTACGACAGAAGATGCAGAAGTTATAGATAAACAGCCGTGGGTTAAAGTGGCAGGACAAGTCATGGACCGAGCAGTAGCACCAGAGTATTTTTATTTGCCAGAGGCTGCAAACATTATGCAGGCAGTAGATAACGTTCTGACCAAAGGTTTATCTCAAAGACAAAAGGCTGTAGAGGTAATGCGTGCTATGGATAAGCAAGTAAATTGGATATTGAAAGAGTCTGGTTGGCAGAGGTAGTGATAAAGCAAAAGTGATAGATTAAAAGGAGTAATTGCTATGGAATTAAAAGATAAAGTAGTTGTTGTAACTGGTGCTACCGGTGATGTAGGCCCAGGAGTTTGTCTTACTCTAGCAAAAGATGGGGCAAAAGTGGTGTGTGTAGCTAATAACCGAGACAGGTTAGATGCTTTGCAGAAACGCATGGATGAAGCGGGATATACTGCTATGACCATTTCCTGTGATATTACCTGTATCGAGAAGGTTCAGGAGATGAGACAGAAGATTCATGAAGTCTTTGGACCAATCGATATGTTAGTAAATATGGCTGGCGGAGTCTTATTTCCATACGGCTTAACACCAGAAGAGACACAGTTTATGGATAAGGATTTTGAACAGATTAGAAAGGTAATTAATCTGAACTTATTCGGTACTTTAATTTGCACTCATGAGCTTGCCAAAGATATGGTAGAGATGAAACAAGGAAAAATTGTTAATGTTGGGTCTATAGATGGTATTCGTGGTTCTGATGGAAAAGCTGATTATGCAGCTTCCAAAGGTGGCATTATTGCATTCACTAAATCTATGGCACAGGAACTTTCCAGATATCATATTTACTGTAATAGTGTCTGCTTGGGACAGATTTCTAATGGTAGAGAAAAGGACAATTCCAAGGAAGATAGTTGGGCTAAATATGGTAAGGGTGCTTTGGTTGGACGATTTGGAGAGCCAGAAGAGGTGGGTTATTTGATTTCCTTCCTATTGTCCAATAAATCAGATTATATTACTGGTCAAAATTATATCATAGGTGGCGGTTGTTACCTATAAAACAAGTAAATAGGAGGTGACAATATGTTTGATTTTCCAATCATAGACTCTCATTTTCACATATGGGACATAGATATTCTTCGCTATCCGTGGTTGGACTCAAGAGGAATTTTAAATCAGTCCTATTCTTTAGCGCAATATAAGGAAGCGATGGATAAGTGGAATATTGAGGGCTCCATATACGTAGAAGTAACCAGTACGGATTATGTGAAAGAAGTAGAATATGTAACAGAACAGATGAAGAGCAACGGGCAGATTAAAGGTATTATCTCCTGGTGTCCACTTGAGAAGACAGATATTATTGAAGAGGAATTAAAGCGTCTTATAAAGAACCCAATGGTTAAAGGGGTCCGTAGAATGCTTAAAAAAGCTGGAAATCCAAAGTTATGTCTGGATCCTGGTTTTATAGAGGGAATGCGACTTCTTCCTAAATACAATTTGGTTTATGATATGGGTATTATTCCTGAGCTTATGGATAACGTCTATGAAATGATGAAGGTTTGTCCAGACACAAAGATTGTTCTAGAACATTGTGCAGAACCGGATATTAAGGGGCATGGATTTGATTACTGGGCAGAGCGCATGGAGAAAATGGCTAAGCTACCAAATGTATATTGTAAGCTATCTGGTTTTTTAACTAAAGCAGATTATGAGAACTGGACCATTGAGGATCTTCGTCCATACATGGAGCACACAATAAAAACTTTTGGTTATGATAAAGTCATGTTTGGAAGCGATTGGCCACCAGTTGTGCAGGTTTCTAATCTAAAGACTTGGTTGGATATCTGTGAAGAAGTATTTAAAGATGAGACAGAAGAAAATTTACGTAAGATCTTTCGGGAAAATGCAATCAAATTCTACCAACTGGACGTATAGGGAGGTTAAACAATGTTTACAAAACTAGAAGATACTCAGATTGCTGAGCTAAATGAAAGATGGAGTAAAATAGCAGTCTCTAATGTTCACGATGCGCTAGAAAAATTAGGATATCCCAATCAATGCATGAATATTCAAATAAAAGCAGTGGATTCTTATCAGAAATTAGTTGGTCCTGCGGTTACGGTAAAGGGAAGATATCTTGATTTAACACCAGAGGAAAGAAAACTTCATGCAGATCCAAATCATGAGAAGATGAATGCTCATATATACAAAGGATGTGTTCTTGTTTTTGAAGGTGCTGGTGAGTACCAGTCTGCTAAAGTAGGCGAGTTCTTAGCTAGAGGAGTAAAAGGACAGGGAGCTAATGGTATTGTAGTAGATGGTGCGGTTCGTGATATGGATGAGCTTATTAAAATGAAAGATTTTGCTGTATTTGCTAGTGCAGCATCTCCATTTCCAGTAGGACACAGATTTCTATTTGAAGATTACGATGAGCCAATAAGTGTAAGGGGATCTCTTACCAGCGTAATTCGTGTGGACCCAGGAGATTGGATTGTTGGTGGCAGGGATGGAGTTGTTATAGTACCCCAGGCCGTTATGTACGAAGCGTTAGAAGAAGCAGAACAGATTGAGGAACTAGAGATAAAATTAAGACATGCATTAGAGGAAGGAATTCCATTTATGGAAGCTAGAAGAATGTTTCAGCGAACATAATTATTAGACAAATTAGCAGAAGGGAGGATTGCATGAACGATATAGTAAGAAAGCTATATGAGTTGGGGATTGTACCAGTGGTTACCATCTCTGATAGTGAAGATGCCGTACCATTAGCAAGAGCTTTGCATAAAGGCGGAATAGGTTGTATGGAAATTACTTTTCGGACAAAGACTGCCATTACTGCTATGAGAAAAATTGCAGCAGAGGTTCCTGAGATGTTAATAGGTGCAGGTACTGTACATAGCATTGACCAAATTCAACAAGCAATGAATGCTGGAGCAAAATTTATTGTAACACCAGGTTTTCATGCTGAGGTTGTAGAACATTGTATTTCTCATGACATCCCAATTATACCAGGTTGCAGCGATACCGGTGGTATTGAACAGGCATTACATTTAGGGATAAAGCAAGTTAAATTTTTCCCAGCGGAAGCTAGTGGAGGAGTACATTTATTACAGATGCTTCAGCCACCTTATAGTGATATAGAATTTTTACCAACTGGTGGTATCAATCTAGAGAATATGAATGACTATCTAGAGCTTCAAAATGTATTTGCTATAGGTGGAACTTGGATGGTAAAGGAAGAACTACTAGTAAACAAAGAGTTTGACAAAATTGAGAAGCTTGCAAAAGAAGCAGTTTCTAGGATGTTTGGCTTTCAATTAAAACACATTGGAATCAATTGCTTAGATCAGGAGCAAGCAGGTAAGGCATCCAATGATTTAAAGGAATTATTCGGAATAGAAAGAAGGGATGGGGAAACTTCCATCTTTGCGGGAACGATGTTTGAGTTGATGAAAAAGCCGTATTTAGGAGTACATGGTCACATAGCAATAGGAGTCAATAATCTAGATCGTGTCTATAGTTACTTAAAAGGATTAGGATATTCTTTTAATGAAAGCACGAAACAAATAGACGATAGGCAAAGGCTGAAAGTAATATATCTGCAAAAAGAAATAGCTGGATTTGCCATTCATTTTATTAATAACTAAGGTATTTATTACAAAAGGTGACTCCTTAGAAGGGAGGAAGAGCATGAATAAACGTATACTTCTGGTGGGAGAGCCAATGGGACTTTTTATTGCTCAGGAGGAAGGTACTTTTGAGGATGTCAACAGCTTCTATTCGGCTATAGCAGGAGCAGAGTTTAATGTGGCAGTTGGACTAAAACGTTTAGGTCAAGAAGTAACCTATTTGACCAAGCTTGGCGAAGATCCCTTTGGTTTAAGAATCATAAAAATGATGCAGAAGAATGGGATTGAAACTAATGAAATCATAATGTCTAAGGATAAGAGTACTGGTTTTATGTTTAAATCAAAAGTCAGTAAAGGGGACCCTGCAATATTCTATTTTAGAAAGAGCTCTGCAGCATCCACTTTGTCTCCCCAAGATGTTAAAAATCTAAATTATCAAAATTTTAATCTTGTACATATGACTGGAATTACTCCTGCTTTAACAGAGAGTACAAGGGAAATGACAAAGGTACTTTTTCAATTAGCAAGGGCTAATAAGCTAACAATTTCCTTTGATCCTAATTTGAGACCACAGTTATGGAAAACACCACAACTTATGTGTGAGACCATTAATAAGTTGGCGTATTCCAGTGACATCTTTATGCCAGGTATTAAAGAAGCCAATATCTTGATTCAGGAAACGGAACCAGAAAAAATAGCTCAGCATTACATTTCGAATGGCACCAAGTGTATCATTGTTAAACTGGGAGCAGAGGGGGCTTATTACCAAGATGAAATCTCTTCTGGATATGTAGCTGGGTACTCTGTAGAAAAAATTGTAGATACAGTAGGAGCTGGAGATGGTTTTGCAGCTGGTGTTTTATCTGGTTTACAAGAAGGTTTATCTTTAGAGCAGGCAGTAAAAAGGGGGAATGCAGTGGGAGCCATACAGGTTATGAGTATTGGTGACAACGATGGATTACCGACGAAAAAGGAATTAGAGCTTTATATGAATGGTATTAACAATTGGAGAAATTAGCATATAAAGGAAGGATGGTTTAATATGTATTCAAAAAAGGTAATTGAGAAGTTTAGAAAGTTTGCAGTTGCATCTGTAGTAGATGCTTGTGACCAAGTAGTTGGGAAAAGATGTTATATGGATTATGAAATGAGACCGAGGATTCATGATAAAAAGATTGTAGGTCCTGCGATCACAGTACTAGAGGGAAAAAGTAATGAAACAGGTGCACCAACTCATGCCATTGATGCTATTGATAGTGCTCAAGGTGGTGAGATTATTGTTATTTCTTTGCAGGACAAGGATACAAACTGTGCATTATGGGGTGGCCTTATGGCAGCTGGAGCAGTTGTAAATGGTCTAGAAGGTGCTGTACTAAATTGTGGTGTACGTGATACAGAAGAAATAAAACGAGAGTATGATTTTGAGGTTTATTCCAGAACGGTAAGTCCTTGTACAACGGTAGGTAGATATGTTACACTAGAAAGTAATATACCTGTAGAATGCTGTGGTATTACCGTTTATCCTGGAGATTTGATAGTAGGAAGCATCGATGGTGTTGTATGTGTTCCCCAGCAGTACGTAGAAGAGGTTATGAAGGTAGCAGAAGATATTGAGGTTAGAGAAGCAGCTCAGACAGCGCATATCTTTAAAACTGGGTCCTTGAAAGAAGGGTTAGCACTGTTTAACAGAATCTAATGGTAAAGAGTGGCTACTTCTAAACTAGAACGAAAAGAGGTAAAATTTTTGGCTGATTATAATATTCAGGCCGTTCAGCGTGCCTTAAGTGTACTAAAGGTTTTTTTAAATAATAATAGTGAAGAAATGTCTTTAACAGAAATCAGTGCACAGATTGGTTTAACAAAAAGTACGACATTACGGTTACTTACAACCTTGCAAAATGAAGATTTTATTGCTTATGATTCGGATCGTAAGAAGTATAGTCTGGGAATTATGTTAGTCCGTCTTGGGATGGCAAAATACGAAAAGATGGATTGGCGAGACATTGCTATAAGACATTTACAGATTTTAGCCAGCAATACTGGTTTGATTTGTTATTTAAGTGTTCGCGAACGTTATAATATCGTATATCTAGCTAAGATTTTTCCAAAGCAAGTACCAACATGGGCACAGCTAATGGTACAGTCAGGGGCAGCATCTCCATTATATTCTACTGGAATGGGCAGATTGTTTCTTTCTCATTTTTCGGATGAGAAGCTTAATGAATACTTACAGCAGGTTCCGAGAAGTAAAATTACAGAAAGAACCATTGTTGAGGAAGAGGAACTGAGAAAGGAATTGTTGGAGATTAGGGAAACTGGAATTGCAATTAACGATTGTGAAAATGAAGATTTTATATCCAGTATCTGTGCACCTTTGCTAAATAAAAAAGGCGAGATGGTTGCAGCATTTAGCGTTGCGGGTATGCGAGAGATGGTTTTGGGAGAGCGTAAAGAACTCCTATTAGCAGAGGCTCGTAGAGTAGCACGTGAAATTACTGCAGAAATCATGCCATATGTTTAATAGCGCTGTCCGTGTTTGCGGGCAGTTTACATAAAAAAGTATTTTGAAACACAGATTCACTAGATGAAACAAATAAGGAGAGATGGGATGTTCACGGTAATAGACTGTGGCACAACGTTTACCCGCATATTTGTTGTAGATGATAAAGATCACATTGTTGCCTCAGGAAGAGAAAAGATTGGCGTAAGGGATACTGCAATTTCAGGGAAAATTGACATCCTACGTAAAGGAATTGAAGACCTATATAATAAGGTTCTAAAGGATAATCAGATTGATAATGATAAGATATCATTTGCCATTGCATCAGGCATGATAACATCTGAGACAGGGCTGATTGAAATTCCACATCTAATGGCGCCAATCGGAATAGAAGATTTGGCGAATAATATCATAGAGGTTGAAGCCAACAAGCTATTGAACATTGGATGTCCAATATTATTTGTTCCGGGAATAAGAAATTCCTATGGCGGCCAGGTGGGAATAAAGGATCTATGCAATATTGATTTTATGCGCGGTGAAGAAGTGCAATGTGTAGGAATAATGCAACAACAGCATATTCAAAACCCTTGTAGTATTGTGGCCTTAAGCTCACATACAAAAATTATTTTTGTAGACAGTCATGGGCGTATAACAGCAAGTAGTACTACCATAAGCGGACAACTATATGAAGCAATCGTGCAATCTACAAACATAGGAAAAAGTATTACTTTAATGGACAATGAAGGAAAGGGGAAATATTCCTATGAGGAATTGTTAGATGCCGCCTTAGAATGTGTGTCCAATTATGGCCTGGTTAGAACGATGTTGATGCCTCGTTTAATGGAAGTGTTATTACAAACTACTAGTTGGGAACGACAGATTTTTGCGGACGCAGCAATTGCAGTAGATGATTTAAAGATATTTGACAATATGCGCCATCGAGGCTTGGCCAACAATGAGTATGTATTATACGGGCAAGAAAATCGTTGCAAGATGTACGAGTATTTTTTGAAAAAACGATATGGCAAGAAGCTGAAGATTCGTTATATTTCAGATATGGAGCAAATCAATAAGTTAACGATTCAAGGAAGTATTGCTATAGCAAAGCAGTATTTGCAGCAGAAAAGTTGTTCTAAATAAAGCGTATGCTATGTTTATGCTAAGGATAAAGGAGGACTTACGATGTTTAGAATGAAAGGTGTTATTCCACCAATGCTTACTCCATTTACAAAGGATGGACAGGTGGATTATGAAAGTTTAAAAACCTTAGTATTCTTTTTAAATGATAAAGTAAATGGTTTATTTATTAATGGCTCTTACGGAGCAGG
Organism: Bacillota bacterium; assembly: GCA_023416695.1. GTDB lineage: Bacteria > Bacillota > Clostridia > Lachnospirales > Lachnospiraceae > KM106-2. The sequence continues at coordinate 85,107 of JAEZGY010000062.1, read as the reverse complement.
TGTAATGATGACTGAAGATGAGCGAAAGAAGGTAGTTGAGACAGTTGTTGACACTACACAGGGGAAAATCCCAGTAATTGCTCATATTGGTACAGCTGACAGTATTAGTGCAGCACGCATGGCAGATCATGCAGTAAATACTGGAGTAGATGCAGTATCTGCAGTAGGGCCTTATTATTTTAAACATTCAGATGATGACATCTGTGAATATTTTAGTGCTATTGTAGAGGCAGTGAAGGGAAAAGCTGCTGTTTATGTGTATAACAATCCTGGGTTCCAAGGGTATCCAATGAGTCTACAATTATTGGAGAGACTAAAGAAGGATGTGGGAGTAAATGGTGTAAAAGATGCTACCTTTGATATTATGTTACATGCCAACTATATGCGTTTACTAAAGGATGATACGTTTGATGTTGCCTTGGGTACGGAAGCAATGTGGCTATCTGCATGTGCATTAGGTTGTGAAGGTTTTATTCCTGGTATAGGTAATGCATTTCCTGAGATATGTCAAAAACTTTATAAAGAAGGAATGGAGGGGGATTTTGCTGCGTGTAGGGAGACCCAGTTTGTGGTCAATGAAATGCGCGACATTATGTACTTGGCAAAATCTACTCAGTTAGCAATCTATGCTATGCTGGAGATTCGTGACATTGTAAAATGTTATCCACGTTCTCCATTTATTCCGGCAAGTGAAAAAGAGAAAAATGCAATAAGAGATAGATTAAAAGAATTGAAAATAATTTAACATTATAAAGAATTTTTGTATAAGGGTGGTCTACCAGTAGAAGTTTGGTGGACTCCCTACTCCTCCTCTTATAAATATAGCCCTTTGCGAAGTAATTGTACGTGGTTTCTTGACCAACCGTCCTTATACTCAGTAAAGGGCTTAAAATTTACCAAAAAACATGTGCACCAATCTGGATAGCGTTTGGCTTTTCATCAATTGATACAGACATGGAACTTCTAAAGTTTGTTCGTTTTCCGACATTATTGCTTCCAGCAAGTGCTTCTTTGGCTGCTTGAATACACTCTAGCTGCGACTTGGTGGAATAGGAGGAGTATTTCTTTAGCTGGGTTTCTAGTCTGCCACTAGAGGCAGGAGAAAACTGACTCTTCTGATATACGACTCCTTTTATGGTATTGGGATAACTGGATGATTTTACACGGTTCAAAATAACATTTGCAACGGCAAGTTTACCTTCATAGGTCTCATACCCTGACTCACAGTAGATAATACAAGAAAGAAGCTTAAGCTGGTCCTCTTTACTGTTAGTAAGAGAACTTCCTACGCTTGGTACGGTAGCATTAGTAGGCGTAGGAGTTTTGGTTGCTGATGGAGTCTTAGTAGGCGTAGGAGTTTTAGTTGCTGTAGGAGTCTTAGTAGGTGTTGGAGTTCTAGTAGGACTAGGAGTTACAGTAGGTGCTATAGTAGAGGTAGGATTTTGTGTTTCTACCTGCTCCTGTTGCAACTGTGTTAGTTTTACTTGGATAGACTGTTTTGTTTGTTTGTCCTCTTCTATACTGACTGCAGTAAGTTCTTTCGATTTTATGCTTACGTATTCTTTACTAACATAGCCTACCATTTCTGTATTGTAGAGGGCTATTTGTACCCAATCACCTTTCACAGACAGTACCTTATGCTGGCTGTTTGCTTCTAACTTTGTTACTACACTGGCATCCGTTGAGGCTTGGCTTCGGGCATTTAACAATTTTACGCCAACTACAGCATAGGAATATTGATATTTCTTTTTTAATGCATCTATATTATCTGAAACAGTGATTAAGTCACTGCTGACATATCCTTTTACATTGCCAGAGGAGATAGAGTACCATCCGTTTTGTTCGTTTTCAATAGTAAGTACAGCTCCTGTGTATAATTTCCCAACGATTGCAGAATCGGTGGATGCCTTTTGCCTAATGTTTACGCTAGAAGCTGAGGTTACAATTCCTTCTTTTATGACAGCCTCTGGTGAGCTGGTAGGCTCAGGGATAACTGTAGGCTCAGGTGTTACCGTTACTTCAGGCATAATGGTAGGCTCTGGGATATCAGTAGCTTCTGGAGTGACCGTAGGCTCTAGTGTATGCAAAGCTTGTCTTGTAGCACTAGGCTGAGTTGTTGATGGGGCTTCTACATAGGTAGTTACAGGTGCGGTAGATTCCAGATCTGATGTACGGATAGATTGTGTTACTGAAACCACAGCGATTGCAGCAATAACTACTATAGCTTCAATCATTTTACCTTTCATATCTATACCTCATAGTTAATATTTTTGATATAATGTTAATATATTCGTAATAATTATAGTATAAAATGGTGGAATTGGCAATGCTTTTATAGGTCATTAGGTCAAGTTGTTGCATAATTACATAGACAGACCTATAATATTAAGTAAATCTATTCCATAAAAGATAGAATGTGGACGGCTTAGAAGTCAGTGATGATGAATTTTATATTAGGAGGTGTCATATGAAGATTGTTCTTGCAGGTGCCTATGGACATTTAGGCAGTGATATTTTGACTGTGTTACTTAAGAGTGGCCATGAGGTTGTCGCCCTTGACTGTATGGAGCCTAGAGAAGATGCGGGTAATAGCTATACCTATCACAAGATAGATGTGACCATTCCTGCTACCTTGGAGGGATTATGTGAAGGGGCTGAAGTAGTAATATCTACTGTGGGACTTACGAAAGGAAGCCCATCAGTAACCAATGAACAGATTGACTATCAAGGAAATCTGAATTTGCTGAAGGAAGCCTTAAAGGCAGGAGTAAGGCATTTTGCTTATGTTTCAGTATTAAAAGCAGACAAGGCACCAGACGTACCTATGCTTTATGCAAAGTTTCAGTTTGAGGAGAGGCTTAAGGAAAGTGGTATACAGTACATGATTGTCCGTCCAACGGGATATTTTTACGACATAGTGAAGGTTTTTCGCCCAATGATAGAGAAGGGCTCTGTAAGCTTATTAGGTAAGAAGCCAGTTCATGCCAATGTCATTGCTACAGAAGATTTGGCACAGTACATAGTGGAGCATATGCTAGATGATAATAAAACTTATGACATAGGAGGAAAAGAAACCTATTCCTATGAGGAGATTGCTAATCTGTGCTTTGAGGCAGCAGGGAAACCTCCGGTGATTAAGAGAGCACCGGCAGTGCTATTTACTATTCTTGCCTTTGTTAATCGCCTAAAGAAAAATGGTAAGGAAGGACTTATTAAGTTCTCCAAGTGGACATTAACAGAGGAGATGGTAGGATCAGTACAATATGGAGAACAAAGCTTTGCACAATACATTAAAGAGAGTTTTTCTAAGGAGGGAGATTACTAATGGGATGGAATTATCTTGGAATTATGCTACTTGTAAGTGCTGTACTTTGTGGAGTGGGCTTTTACAAATATGTATATTTCTTATCCATCGGGTACGGCTTTTCGGTAAGTGGAATTGGTATTACAATTGCGGTATTTAATCTAGTTTCTAAAGATAAGGTGGACATTACGTTATACCTGCTTTGTGCATTACTTGTAATCTATGGAATTCGACTTTCTGGCTTCCTTCTTGCTAGAGAAATAAAAAGTAAGGCCTATCAAAAGGTCATAAAGGAAGTGGCCGGAGAGGAATCCAAAGTGCCGTTCTTTGTAAAAGTGGCAATTTGGGTTAGTGTTTCCATTCTATATGTAGGCCAGACGTCTATGGTCTTTTATCGGTACTATAATGGGGAAAACTCTGACATATTCGGTCAGGTTGGCATTGGTATTTGTGTAGTAGCTTTACTGATAGAGTCAGTAGCTGATATGCAAAAGACGAAACAGAAGAAGGAAAGACCAGATATGGTGGCTATGAAAGGACTGTACCGTGTGGTTCGCTGTCCAAATTATTTTGGAGAGATTTTATTTTGGACGGGAATTTTTATGTCCGGTTGTGGATTATTTATAGGTGCAGGTCAGTGGATTCTTGCTGTGGTAGCCTATCTCTGTATTGTTTACGTTATGTTTAATGGTGCGCAGCGCTTAGAAAAACGCCAGATTAAGAGGTATGGAGACAATGAGGAATACAATGCTTATGCTAATCATACACCAATTCTCATTCCATTGTTGCCTTTGTATCACCTGAATCCTAAGAAATAATAGAATGTTGTTTATCAATTAGAATAAGAGGTGTTGTTGTGAATCATATGGAATTTAGGGAAGCAGCAAATTACTGGGTAAACGTAGATAAAACTGCAGTAAAGATGCCAAAGAGTGAGCTTTTACAGGCGGTAGAAGATTACATAAAGGCTAACAATACCTGTGCACTAGCTACAGGGTTTGGAACCTTTATCCGATGCACTCCTATTGAATATACTTTCTTAGAGGGTGCCTTCTATATGTTCTCAGAGGGTGGACAGAAATTTGTTGGTCTAGAAGATAATGACAATGTATGCCTAGCCATTTATGATCAATACGAGGGTTTTACTAAGCTAAAGGGAATGCAGATTACTGGAAAAGCTAGTCTGATTGAGTTTGATTCTACGGAATTTGAAAAGCTAGTGGCATATAAAAACATACCACTTGCCACCTTACGTAAGATGTCACATCCAATGCACCTCATAAAGGTAGTACCAAGTAGGATTGATTTTTTAAATGGAGACTTTAAGAAAGAGGGCTATTCTAGCAGACAAGTGTTGGAGTACTAAAAAGGGGAGGAAAAGAATGCAATTAACATATCGTAAAGTAATGATGAGTGAGGCAAGTGAAGTATTTTTGATGCTGAAGGAAGCAGCAGAATGGTTAAGAGAGAGAGACATAGACTATTGGCAGGATTGGCACAACCCACTAGTACAGTATAGAGAATGGATATTGGAAGGAATCAGTAAGGGTGAGTTTCGCTTTGCTATAGCAGATCATAATACCATTATAGGTATGTTTAGGCTTCAAGAGGAAGATGAATTATTTTGGGGGAAAAGAACGGATTCATCAGGCTATCTACATTCTTTCACTACCAAGCGTAAGTACAAGGGACAAGGTATTGGAGAACGAATTTTAAACGATATAGAGGAAATGTTACATAAAAAAGGTGTGACCTTTATTCGGTTAGACTGTGGAGCAAAGCTTGAAGGGTTATGTAACTATTATGAGGAATACGGATTTACACCTATAAAGGAGATATGTTTATCAGGAGAATCCCTTAAATTGTATGAAAAAAGAATAGCGCTATAATACTTATTGCAGGAAGTGGGCTCACCCCCATAGAGAAAGGGTGAACCCACTTCTTTTTTGTTACATAGGAAATTGCTTCGCAAGCGAAACTCTTTGTTTATATTGATTTATTCTTCATGAGCCGTATGTTCCATACCGGACTCAAGCATTAATTTTACATGGTCATCATCTAGAGAATAGTAGATGATTTTGCCTTCTCGACGATTCTTTACCAAGTGTGCTTTTTTTAAAGTAGCAAGCTGGTGTGAAATAGCAGATTTGGTCATACCGAGAACAGTAGCAATATCACAAACACACATTTCATGCTGGTTTAAAGCCCAAAGAATCTTGGTTCTAGTCTCATCTCCAAGCACCTTAAAGAAGCCTGAAGTTTTCTGGAATGTAGAATTCTTAGGCATGTTTGCTAATATCTCTTCCACAACCTCTTTATGAATAATATTACAATTGTTATCTTCTGATTTTCCCATGATTTCTTTGATCTCCCGAAATAATAATACAGTGACCTGTAAATATTAATAAGTAGCCTAATATAATTAATAGTGATTATCTATTATTATAGTTGAGTTTCCATTCAACTGTCAACCATTAGATAAATCCTTAGGTATTGATAAATATTTTCAGGAAAAAGGATTGACAGTTGAGTATACACTCAACTATAATATGCTCAAACAGTTGAGCATTTATTCAATTATTAGATATATTATTTAGGGAGGAAGATATTATGAAAAAGACGTATTTATTAGAGGATTTAGATTGTGCCAATTGTGCTGCAAAGATGGAGAAGGCGGTATCTCAGTTAGAAGGCATAAAGGAGGCCTCCATTAACTTTATGACACTAAAAATGATACTGGATTTTGAGGATAGTGTGGATATAGATAGCATAATGAAGAAAGTAAAGAAGACCATGAGAAAGGTAGAGCCTGATGTAAAAGTTAAGTAGGCAAAGGTTTGGGGATGAAGAAACGACTAATTAGAATTATCGTAGGTGCAATTTTATATGCAGTTGCTATACTGCTTAAAAGTAACATAGAATGGCTCACACCAGCACTATTTATAGCTGCCTATGCTGCGGTAGGTGGGGATGTTGTATGGAAGGCTTGCCGTAATATTCTTCGTGGTAAGGTGTTTGATGAGAATTTTTTGATGAGTATAGCTACCATTGGTGCCTTCCTCATTGGGGAATTTCCAGAAGCAGTAGCGGTTATGTTATTCTATCAAGTGGGAGAACTATTCCAGAGCTATGCAGTCTCTCAGTCTCGAAAGTCCATTTCAGGATTAATGGAGATTCGTCCAGATTATGCTAACCTAAAGAGAAATGGGTCCATAGAGAAGGTGGATCCAGAAGAGGTACAGATAGGGGACCTAATTGTGGTCTCTGCCGGAGAGAGAATTCCACTAGATGGAGTTATTTTTAGTGGAACCTCTATGTTAGATACCTCTGCCCTTACGGGAGAGTCAGTTCCAAGAGAAGTACAAGCGGGAGACGCGGCTCTTAGTGGTTGTGTCAATGTAAATGGTGTTTTGACTATTAAAGTAACCAAAGAATTTGGGGAGTCTACCGTAAGTAAGATTCTTGATTTAGTGGAGAATGCCAGTAGTAAGAAATCCAAATCAGAGAACTTTATTACCAAATTTGCAGCTGTCTATACACCGATTGTAACCTTTGCAGCAATAGCTCTTGCACTGATTCCACCGCTAGTGATTCCAGGGGCAGTCTTTTCAACCTGGCTTTATCGGGCGCTGACGTTTCTCGTTGTATCCTGTCCGTGCGCACTAGTAATTTCAGTCCCTCTTAGCTTTTTTGGAGGGATTGGTGGAGCATCAAAGGCTGGGGTACTAGTAAAAGGGAGCAATTATCTGGAGGCTTTGGCAGAGACAGAGATTGTGGTGTTTGATAAGACAGGTACTTTGACAAAGGGTGTTTTTGAAGTACAGGATATCTATACTAAAAACATAACTGCGGAGGAGTTACTAAGATATGCTGCCTATGCAGAAAGCTATTCTAATCATCCTATATCACTGTCCTTAAAACGTGCTTATGGAAAAGAGATTGACCAAAGTGCTGTTACTAACGTGGAAGAAATCTCTGGCTATGGGGTACGGGCACGAGTAAATGGGAAAGAGGTCTATGCAGGCAATAGTAAATTAATGAATAAGCTTCATATAGTAGTGCCAGTCCACAATTTAGTTGGAACCGTGGTTTATGTAGCCATAGAAGGGACGTATTCTGGATGTATTGTTATTGCTGACCAAGTAAAAAAAGATTCTGCCTTAGCCATTACTAGTCTAAAAAAAGCAGGTATTAAGCAGACAGTGATGTTGACTGGAGACAGTAAAGCAGTAGGGGAGAAGGTAGCTGCCTCCTTAAAACTAGATAAGGTATATACGGAATTACTTCCAGGAGACAAGGTAGACCGACTAGAAGAGCTCCTTACAGAAACATCAGAAAGGGGCAAACTAGCCTTTGTAGGAGATGGTATCAATGATGCTCCGGTATTAGCAAGAGCTGACATCGGCATTGCCATGGGCGGACTTGGGTCTGATGCAGCCATTGAGGCTGCGGATATTGTCATAATGACTGACGAACCATCGAAGATATCCACTGCCATGGACATCTCCAAAAAAACCTTAAAGATTGTAAAACAAAATATAGTATTTGCTCTTGGAATTAAGATAGGGGTTCTTGGCTTAACTGCTATAGGAATTTCCACCATGTGGGAAGCGGTGTTTGCCGATGTTGGAGTAGCAGTAATTGCTATTTTAAATGCCATGAGATGCTTAAGAGAAACGAAGTAAGAGGAATTATCTATGAAAAAAATAGAAGTAGCAGCTGCTATTATTATGAATCAAAACCAAATCTTCGCCACCCAGAGAGGCTATGGTACCTATAAGGGTTGGTGGGAGTTTCCTGGAGGAAAGCTAGAAGAGGGAGAAAATCCTAAGGAAGCGTTAATTCGAGAAATAGAGGAAGAGTTAGATACTAAGGTTTTGGTAGAGCAATTAATAGAGGTGGTTGAATACGATTACCCAGAGTTTCACCTGACCATGTATTGTTATCTATGTAAAGTTCTTTCTGGAGATTTAACCCTAAAGGAACATGATGATGCAAGATGGCTTACCAAAGAGACCATTGACAGTGTGAAATGGTTGCCAGCAGATCTGGATCTGATTAAGAATTTGAAAGAAAATTATTTATAATTATAGTAAGAAAAGTATGCATATGGTTGACAATAATTCGCCTTAAGTTCACAATAAGTCCAAGGAGAGTGAACCATATGAAGAAGATAGAATTTCGAAAGGCAACCAAGAAGGATACCCCTCAGATCCTTAGCCTTATTAAGGGACTAGCAGAGTATGAAAACTTATCTCATGAGGTAATTGCCACAGAGGATATTTTAAAGGAATGGCTATTTGAGAAGGAGAGGGCAGAGGTAATTTTAGCCGTTGTAGAAGAAGAGGTAGTAGGCTTTGCCCTGTATTTTCATAACTTCTCAACCTTTCTTGGCAGGGCAGGTATCTATCTAGAGGATTTGTATGTCAAAGAGGAATACAGAGGATATGGATATGGTAAGGCTTTATTAAAGGAACTGGCTAGAATAACTGTAGAGAGAGGTTGTGGAAGGTTGGAGTGGGCTTGCCTAGACTGGAATCAACCGAGTATTGATTTTTACCGTTCTATGGGAGCAGTCCCAATGGAGGATTGGACAGTATATAGAGTGACTGGTGATACTCTTAGAAAGCTTGCCGAGTAACTAGGAGGGTAATGAATGAAATATATTAGTATTAGAGACAAACGAGTTCCTGCTATTGCACAAGGCTGTATGAGAATAGCAGATATGGAAGTCAATAAGGTCTGCGAGCTTTTAGAAACCTTATTAGCGCATGGAATAAACTTTTGGGACCATGCTGATATCTATGGCCGTGGTGGCTGTGAGGAAGTGTTTGGTAAGGCGTTAAAGCAGATGCCAGGAATAAGGGAAAAACTCATACTTCAAAGCAAATGTGGCATTCGTCCTGGTACCTTTACCTGTTATGATTTTTCCAAGGAACATATCATTAAAAGTGTAGAGAATTCTTTAATGAAAATGAATTTGGACCATTTAGATTACTTATTACTTCATCGACCAGATCTATTAATGGAGCCTGAGGAAGTAGCAGAAGCCTTTGATGCACTATTTAGTACAGGTAAGGTACTACATTTTGGTGTAAGTAATCATACTCCTGGTCAGATAGAACTACTTACGAAGCACGTGAAACAACCCATTGAGGTAAACCAATTACAGTTTTCCCTAGCTCATACTTTATTACTAGATGCACCATCGTACTTAAATACTACGGATAGTCATGGGATAGTTCGTGATGCAGGGGTTCTCTCCTACTGTATGCTTCACGATATTACGATTCAATGCTATAGCCCATTTCAGTATGGTGTTTTTGAGGGAACCTTTTTAGGAAACCCTAATTATGGGAAACTAAATGAAGTACTAGAGCGACTTGCCAAGAAATATGATACAACCACAAATGGAATTGCAACGGCTTGGATTCTTAGGCATCCAGCTAATATGCAAGTGGTGGTAGGTACCACCAATAGTAAACGTGTGGAGGGGATAGCAAAAGGTGCAGATGTAGTACTCACTAGAGAAGAGTGGTATGAGTGTTATGCTGCAGCAGGTAATAAGTTGCCATAGCCTCTTTTGCAATAAAATGAAAATGGAGTACCATGATGAAAGAAGTACAGGTAAAGACAATCGCTACAATTCATACAGACTTTCCAGAAAAGTTTGGGATTCCTAGACAAAGTGGGCTGGTGGAGGGATTAAAGGGAAGAATCATTTTCTTACCAGAATATCGTAATCCAGATGCTATTCGAGGAATAGAAGAGTATTCTCATTTATGGCTACTTTGGGGATTCTCTAAAGCAATTCGTAAGGACTGGTCTGCTACGGTAGCACCTCCTAGATTAGGAGGGAGAGTACGTATGGGGGTCTTTGCCACTAGGTCTCCTTTTCGTCCTAACCCTATTGGATTATCTTCTGTTAAAATAGAATTAGTAGAATTAGATGAGAAGTTAGGTCCCATCATAACTGTTTCTGGTATAGATATGTTAGATGGTACCCCCATCTACGACATAAAGCCCTATTTACCTTATGCAGATAGTCACCCTGAGGCCAGAGGTGGATTTGGGGAGGCTTTAAAGGAGCAGAAGCTACAAGTTCGTTTTCCTAATCATTTATTGCAAATGGTAAGAGAAGAAGAAAGAGAGAATGTCATTCAGATTTTAGAACAGGACCCAAGAACAGCTTACATTCATGATGAGAATAGAATCTGGGGAGTAAGGTACGGTGAGTATAATATAAGATTTGTGGTACAAGAGAGGGAATTAATTGTCTGTGAGGTCACAAAATAAAGGAGTGTATCTAATGAAAACAGCTATTTTATACTATACCTTTGGAGGATATTCTAAGAAAATAGCCCTTCAGTTAGTTGCCAAAGAGGAGAATGCTGAGGTTTTTGAGGTGAAAGAGCAAAACAAACGTAACATGTTAACTGCCATATTTTCTGGATGCCCTATGGCAGCAAAGAGGAAGGCCTCAAAGATACAGCCAGTAGATTGTCAATTAGAGCAGTATGACAAAATCATTTTGTTAGCACCAATCTGGGCTGGCTATCCTGCACCTGCTTTTAACTCCATGGTAGAACTGTTGCCTTCTGGGAAAAATGTGGAGCTGTATCTTCAGTCATCTAGTGGACAGGCGCCAAAGAGTAAAGAGGGTAACTGCCAACTAATCAAAGATAAGGGTTGTGAAGTGGTAGGTTACCACGATGTGAAAAAAAGTAAATAATTACAAGAAATAAAATGGTTGATAAGGCAAGTTTCCTATTAGCCATTTTGTTTTTTTGGGTTCATATATAAGAAAATATTATAAAATAGTCGAAATAATAGCTGAGTCAAACAGTTAGAAAATTACTTGTGAGGAGATGGGTAAATGAAGGTAAAGAGAAAGTCGATTCGTACAAAACTGACAATTGGAATGTCTATTATTGTCACAATAGTGTGTATTTTGTTGGGTGTGATCTTGCAATATTTTTCAAAAGCAAATTATACAGAAGATGTTAGAAGAGAAGCAATGAATATAGCAGCTATTGCAGCGAATCATGTGGATTTGTCCTTACTTTCTAAGGTGGAACCAGGATCAGAGAATTCGGAAGTATATCAAACCATTACGAAAGAGCTAAGATCTGTACTAGTGAGTGATGATCTATATTATGCTTACATATTAAAACAAGAGACCGATGGCTCGGTTACATTTTGGGTAGATGCAGATACAGAAGAACCTTATGCTATAGGAGATGAGATTGAGTTTTTAGAGGAAATGGGGACAGCATTTGCGGGAACCAAATCTGCTGATAGAGAGCTGACAGCAGATCCATCGGGATACTCCTTTATATCTGGTTATGCTCCGATTTTCGATGAAAACAATAAAGTAATTGCTATTGTTGGAGTAGATTGTAGTGCCTCAGCCTTAACCGATAATATGAATAAGTTAAATATGATTTTAGTATTTGCAGTTATATTGTCCATCATCCTTAGTGTGGTTGGTTCTGTTTTTATTGTGGGCAGGGTAACTCGTAATATCAGAAAAATCATAACTAAAATAGATGATGTAGTACATAATGATGGAGATTTAACACATGCAATTGAAATGAAGTCAGGAGATGAGACGGAACTTATTGCTGATTTATTTAATGAATTTTTACAGATAGTACGGGATTTAGTACTTAAGTTAAACGCTACAGCAAATCTTATACAGACAGGTTCTGATAATATTACAAAAGAGATTAAGCTCTCTGGCGACAAGATGACTGATGTAGCAGATAAAATGCAGAATCTCAATGCGATGATGGAGGAGACAACAGCGTCCATGATACATATTGGGGATTCTATCAAAAATGTAAATGAAACTTCAGAACAAATTCGTGGACAAGCTAGTACAGGAATGAATTATTCTGGTGAGTCCATTAAGAGATCAGAAAATACCAAAATAGAGATGTTAACGAAACGCCAAAATTCTCAGGCAATGGCAGAAAGAATTACAGGTATTTTGAATGAAAAGATTAATGAAGCCCAAGCAGTAAGAGAAATTGAAGAATTATCTGGAAAGATTATTCATATTTCTAGTCAAAACAATCTTTTGGCACTGAACGCTTCTATTGAAGCTGCTAGAGCGGGAGATGCTGGAAAAGGTTTTGCTGTTGTAGCTGATGAGATTGCAAACATGGCAGTGGGTACGAAGGAAGCGGCAGAAAGAATTTCTAGAGTGAGTACAACCTCTATTCAGGTAGTAGAGGATTTGGCTAATGCAGCTCGTGAATTAATCCAATACATTAATAGCGAGGTTATTAAGGACTATATAGCCTATGAGGAAATTGGAGATGGGTATGCAAAAGGCTCTATGGCTACATTTGAATTTATGAAGAGATTTAGTGCGGCTGCAGATGAATTAACTAAGACCATGCAGGTTATTAAAGAGACTACTGGTGGGGTTACGACAGCAGTGGAGGATAGCGCCAATGATATTGGAACTGTGGTTGTATCTACAGAAGAACTTAAGAATGGATTTGAGAAAATGGATGCTCTATTAGAAGACAGCAAAAAGGCTATTATGGAGTTAGAGACTACGGTAAGCCAGTTTACAGTATAAAGAAAAAAGGTTATAATGGTTAATATATACATAATAAATGGACAATTTGTCGAAAAGTTCGTTGCAAAAAACGGGAGGCATATATGCTAAATAATAAGTCAATTTTAATTACTGGTGGTACAGGCTCCTTTGGAAATGCATTTACAGAGTATATTTTAACTCATTATAACCCAAACAAAGTAATTATTTATTCTAGAGATGAATTTAAACAGTTTAATATGGGGAATAAATTTAATTTACTATATCCTGACAAGTGCTGTAAGCTTCGTTTCTTTATTGGGGATGTCAGGGATGAAGCCCGTTTAAGGAGAGCTTGTGAGGGAGTCGATTACATCGTTCATGCGGCTGCTTTAAAACAGGTACCAGCTTGTGAGTACAATCCGATTGAAGCGGTAAATACCAATATTAATGGAGCAAAGCATGTAATCAATGCGGCATTAGATGCTGGCGTACATAGGGTGGTTGCCTTATCCACTGATAAAGCGGTAAATCCTATTAACTTATATGGGGGAACCAAACTGGTATCCGACAAGCTGTTTATAGCAGCAAATTCTTATGCAGGAGCTCATGATATTCGATTCTCTGTTGTTCGTTATGGGAATGTAGCAGGTAGTAGAGGCTCTGTGATACCATTTTTCCAAAGTCTGATTGATAAAGGGGAGACCACTCTTCCTATTACTGATTTAAGAATGACTAGATTCTGGATTAGCTTACAACAAGGGGTAGAGCTAGTTGTTAAAGCATTAGCAGAGTCAAATGGTGGGGAAACCTTTATTTCTAAGATACCATCCTTCCATATTGGTGATTTGGCTGAGGCAATGCTTCCAGGTTGTATAAAGAAGGAAGTAGGGATACGAGAGGGAGAAAAGCTTCATGAGATCATGGTTACAGCGGAGGACTCTTTCCATACCTATGAATATGAGAACCACTATATTGTTTATCCACATTATAATTGGTGGGATAAGGACAAGGTAGTGGAAGGTGGTAAGCTAGTGGAACCAGGATTTTCTTATACCTCTGGAAACAACAGTGAATGGATGAGTGTAGAAGAGATTAGAAGAAGACTTGCTGAAATCCAGTACCACTAACAACAAGTAAATAAACTAAAGGATATGAGGACATGGCAGAAGAGTTAGCGATATTCGGTGGAAGACCAGTTCGATCAGAAAAAATATACTATGGTCATCAATATATTGATGAAGAGGATATTAAGGCGGTTGTAGAAACACTACGAGCACCTCTCATTACGCAAGGACCTAGAATTGATTCTTTGGAGAAGGATTTGTGTGAATTAACAGGGGCTAAGTATGCAGTTGCGGTAGCCAATGGAACAGTAGCTCTTCACCTATGCTGTATGGCCGCTGGTATCAAAGAAGGGGATCAAGTGATTACAACTCCCCTTACCTTTGCAGCATCTGCCAATTGTATACTCTATTGTGGTGGAACTCCTGTATTTGCAGATGTCGATCCAGAGACCTATAACATCAATCCAGATAAAATAGAAGAACAAATTAACGAACATACCAAAGCAGTAGTGGCAGTAGATTTTACTGGACAAGCCGTGGAATTAGACAGGATTCGTGCTATTTGTAAGAGACATAAGCTCATCCTAATAGAGGATGCGGCACATTCTATTGGTACAAAATATAACGGGATACCAGTAGGTAATCTAGCGGATATGACAACCTTCAGTTTTCATCCTGTAAAGACAGTAACAGGAGGAGAAGGTGGAGCCATTGTTACAAACAATGAGGAGCTCTATAAAAAGCTTTGTTTATACCGCTCTCATGGTATTACAAGAGAACCGTCACTTATGTCTGCTAAGAATGAAGGCGGTTGGTATTACGAGCAAGTTGGTTTAGGTAATAACTATCGCATGACAGATATGCAGGCAGCCCTTGTATCCAGCCAATTAAAGAAGCTACCAGCGTTTGTTGCCAGACGTAAGGAGATTGTAGAAAGATACAATGAGGCATTTGGGGATGTAGAGGGAATTGTATTACAAAAAGAGATACCAGAGTCTGATACTGCTAGACATCTTTATCTTTTACAGCTTGACTTGAATAAGTTAACAGTAGGTCGTAAGTGTATTTATGAGGCTTTGGCAGCAGAGAATGTGCAACCGAATGTTCACTACATACCAGTATATTATCATCCTTACTATCAAAAGCTAGGCTACAAAAAAGGACTTTGCCCAGAAGCGGAGCGTTTATATGACAGGATTCTTACTATTCCTCTTTACTATAGCATGACAGATCAGGATGTAGAGGATGTCATAGCAGCGGTAAAAAAAGTCATTCTATATTGTAGGAAGTAACAATAGCATATGAAAACCTCCCCCTGCATACAATGTAAAAACAAGTATCGTAGGGGGATTTCTCTTGAAGGGATACATAGAAGAACGTGCTGTCGACATCGCAAACTATATTATCGAATGTAATGCTACTGTAAGGCAAACAGCAAAAAAATTCGGAATTAGTAAAAGCACCGTACATAAAGATGTGACGGAGCGTTTGATTCAAATTAACCCCTCTTTAGCTGATCAGGCTAGAGTTGTGTTAGACCTGAATAAGTCCGAGCGCCATATTCGCGGCGGCTTAGCAACTAAGGAAAAATACCTTCATAAGAACCAATATCAAGCTTATTAATATAAGAATAAACTTATGAGGATTATATACATAACGTAAGGAGGCTGTCGGACTAGAATAGTACGACAGCCTTTTTTGGTGTATTTTACGTAATATAAATAATATCATTGACAGGTTGGTCTATATGATATAGACTAAAGATAGTAATTGGTCTATACAATATAGACCAAAGGAGGGACTGCGATGAAGGACTACAAATTAGCTGATGTGGAAGCAAAGTTTGCTGATTTAATCTGGGAACATGAACCACTATGCTCTTCAGACTTAGTGAAGCTGTGTGAAAAGGAGCTGAATTGGAAGAAGTCTACCACCTATACTATGCTTAAGAAATTAATTGATAAAGGGATCTTTCAGAATGAGAATACCATTGTAAGCTCCTGTGTGTCGAAGGAAGAGTTTTATGGAAAACAGAGTCAATTATATGTGGAGGAGACCTTTGGTTCCCTGCCAAAGTTTTTAACTGCTTTCCTTGGCAATAGAAAGCTTACCTCCAAGGAAGCAAAGGAGCTGCGAGAATACATTGATCGCTTTGAAGAATAGATAAGGGGTTATAATAAACATAAGGGGGTTAAATAATGACGAAATTATTTGAAATAGTTGTAACTATGAGTATTACAGCGACCTTTTGTATCCTAGTAATAGGTATTCTAAGGGATTTTCTTCGGTCAGCACCTAAGATATATTCCTATCTATTATGGAGTGTGGTGGCATTTCGCTTACTATGTCCCATTGCCTTAGAGAGTGAGCTTGGTGTTATTACTAGCCCTATACAGAAAGTAAATCATATGGAAGAGGTGGCGGGGGAGGTTGG
This sequence comes from Bacillota bacterium, assembly GCA_023416695.1. Classification (GTDB taxonomy): domain Bacteria; phylum Bacillota; class Clostridia; order Lachnospirales; family Lachnospiraceae; genus KM106-2. The sequence goes on along the minus strand of JAEZGY010000062.1, from coordinate 68,752 downwards.
TACAAGTTCTAAAACCTCAACTAGTAAGGAGAATAATATAAACCCTGCCATAGTAGTGGAAGAGGGAAATAATCTGTCAGAAAGTCCTAGGGAGAGTAAATTGGTGAAACCAGAAGTTACGGACAACATATCGCCTAGTTCATATACCATGGAAGATGTGCTTCCTATTCTAGCTTATGTATGGTTAGGTATTACTACTTTGTTGCTTTTAGTTAGTGGCTTTCGGTATCTAACCCTTAGAAGACAACTAAAAGCTCAAGTATCAGTAGAGAGTAAATATCATTATGTCAAGGTAGTAAAGATAAGTGGAGTTTCTAGCCCATTTGTCTTAGGAATCTATACACCCATTATATACATACCAGCATCATTAGTGGGTGAAGCAGAAAGAATCTGTTTAGCTCATGAATATACCCATATAAGGAGAAAAGATTACCTTGTGAAGCTTTTGGCCTATGGGATTGCTTGTGTTCACTGGTTTAATCCATTTGTGTGGCTTGCCTTTTATCTTATGGAGAAGGATATGGAGATGTCCTGTGATGAGGCAGCCCTAAAAAGTCTTGAGTTAGGCGATAAAAAGGCATACTCTCACACTTTGTTACAGCTTTCAAGTAGTAGCAAGAGAGCCTTTGTTGGAGGCCCTCTATTCTTTGGAGAAAACAGTATTTCTGCTCGAATAAAGAATATTATGAATTATAAAAAACCTAGGTTTTGGGTAAGTGTTTTAGCTATAATGATCGTGATATCCTGTAGCTTGTTTCTGACAGTAAACCATAAGGAAGGAACGGATCCTTCTAAGGACACTTTGGTTTCAGTAGCTAAAGAAACCGCGACGCCAAGTGCCACCCCTAAAGCTACTATAACTCCAAAACCAACTGCTACGCCTAAGCCTTCAGTAACGATAAAGCCTACTATAACCTCAAAACCGACCACAACGCCAATAGCAACTATAACACCAAAGCCTACTAAACAATATAAGCCGGAAGAGGTAATGGGGATTGCAGGTATATCGGAGGATGGACAATTTGTTAATAAGTATAGAACAGAAGATAGCTTAAGTGTTGTAAGTGAACCAATTCCATTTGCTACAGACTGTATTTATATGGCGAATAAGAGTATGTCTACACTTTCCTTTGAAGAGATTACCCATGACAAATTTGTAGACTATATTGGTAACGAAGAATACAACACCTATAAAGATTGCATCGTATATCCAAATAAACTTGGGGAGATTACCTGTGTGAAGCTGTTGAGTGAGTATGATAAGTATGGCATTACGTATCTATTGCCTAGCGACTTGGATGCCTATGAGAATTTAAAGAGTTATGTAGGAGACAATGTACTAGAGGAGTACTATAAGCTTGTCTTTTCTTCAGAAATGTCATCTAGTAATTGGCCTAAGAATTTAATCATAGAGGTATATACAGGTAACGTAGGTGATGGAGAGAGTGGTCTCGTTTTAATAAAAGATAAAAAGGGTGAGATTTTACATACTGAATTTGCTCATCGGGCTAGGGCTAATTGGAATAGTGTCTATTATGGAATGGATGAGAAAGGTGCTTTTGTTATGAGCTTCTTAAAAGATAGCAGAGATAATGCAGGAGGTTGTAGTTACCGAATCTACCGGTTAGATAAAAAGGGGAATATGGTACAGACAGAAGCATCCTCCTTTTCATTTGATTCCTATCCAATCAATGATGACGCCTTGTTTAAGAAGTGGACAAAGCCTTTGGAAGACTATATGAAGAATAGTAAGCTTCTTCTTAGTACATTGGATGGAGAACTTCGCACGGAGCAAGTATCCGAATACGATAAGTATAATTATGAAGAATTAAAAGATAGAACAAATTGGTGGTAATCATTGTATCTTTTCGTTAAAAAGGGTACAATACAAGTGAACAGAGGAAGTGGCAAAGCCATTTTAAACAGTCCAGCGTAGAGATGCGGTGGACCCTGTTTGCGTATGTCAATAAACAGTATGGAAATGAGGATAAATCATGTATATAATTGTCGGATTAGGCAATCCTGGCCTTCGATATGAACACACCAGGCACAATGTAGGGTTTGATTGCATTACCCGGATTGCAGAAGAATATAATATTAAGATGGACTACATCAAACATAAGGCTATCTGTGGCACAGGATATATTGAGGGACAGAAGGTTCTTCTTGCTATGCCTCAGACTTATATGAACCTAAGTGGGGAGAGTGTAAGGCAGTTAGTAGACTTTTATAAAATCACAGAAGAGGAGCTGATTGTCATCTATGATGACATCAGTTTGGACGTTGGACAGGTACGAATTCGTAAAAAAGGTAGTGCTGGTGGCCACAATGGGATGAAGAATATCATCGCCCATTTAGGAAGTCAGGATTTTAAGCGAATTAAAGTTGGTGTTGGGGACAAACCTGCAGGTTGGGATCTAGCAGACTATGTTACTGGTCACTTTTCAAAAGAGGACCAAGAGGTAATCAATGAGACCAGAAAGAAAGTGGCACAGGCGGTAAAGCTCATTCTCACAGAGGATGTAGAGGTCGCCATGAACCAGTATAATAAAAAGGCATAGCAGAGCTTTACTCTGCTGTTGGAGGTATCATGAATACTTTTTTCTATCCCTTAAGGGAATTAAACGAATACTTAGAAATAGACCATGACCTAAAGCTTGATAAAACTCCAGTACAGGTAACTGGCTGTATTGATTCTCAGAAAAGCCATTTAATAGCGGGGCTAGGTGAGGAAAGTCGGTTTAAGGTCATTGTTACCTATAATGAGCTAAAGGCGAAGGAGATATATGAGGACCTTCGCTTATATGAAAAAAATGTATTTCTCTACCCAGCGAAGGACATCATTTTCTATAGTGCTGATATTCACGGCCATGCCATTGTAAGAGAACGTCTTTTGGTGTTAAAACAGCTCATGGAAAATGGGCCAGCTACCATTGTTATGACCATTGATGGGGCAATGGATAGAATCTTACCATTAGAACAACTAAAAAGTAGAGTTTTAATTATAGAGATAGCCAAGGAGTATGAACTTAAGAATCTTACAGAGCAGCTTATATTACTTGGCTATGAGCGTTGCATTCAGGTGGAGAGTCCTGGGCAATTTGCTGTGAGAGGTGGAATACTAGATGTATTTCCAATGACGGATGAGGTTCCTTATCGTATCGAGTTTTGGGACGAGGAAGTTGACACCATCCGTTCCTTTGATGTAGAGAGTCAGCGTTCCATTGAAAATGTGGAGCAGCTTAACATATATCCTGCTACGGAATTTATCTTTACTCCTCCTATGGTGGAAAAAGGAAAGAAGAAAATAGAGCAGGAATTTGAGCAGTATTACAATAGCTTAAAAGCAGACAAACGATTAGACGAAGCCAGAAGAATTAAAGAGATTATTGGTGAATTCTTAGAACGTATCAGTGAATACAATGGTTCTGTTGCTATGGATAGCTTTGTCTCTTATTTTTATGAGAAGACTATGTCCTTTTTTGACTATTTTACAAAGGAGAATACAATTTTCTTTGTGGATGAGCCTCTTAGAATGGATGAACGGGCAGGAGCGGTAGAGACAGAGTTCCGTGAGGGTATGGCAGGTCGAATTGAGTCAGGTTATATTCTTCCCAGTCAGGCAGATGCCATATACTCCTATAAGGAGCTATGTGTGAAGCTAGCTCATCAGAAGACAGTTCTTCTTAGTACCATGGAGTACAAGGTCGCCAATCTATCTGTCCAGAAAAAGTATGATTTCACCGTGAAGTCTGTGAGCCCTTATAATAAGAATTTTGATGTGCTAGTAAAGGATTTAAAGGCATGGAAAGAGCGAAAATATCGTATTATTCTAATCTCCAGTTCCAAGAGTCGTGCCAAGAGACTTAGCCAAGACTTATTAGATTTTGACTTAAATGCCTTCTACAGCGAAGACTATACTAGGCCAGTGAATCAGGGAGAGATATTTGTTGCCTCAGGCCCACTACACCGTGGCTTTGAATATCCTATGATTAAGTTTGTGGTCATTTCCGAAAGTGATATTTTCGGTTCTAAAAAGTCGAAAAAGCTCAAGAAAAAGAACTATGAGGGCAACAGAGTTCATAGCTTTACCGACTTAAATGTAGGAGATTATGTAGTTCACGAGAATCATGGTCTTGGTATCTATCGGGGAATTGAGAAAATTGAGGTAGATGGAGTCATGAAGGACTACCTAAAGATAGAATATGCTGGTAGTGGAGTGCTATACATTCTAGCTACTGGACTTGAGGTACTTCAAAAATACGCAGGGGCAGATGCGAAAGCACCGAAACTCAATAAGCTTAACTCCTTAGAATGGAAGAATACTAAGAAGAAGGTAAAAACAGCAGTAGAAGAAGTAGCCAAGGAGCTAGTAGAGCTATATGCAATAAGACAGCAGAAGTCAGGCTATCAGTTTGGACCAGACACGGTATGGCAGAGAGAGTTTGAAGAGATGTTCCCATATGAGGAGACTGGAGACCAGCTGCAAGCCATTGAAGATACCAAGAGAGATATGGAAAGCCCTAAGATCATGGATCGTTTGATTTGTGGTGACGTGGGCTATGGAAAGACGGAGATTGCCATTAGAGCTGCTTTCAAGGCAGTATCTGATGGAAAACAGGTGGTATTTTTAGTACCTACCACAATATTAGCGCAACAGCATTACAATAATTTTGTACAACGAATGATGGATTTTCCAATTAGCATAGATATGCTGTCAAGATTTCGCACGCCGAAACAGGTGAAGAAGACCTTAGAACGTCTGAAGGATGGAACTCTTGATATTGTAATTGGTACTCATAGGGTGCTCTCAAAGGATGTAGAGTTTAAAAACCTAGGTCTCCTTATTGTGGATGAGGAGCAACGATTTGGTGTAACTCATAAAGAAAAAGTAAAACAGATGAAAAAGGACGTAGATGTGCTGACACTATCAGCTACGCCAATTCCTCGAACGATGCATATGAGCCTCATTGGAATCAGGGATATGAGTGTATTAGAGGAGCCTCCAGTAGATCGTATGCCAATCCAGACCTACGTGCTAGAGCATAATGATGAGATTATCCGTGAGGCCATTCATCGAGAGCTTGCAAGAGGTGGTCAGGTTTATTATGTATACAACCGTGTCAATACCATTGAGGATGTAGCAAATCACATTGCACAGTTGGTTCCAGAAGCTAATGTAGCCTTTGCTCATGGACAAATGAGTGAGAGAGAGCTAGAGCATATTATGTTTGGCTTTATTAATGGAGAAATTGATGTACTGGTGTCTACTACTATCATTGAGACTGGACTAGACATTTCCAATGTAAATACAATGATTATTGACGATGCAGACCGTTTAGGCTTATCCCAGCTCTATCAGTTAAGAGGGCGAGTGGGGCGTTCTAATCGAAGTAGCTATGCCTTCCTTATGTATCGAAGAGATAAGGTACTTCGTGAGGTGGCAGAGAAGCGTTTGCAAGCCATTAAAGAATTTACAGAGCTTGGCTCTGGCTTTAAGATTGCTATGAGAGACCTTGAAATACGAGGTGCAGGTAATCTCCTTGGCCAAAAGCAGCACGGTCATATGGAGGCAGTGGGTTATGATCTTTATTGTAAGATGTTAAATGAGGCAGTGAAGAATCTAAAGGGTGAGACTAGGGTAGAGGATATGTATGATACTACCGTGGACATTGATATAGATGCCTTTATTCCTGCCACTTATATTAAAAGTGAGTTTCAGAAGCTGGATATCTATAAACGAATTGCAGAGATATCTAACGAAAACGAGTTTTTAGATATGCAGGAGGAGCTAGTAGACCGTTTTGGTGACATGCCAGCAGCAGTTAATAATCTACTTAATATTGCTTTTATTAAGGCACTTGCCAAGGAAACATTTGTGACTAAATTAGAATATAAAAATCGTAAGATAAAAATGGTGATGTATGAGCAGGCTCCTCTCGATGTAGTTCAGATTCCAAGGATGCTTGAGGAGTATCAAGGGATCCTCACCATGGAAAAAGGAAGTCATCCTACCTTTATCTATCATTTAGATAAGAAGAATAAGAAGAAGGAGAGAATGGAGCCACTTGCCTTATTTGACTTAATCAAATCCATCCTTGAGAAGATTAGTTCGATTAAGCTTAAGGAGGTTGTTAAGACAGGCAGCTCACCTCAGAATTAGGGTTGCCATACTAAGTAGAATGTTTTATACTCAGAGTAATGATATTGTGCAATGTATGGAGGATAACATGAAGAAAGAAGCATGGAAAAAATACATGATAGGTGGGGTAGTAGCGGTAGCTTTTGTCGCTACCATGACTGCATGTAATAGTGAAAAAGAGCCTTCTAGTAGTCCAACAAAAACTCCGGCGGCTAGTAACCAAGCAAGTCCAGAAGCAACACAGTCGGAGGATGGGTTACAGTTAGATGATGTGGTATTAAGTGTGGGAAAGACAGAAGTGACCTACCGAGAGCTTTTGATTTATCAGCTTCAGATTAAGAATAAATATGAGCCTAGTTTAGGAGAAGATGTTTGGAATATTGCCATTGAGGACGGAAAGACCTTTTCCGATATGGCAAAAGATGAACTCCTAAGTGAGGTTACTAAGATAAAGGTAGTGGTACAAGAGGCTGCAAAGCTAGATATTGCCTTAGAGGATAGTGAGAAGGAAGAAGTAGAAACACAAGTAGTGGAGTATATGGAGAAAATCACTAAGGAAGACCAGAAGAAGTATGGAATAACTCAAGATATGGTAAGACATGTACTAGAAGATAATTACTTAGCGGACAAGGTGTATACTGTCACTACCAACGAAGTGAATACAGACATCAGTGATGAAGAAGCAAAGCAGATCAAGTTAGAGATGCTTATGGTTATGACCAATGGCAAAGATAAGAATGGCACACAGATTGCTTTGGATGAGACCCAGAAGAAGACAGCGAAAGGGCGCGCAGAATCTATGCGCCAGCAGGCATTAACTACAGAGGATTTTGCATCCTTTGCTAGCGCTAACACAGATGCTTCTTATGTGGATTTCACTTTTGGAAAAGGGGACAACCCTGAGCTTGAAACAACAGCTTTTTCTCTAAAAGTAGGAGAAATAAGTCCTGTCATTGAGACGACAGAGGGCTATGTCATTTTAAAATTAATTAGTGATTTTGATGAGGATGCTACAGCTCAGAAAAAGGAGCAAATTATCGAGAAACAAAGAGATGATATTTTTGTAGCAAAATATAAAGTTTGGTCCAGTGAATATAAGATTACTCAAGATGCAAAATTGTGGAGTATGATTAGTTTTACCGACCTTTAAAGAATTTAGTATTAAGGGCTGTTACATGGTCGGAAAGAAAAAGAGAAATTCCAACCTAGGTAACAGCCTCTTTTTATTGTTTCAGACTTATACACAAGTTTCTATATAGCTAACATCATTAGGAGGGTTTCATATGATAGAGGTCTCTCATCTTACTAAGATATATAAACTTTCTACAAAACAGAAGAAAAAGTTAAAGATAAAGGATAGTAATAAAAAAGCTGTATTAGATGTAAGCTTTACTGCTAGAGAGGGAGAGATTTATGGACTGCTTGGCCCAAATGGGGCTGGTAAAACTACTGCGTTACGTTGCCTTTCTACACTTTTAAAGCCTACTACAGGGGAGATTCTTATTAACGGGGAAAACTTATATGAGAGGGAGGAAATTCTTAGGGGTAAGATGGCCTTTTTAACCAATGAGATTCAACTAGATCCCAACTTTTCACCAGCTTATTTATTTCACTTCTTTGGAAGACTTCATGGAATGTGTGAAGAGGAAATTGCTGAGAGACAGCAGGAGTTGTTTGATTATTTTCAGATTACAGAGTTTCAGAATAAAAAGGTGGAGGAGTTGTCCACTGGAATGAAACAGAAGGCAGCCATAGCGGTTAGTTTAGTACATGACCCTGAAATTGTGATTTTTGATGAGCCAACCAATGGGCTAGATATTATTACGGCAAGGAAGGTAACGGATTATCTTCTTAGGTTAAGAGATCAGGGAAAGCTTGTGATTATTTCTACCCATATTATGTCGGAAGCGGAGCGGTTATGTGACCGAATTGGCATTATTATTAATGGTCGTAAGGTTCTAGAGGGGACTCTGTATGAAATTCTTGAGAAGGGACTGGCAGATAACTTAGAGGATGCTTTTTTCCGTATTTACATAAAGGAAGTGGGGGAGGAGGTCTAATATGAAAAGAAACAAATATATCCCTGTAGTACAAATAGTACGAAAGGAGCTACGACGAGTTTTTTTGGATCGAAAGCTAGTGTTTGCGTTATTTATTCTACCTCTTCTTATTACCATTGGACTCTATAGTCTCATTGGAATTCTCGTAACAAACCAGATGGATGAAACCAATCAACAGGAAGAGGTCATATATTTATACAACCTTCCTCAGGAGCTAAAAGAGCTTGTGAATCAAATGGAACATGTTAAGGTGACTTTAATAGAGGAGGAGCAGTTAGAGCAGAGTAAGTCAGATATTAAAAACGGAGATGTGGACCTCTTAGTAGCCTTTGAGAAGGATTTTACTTCCCTTATTGATAATTATAGTGAGGGAGCAGTAATTCCAGAGGTTAAGACTTATTATAACCCTTCTGAGACTACCTCTAATAATGCTAGAGAAGCCTTTCTTAACCAGGTATTAAATCCTTATAAGACCCAGGTTCTAAACAGCCGTTTAGACGATATGAACAAGCTTGTGGTCTTTGATATCGATCGAGAAGAGGAATCCTCTCAGCTAGTAGACACCAAAAGAGCAACCGGTAAGCTATTAGGTACAATTATTCCCTATATGGTAGTGATTTTTCTTTTTGCAGGTGCTATGAGCCTTTGTATAGATTCTATTACAGGGGAGAAGGAGAGAGGAACCTTAACTAGTCTGCTGATTAGCCCAATCTCTAGGGCTCAACTAGTGTCGGGGAAACTCTTGTCTCTATCTATTCTTTCCTGTCTATCAGCCATAACCTATGCGGTATCTATGTTAATTGCCCTACCGTACACCTTAGCCACCATGGGCTTTGAAGGGTCTATTGGATTAAGCCTCGTAATTGGTATAACACAGATTATTGAGCTATTGCTACTGGTAGTGGCATTGGTTTTTTTATATGTGGCAATGATAAGTTTAGTAGCGGTATTTGCAAAGTCTACCAAGGTGGCTTCTGGGTATATATCGCCATTGTATATGATCATTATGGTAGCAGGTATGATTACCATGTTTGAGGGGGAGAAAGCCCCTGCTTTAGGTGAATATGCAATTCCAGTGTATGGAACTGCAAAAGCCATTCAAAGCCTATTAAGCAGTGAATTGACCATGGGTGCATTTCTTGTTAATATGGGAGTAACGTTAGGTATGTCTCTACTATTAACAAAGTTGATAATAAAAGCCTTTAAAAGTGAAAAACTAATGTTAAATGCGTAAGAGCTGTTAATATTACTATGTAAGGAGAACATTTGTGAAAGCTAACCAAATGGGATTAGATTATAATTATAAGATTGAAATTGCCTATGATGGCAGCAAATATCAGGGGTGGCAGCAGTTAGGTGGAGAACATCGTAAAAATACAATACAAGGGATTCTGGCAGATGTCCTGTCTGATTTCTGTAAAGAATCAGTGAACCTCATAGGGGCTTCCCGAACAGATGCCAAGGTACATGCAAAAGGGCAAGTGGCCAATTTTCATACCAATAGAAAGCTTCAAAAGGAGGACATTCTCTCCTTTAATCAAAGTCTTCCACCTGATATTCAAGTCCTTTCCCTAAAGAAGGTACCAAAGGAATTTCATAGTCGTTATTCTGCCTTAGGAAAGCAGTATCAATATCAAATCTACTGTAAAGACAAACCTACTCCTTTTCTTCGACATCAATGCCTTTTTCTAGAGGGTGAGTTAGATATCTCGGCTATGAGAGAGGCTTCAAAAGTGCTCATTGGAAAGTATGATTTTGCTGGGTTTGCATCCCAAATGAATGACAAAAGGTCCACTGTAAAAACCATCACGGAAATAGAGATAACAAAACAAGAGAACCTTATCATAATTACTTATGAAGGGGAGGGATTCCTCTATCACATGCTTCGAATCATTACAGGTACCCTAATCGAAATAGGCCTTCATAAACGAACACTAGAGAGTCTTAAGGAGATTATAAGGACAGGGAATCGAAGTCTGGCAGGTCCTACTGTGGAGGGAAAAGGACTATGCTTAACAAAGATATACTATAAAAATATATAATATGAATATAAGATTTTTAAAATTTCCTTAAATGGATTTTCATGGTATACTAACAAGGTATTTGAGTTGTTAACATTTTACTCATTTACCTTTTTGTTTTTGTAATGGTATATATTTCTCGTTTATCACATATCATCCCTCAGTTGGCCACTGAAATTCCTCTTACATACAGTGTTTTTTGAATCGGTAAAATATTATGAAATACATTGAGTCAATGTATAAATTTCTCAATTTTACTAACAATATAACTATAGCGCACTGTATATGATAAATGTTAAATGGAGGAAACATTATGAAGGCAACTGGTATTGTAAGAAGAATAGATGACTTGGGACGTGTTGTTATTCCAAAAGAAATTCGTAGAACTTTGAGAATTCGTGAGGGAGACCCTCTTGAAATTTTTACAGATCGTGAAGGTGAAATCATTCTTAAGAAGTATTCTCCTATTGGTGAATTAAGTCAATTTGCAAAGCAATATGCGGATTCCTTAGCCCAAACAACAGGTCATATAGTATGCATTGCTGATAGAGATTCCTTAATAGCTGTTGCAGGAACCACAAAGAAAGATCTTGTTTCTAAAGCAATTAGTAAGGAACTAGAAGAAGCTATTAATCAAAGGGAGAACGTTGTGTGTTCTTCAGATGAAAAGAATTATAAGAAGATTACTAGTGATGAAGAAGAGTACAAATACCAAGTTATTTGCCCGATTATTAGTGAAGGTGATGCAATTGGTGCGGTAATCATCTTAACAAAAGATCCTAAGGTGAAATTTGGTGAGGTTGAAGTTAAACTTGCTCATGCAGCAGCAGGCTTCTTAGGCCGTCAGCTGGAACAATAGAATAAAGATAAAATGGAAGATGCTTCGTATGAGGACATCTTCTTTTTTATGCCTAATATTACAGTTATAAAATGTACAAACCTTTTCTTAACGTTTAAACAAATGTTGTGTAATAATAATGAAAATGGAAAAATATTACAATTTATATTGAAAACATTAATAAGGAATGATATGTTACAGTGGAAAGACTTTATTTATACGATAACATGAGGATACCCCAACTGGATAAACATTAGAAGAAGTAATTAGTTTGCAACAGACAAGTTGAAGCTTAATGAAATGTGTGAAGAAGGACAAGGGGGCAGAATTTATGAATAACTGTGCTACCAGACAAGAGAAAAGAGGGAAACCACACAATAAGAGAAGAGGGATATTTGTTGCGATAGCAATGTTTTCAATTTTTATATCCACTATCATATTCCAGTATACTTTAAGGTATAAAGTGACACAGGAGAACATTATTAATACAGGAACTAAAGCATTAGCTGGTCCGGGAGATTCTAAACCAACACCTACACCGACGCCTATAGCTCTTCCTACTACTATAGATACGGTAGATAGTCGTTCAGATGGTATTATGTTAAACCTATTTGACTATGACGGTAGGAATGCAGATGGTACCTTTAAGAACTTAGATACAACTTCCAACAGTATTACATCACCTACAATAGCGGGAATTAATGCTATCAGTGGTAAGCAAAGAGAACTATTGTTTCTAGGTATTGCAACTCCAACATCTAATTCGATAAATGCATTTACTGGAGGGAGCACAGCCAGGCAAGGGATTGTCAAGAATACATTAGAAGATGGATATCCAGTATTAAATACAACGACAGGACCTAGTTTAAATTACCTATTTAACCCAACAGTACAGGTTCCAGGTAAAACTATTTATAGTGACGTAAATCACCTATTTAAACGAGATAGTGAAGGCTACTACGTATATAACAGCAACGTAAATTATGCTTATTATGGGAACAATTCTGGCGGCGGTGACTTTACGGTATATAGTGATACTTATTCAATAAGTAATCCAAGTGTAAAAAAAGTAGGGTTCTTTCCGTTTAATCAGTATGATGAAACCCAAAAAGATGTTTCTGCTGGAAGTACCTATTATAATCATCATTTTGGGATGTCTATGGACTTTGATTTCATACTTCCTGATAGTGGTTTGGTAAATGGTAGAGAAATAGTATTTGAGTTTTCTGGCGATGATGATGTTTGGGTATTTGTTGATGGTGTATTGCTTCTAGATCTAGGAGGAATTCATGAGGACGTTAAAGGTACGATTAATTTTGCTAAAAAGCAAGTATCAATACCTGAATACTTTGATGCTAGTGGTACAAAGCATAGTGCCACAACGATAGATATATCAAATAAATTGAATACATCGCTAACCACACATAATCTTAAATTTTACTATCTAGAACGTGGAAGTTGTTATTCCAATAATGAAATAAAATTCAATCTTCCAACAGGATTACATATTAAGAAGAATCTTATTGGAGAAAATACTTCTAACTTTGATAAAGCTGAGTATGCCTTTAAATTATATGTAAAAGGGCCAGCAGAAAATAGTAATTATGCCCTTTATAAAGGTAATGATATTTACAGAAATGATAATAAGAATGACAAGGTTACTATTGATAGCAATGGGGTATTTAAGATGAAGGCAGGAGATTCAGTAGATATTTATGATATAGATGCCAACAGTACATATTATTTAGAGGAAGTTAATATAAAGGATAGCATTATTTCTGATGTTAAGATGGGTTCATCAAAGCTAGATAAAACCTATACAGATGTTACTAATGGAATTTATAGTGTTAAAAGTGAAGAAGCTAAAGTATGTAATAGACCAAGTATTAGTTTTGATAATCAATTAAGAGAACAATATAAAGATATCGTATTAAAGAAACAGTGGAAGAATAGTGATAATACGGGCAAGAGCAAGGATTTTCCATCTGAGGTTAAGCTTAAACTTTATGCTAATGATGGGGGTTCTGATACATATATAGATACCTATAGTTTAACAGTACCAAATTGGGAGCAAAAAATTACTCATATGCCAGTCAGAATAGGGGATAAACAGTTTACTTATAAAGTAGTAGAAGAACCTGTTGCTGGATATAGTCCTACTTATGTAGTAACGGAGGATAATACTAGTTATACTATTACGGCAATAAACAGGTTAAATCCTTTTTCAATAACAGCAGTTAAGAAGTGGTATAAACCAGATGGAACCGACAAGACAGATGTCACCGTTAATGGGGTTAACGTAAAACTGGTGAGAAGTACACAAAAATTAGATACTATACCAGTTGATGCTGAAGTGGTTGGGCAAACTGTACTAAATAGCAGTAATAACTGGACAGATCATTGGGATAACCTTGATTCCTATAAGGATGGTTGTAAATTATATTACTATCTTGTAGAGGATTCTCTGAGTGACTATGAGACTACCTATGAAAATAATGGGATATCCATTGATAGCCAAGGAAAACCAATTATAGTAGAAAACACCTGTAAGTATATTGAGAATATTACTTTCCCTGAGACAGGAGGCCCTGGTACTGTGGTTTACACCGTCTCTGGAATTGCTCTATTGATGCTATCCGGGATTCTTTTTATAGTGCATATAGCATATAAAAGAAGATGTAAATTCTAATATTTCTGATAAAGACAATTGAAAAATAGAAAGGAATAAATGAAAAATGAAGAGAATAAAGAAATTACTATCATTTGTGATATGTATGAGTATGGTATTTACAATGATGTTCGGAACTATGGCATTTGCTGATACACAAACAACTGAAGCTACTATATCAGGATTAAAGGCAAACATTACGGTTAGTGGAATGAAAGATGGAGATGCTCTTACTGCATATCAAATTATAGTTCCAGATATAGTGAATGGTCATTTTATTGGATATAAGTTTGTGAAAGAAGTAAATGACTGGGTAAATAGTATACCTACATTTAATAATTTTTTCAAGGATAAACCTAATTATATAGATGCTCTCGGAAATTCAAGTACAGAATTTAAGGATGAATTTTATAGTAGCTTAGCTACTGCAATCCAAAAAGGGGACTGTAGCGTGGTACCTTTACCAGATGCTGGCACTAGTCGAGAATATAAGGGTTGTACAGTTGGCCAGTACCTTATGATAGCTTCTGGCACAGATAGAGTATATAGAGTTTCGACTGCTAGCTTGTTACCAGAGGTAAGTGAAGCTGGATATATACTGAATTCTACAGAATGTTCTATGAAAAGTAGTGAGATAACAATAACCAAAAAGATTGACCAGGAACTGAAGGAAGTTGTAAAAGGATTAGGTGATTTGGTTAAATATACAGTTAAAGCAGATGTTCCTATATATCAAGCTGGTGCGGTAGATACTAAGTACTATATTGAGGATACGATGCCAACAGGATTAGAGATTACTACAGATGCTAGTGGGTACAAATTTAAAGTAGAGGGTATAACAACGGGTGGTATTGTTGACCTCAGTGATTCAAAATATTATATAAGTAAAACTATAAATAGTAGTGGCTATCAGTTAGATTTTAATTATAGTGAGCTGAATAACATAACTATTGGTGACGCTCAAGTACAGCTTAAGCAAGTAGTTGTTACATATACTGCAAAGGTTACAGATGAAGCTGCAGTTGGGCCAGCGGGTAATATAAATGAAGCCAAATTAATATACTCCATAAATCCATATGTAAGAGAAATGTATAATACTAAAACTTCTACGTCAACAGTATATACGTTTGGAGTAACAGTGGTTAAGTATGAAGTGGGGAAAGACAATGAAAAACTTCCTCTAAAAGATGCTATATTCGAATTACAGAAGAAATCTGATAATGGTTATCAGGATTTTGATGGAAAAGAATATACTACTGATAGTGATGGTTTTGTTTCCATTACACAATTAGGTGAAGGGGAATATCAATTAGTAGAGGTTGCTGCTCCAGTTGGATATAATAAGCTTACGGGGCCGGTAACATTTACTATTACAGCTGCTCGAAATAATGATACCCAATGCCTCACGGGTCATGTTGATGGTGTCGAAGCTGATCCTGGATATCTTAAGATTAATATTGAAAATGCCAAGACTCTTATACCTTCTACTGGTGGTAGTGGTACTTTAATATTTACTGTAATAGGTATTCTTTTAATGGCAGGTGCCATCGTATACCTTATTATTCGTAAAAGAATGGCTTCAGTAGCCAAATAGTTTATACAGACGGACAATAGAATCAGGGACGAATAACAAAAGAATTCGTCCTTGATTTATTAACAATATGGAGTGAGCCATGAAACGACGTACGCTAGTGTTTATCTCGATTGTTTTTATCATTGGACTTTCAGTGTTGTTATACCCAACAGTGAGTAATTATGTGAATAGCTTGAACCAAAGTAAGGCAATAGAAGAGTATGATAACATGGTTTCTAAGCTTTCTAAGACGGACTATAGTAATACCTTTCAGAAGGCTGAAGAATATAATAAGGCTCTTATATCAAATCCTAATCGTTTTAAGTTATCCGAGGCGGAACGAAAAACGTATGATGATATTCTGAATGTCACAGGGGATGGATTGATAGGATATATTGAGATCGATAAGATCGGAGTAAAACTATCAATTTCTCATGGAATGGGTGAGCAGGTTTTAGAAGAAGGTATAGGACACATGGAGGGGTCCTCATTTCCCTGTGGTGGGGAAAGTAGTCATGCGGTGTTAGTAGGGCATAGAGGATTGCCATCAGCAAAACTGTTTACGGATTTAGATCAAATGAAGGAGGGGGATACCTTTACCATTCATATTTTAGATAGACTACTCACCTATCAGGTATGCATGATTACAGTAGTGGAGCCTTCAGATATGAAGGATCTAGCTATTGAAGATGGTAAGGATTACGTTACCTTGGTTACGTGTACCCCTTATGCAGTAAATTCTCATCGCTTACTAGTACGTGGTGTAAGGATTGAGAATAAGAAAGAAGAGAGTAATGCTGTGAATAATAAGACTAGGACGGCTGATAGGAAGGCATTTGACTTGTCTGAGTATGCTCCGGTGATAGTTGCAGCATCTCTTTTAAGTATTTTTATCTTTCTGGTAATAAGATTTATTAGAAAGCGGGAGTAGCAAAGGAGTTGATAAAATGAAAAAAATTTGGACCTATGTAATTACTCTAGTAGTCGTAATTGGACTGATAAATACTCTAAGCACTTCTGTTAGGGCAGAGGAAACTTGTTCAATTACAGTTAACACCTTTGATGCAGAAGACACCTCGTTGCCTATACCTGGTGTCCAGGTTACTCTTTACCATATTGCCAATTTATCAAGTACATATACACCTAGGTATATAAGTACCCCTGATTTTGCTGGGTTTACAGGTAATCTAACTTGGGCAACCTCGTCTGATTGTATGGAATTAGCCAAACAGCTATCTTCTTATGCAGAGAATCAGAATATAAAGGGAATTACTCAAACTACGTCAACAAAGGGAGCTGCGATATTCGAGCAATTAGAAAAAGGCTTATATCTGGTAGTTCAAACAGGAAAAGAGGTTAAGAATTATAAGACCTTTATGCCTAGTTTAGTGGAAGTACCGATGTATCAGAATGACAGCTATATTTATCAAGTTAATCTCTATCCTAAGATAGACAGTGATCAAATACCAACCCCAACCCCAACAATACCGATACCTGATCCTGATACGCCAGGTGACTTGCCAAGCACAGGCATGCTTCAGTGGCCTATACCAGTACTCGCTGTCATGGGGTGTAGTTGTCTCTTAATAGGTGTTACTATTTTGTTACGATCTCATAAAAAGGGAGAATCTAATGAAAAATAAAGGTTACTTGCTCATAAGCCTTGGAACAGTCTTTGTAATGGCAGCGCTAATACTGCTATTATATAATAATAGATTAGAGAACAAGGCCAAAATTGCAGCAGATAAGATCATTCCTAAACTGATGCAAGAAATAGATAGTAAAGAGGAGACTGGGTTACAGTCTGAAATCACAACAAATGATGTGATTCCAAGTGCTGTACCCAAAGCCACTTCTTCTAGTGAGATAGAGGTAGATAAACACAACTATATAGGTATTATAAACATTCCTTCACTACAACTTAAGTTACCTGTTTTATCAGATTATGTGTATCGTGATTTAAATATAGCACCTTGCAGGTATTCAGGAGACATATCGGGAAAGTTTGTAATTGCTGCCCATAATTATAAGGCACATTTTGGAAGCATATATAAACTTTCAAAAGGAGATATATTATCCTTTACCAATACCAACAATGAAGTAGTCTGGTACAAGGTTGAATTGGTGGAAGAACTTAGTGCCAATGCAGTAGAAGAAATGGTGGACTCTAGTTGGGACTTAACTCTATTTACCTGTAATTTTGTAGGTGATAAAAGAATTACTGTAAGATGTAGTAAGAAGGAATAGCATGTAATAGCTTCCAATTTGACTTTTCAAATATTGTATTTGATGTATAATACTATTAGTAGATGTACAAGGTAACAGTAAAACTAATGCCTGCTTTAGGGTGTTAGGATACTGAATCTAACTGTGACAAAGGGAAAGTGAACCGATGAAGAAGGAATATTGCTTTAATGATTTTGTAGATATTATTCGAAGACTAAGAGCCCCAGAGGGCTGTCCTTGGGATCGTGAGCAGACACATGGCTCGTTACGTTCGTGTCTGATTGAGGAAGCCTATGAGGTGGCTGAGGGAATAGATATCTATGAGAAAAGTGGAGATTATGAGAATCTTTGTGAAGAGCTAGGAGATTTGCTTTTACAAGTAATTATGCATAGTGTAATAGCAGAAGAAGAGCAGCACTTTACCATTGAGGACGTAATTTCTGGCATTAGTGAGAAGATGATTCGTCGACATCCTCATGTGTTTGGAGAGGTGAAAGCCGATACCTCCAAAGAGGTGTTTAAGAATTGGGAGGAGATTAAGAAAGAGGAAAAAGCAGAAGAGAAGGTATCCGATGGAATGAAACGTGTTGCCAGAGCTCTTCCATCCACAATTCGAGCTGAAAAAGTACAAAAAAAAGCTGCCAAAGTTGGCTTTGATTTTCCGAATTACGAGGAAGCTGAGAAAAAGGTCCTAGAAGAGCTAGAAGAGCTTAGAGAAGCTAGAAAAAGTGGCAGTTTCGCTGATCAAGAAGAGGAATTCGGAGACTTAATGTTTAGTGTGGTAAATTTATCAAGGTTTTTGAAACTAAATGTGGAAAATTCCTTGACAAATGCTACAGATAAGTTTATAAATAGATTTGTAAGCGTTGAGAATCTAGCCCATTTAGAGGGTTTTAACCTCAACCAGATGTCCATAGAAGAGCTTGATGCTCTATGGGGACGGATAAAATAATCATTATAAAAATAATACTATCTTTAGAGGAGGAGTTATTCCATGAACAAGACTGAATTAGTTGCAGCTATCGCTGAAAAAACTGAGTTATCTAAAAAAGACAGTGAAAAAGCATTAAAGGCTTTTGTAGACGTAGTTACTGAGGAGTTAACAAAAGGTGAAAAGATTCAATTAGTTGGTTTTGGTACTTTTGAAGTATCTGAAAGAGCTGCTAGAGAAGGCAGAAACCCTCAGACTGGTAAAACTATGACAATCGCTGCATCTAAGGCTCCTAAGTTTAAAGCTGGAAAAGCTTTGAAAGATGCTGTAAACGCGTAATTATATTAACAAATAAGCGCAAGAGGATAACTCTCAAATCATCGGGGGATATCCTCTTTTTCATTGTATAGAAATTTGCTTAAATCAAAGGATAATAGAAGGGAAATAGGACAACATGAGATTAGATAAATTTTTAAAAGTCTCCCGTCTTATTAAAAGACGTACAGTAGCCAACGAAGCCTGCGATGCGGGAAGAGTTATGATTAATGGTAAGGTAGCTAAGGCTTCTGTAAACGTAAAAGAGGGAGATGTTATAGAGATTCAATTTGGAAACAAGGCTGTAAAGGTTGAAGTACTAGATGTAACGGAGACGGTTCGTAAGGAAGAGGCGAAGGAGCTATACCGGTATTTATAAAGTAAATATGGAATGATTTCATAAACCTTTTAATATACTTTATAAACAAAGTTGTTAGGAGGTTTTTTAATGGATGAGAGACACGACCAACAGGTGACACAGAAGAGTCATAAGCTAACAATAAGTAGTAGAAAGAATGCTCTTCTTACTGGTATTAATGATGTGTTATCCTTTGATCCTAATGAGGTATTATTGGATACGGTGCAGGGAACCTTAATGATTCGAGGAGAAGATCTTCATGTGAGTAGATTGTCCATAGAAAAGGGAGAAGTAGATATTGACGGGAAGGTAAATAGCCTAGCTTATACCGATACTGGTGGCTTTGTGAAAAATGGAGAGACCTTGTTTAGTAGGTTGTTTAAATAAATGGGACAGGAAATAACGCTATGAGTAAAGCAATAAGCTTTCAATGTCAGTTTTTTTTAATCTCTGTACTTTGGGGAGCAATTCTTCTCGTTGTCTATGATGTTCTACGAATTGCACGAAGAGTTAAAAAGCATAAATGGTTCACCATTGCAGCGGAAGATTTACTATATTGGCTGATTGCAGGCTTTTTTATTTTTCGGTTAATGTATGAACAGAATGATGGAATTATAAGAGGCTTTGCAATTTTAGGAATGGGCCTTGGTATGGTGATTTATAATCGCTCAATCAGTGGCTATTTTGTGGAGGGAGTGTCTAAGTTTTTTCTTTTTTTAGGAAAGCAGATACATAGATTGATGCACTTTGTTACTAAGCCTTTTCGCTCTATAAGACGATTACTACATAGTAAGATTCTTAAGCTAGGGAAAGCAATGGAAAATAACGGGAAAAAGTTAATCAAACCATTGAAGAAACCTAAAAAACATGGTAAACTAGAGGAACAAACTAGAAATTGACTGAACATGTGAGGAAGTAATAATGGGAAGAAGAATTCGAGTTAAAAAGAATAGACGAGGTTTTTTAGGGGTTACTATTCTAGTGGTAGTAATATGTGCTGTATTCTACTATAGTACCCTTCGTTTAGATGCGCAGATTAATGATCTTTCCGAACAACAGGCCTCTTATGAAAAGGTGAAAGAGGAACTACTTAAGGAGCAGCAAGAGCTTAAGAGCAAGACGGAGGTAACCTTAGAAGATGTGGAAAAGGAAGCTAGAGATAAGCTAGGAATGGTTTACCCAGATGAGATTCTATTATCTCCAGAGGATAAAGATAGATAAAAGTATGAATTATTGGTTGACAAGCTACAATAAACCAGATATAATAGTTTTCGTTGTCTGGCGGAGTAGCTCAGTTGGCTAGAGCACACGGTTCATACCCGTGGTGTCATGGGTTCAAATCCCTTCTCCGCTACTTATAATTAAAAATTGTTTTGAACGATAGAACCTTGCTGAGTTTAGCGAGGTTCTTTTTTTCGACCGGTGTTTTGAACTTAAAGTAAAACACTGTGAAGGATTTATTGGATAATACAAGGTTATTTTAAGTTTGATTTCATACTGTGAATCCATTTTTAGAATTTAAGAAAGTATTGTTACTACTCTTAAAGCATCATCATCTTAAGGAGTGTGAGTTCCCTAGATTCGCTATAGAACACGAGGAGAGACACATCTTGTCTAAAAGTTTATAGAAAGTAGAACTAGAGTTTGACAAACATTTTCCTTTTTGAAGTCTATAATACGTCCTTAGCAGCAATACTTTGGTAAGGAGCGATATAGAATGAAGGCAATGAATAAAAGGGCTATACTCATTGATTTAATGGGAGTCATCATGGCACGAGCAGCACTGTTTACAATAAATCCAGTGGCAATTGCGTATTTTGCTGCTGCTTATATGATAGATGCTGGAGGAAGGTTTTTAGTCCTGGTTTCCACCTTGGTGGGGCTGATTCTGTGGTTACCAATTCAGCAAGCAATTCAATATGGGGTAGCAATCCTACTCTTTGTAGGAGTAGTCAAATGGGTGGAGAGAAGACAAAAGGTTATTGCACCATGGTTGGCAGGACTGGTGGTCATGTTGATTAATGGTGGAGTAGGAATCAGTATGGTAATGAAACGAGGGCCAGATGAGAATCTACTGGTGATGGTAGGAATAGAAGCAATCTTAGTATTTGCTTTGTATATTGTATTTACCAAAGGCTTTCGCTATTTTCTTTTATGTAAGAAGGGACAAGTTCCAAATAATGAAGAGTTAATTAGTATGGTACTTCTAGTCACTTTGTTTGTTTATGCGGTACCTGAGTTTGGGTTAAGGGAATTTTCTATAGAGGAAACAGCTGCATATTTACTTGTATTGGTTCTTGGATATAAATATGGTGCGGGGGCAGGAGCTATTACGGGAGCAGCCTGTGGAGCAGTTCTATATTTAGATCATCCTATTGCGGGAATTATTGGCATTATGAGTATACTTGGTATTGTAGCAGGAGTTTTTCATAAGGTAGGTAAGATAGGAAGTGGTATAGCATTTCTTGTTGCCAATATTATATTAGGTTATTTTTATGAAGAGAAGTTATTAGAAGTTACTTCTATTAGAGCGTTAGCTTCTGCCACAGCTGTATTTATGTTGTTACCCAAGAAACTTCTTTACACAGCAGAAACCTTACCCATACAATTTAGGGAAGATATGCAGGCAAAGGAAAAAATTCAGGATGTCGCAAGAAGCAAACTTAAAGAGTTTGCGGAATCCTTTAAATCCTTGTCCACCACGTTTTATCAAATTTCGGAAACCAAGAGCGCCTTAAGTAAAGAGGATGTTAACTTTATTTTTGATGAGCTTTCTGACAAGCTCTGCAAACGCTGTGTAAACTGTCACTCATGTTGGCAAACTAATTTTTATGATACATATAAAGCTGCATTTTCTATTTTAACGGTGGCAGAACAGAATGGAAGGATTAGTAAAGGGGATATTCCTCCAAACTTTGCCAGACAATGTATTAACTTAAATGAATTTATTTTTGAGACAAATCGAGGATTGGAAATGGCCAAGTTAAATATGACCTGGCATAACCGTATGGCTCAGAGCAGGGAAGCGATAGCAGGTCAGTTTCTGGAGGTAGCTTCTATTATAGAGAATTTCTCTAAGGATTTATATGAAAGTGTAGGTTTGGATCAAAAGCAGCATGATGATATTATCGCTTATATGAAGTCCCATCATTTAGATGTTAAACATATATCTGTAGTAGAAAAACGTAACCGTAGACAGGATTATTTCCTTACCCTTAGATCAAAACATGGCCGGTGTATTACAACGAAGGAGGCGGCCACTATCTTAGGGGAGGTACTCCATAGGCGGATGAAGCCTATGGAGGGAACAAAAAATATAGTATCGGAAGACTATGACGTCCTTTGTTTTGTAGAGGACACCAATTTTAAAGTTCTTACAGGGATATCAAAAACCCCTAAGACCAGTGAAACGGTGTCGGGAGACAATTTCTCCTTTTTAACCCTCCCAGGTGGAGAGTTTATTGTAACGTTATCAGATGGAATGGGGGTTGGCGA
Source organism: Bacillota bacterium (assembly GCA_023416695.1). Lineage (GTDB taxonomy): Bacteria > Bacillota > Clostridia > Lachnospirales > Lachnospiraceae > KM106-2. Next base: position 46,125 of record JAEZGY010000062.1, on the reverse strand, counting down.
GCAAGCCTGCAAAGAGAGTCAGTCTGTAATTGAATTAATGGAGAAGTTTATGGAGGCAGGATTTCGTGAGGATTCTGCGATTAAGCTAATTAATTCTGTTCTAGTATTACGGGCGGACCAGCAGATATGCTCCACAATTGATATGAGCGTAATTAACCTACATACAGGCATGTGTGATTTTATTAAGATTGGCGCTGCTGCAACCTTTATAAAGAGGAAGGACTGGGTTGAGGTAATTACATCCACAACTATGCCTATTGGGGTATTAAACGACGTTGATATGGATGGAGTATCGAAAAAGTTGTATGACGGAGATTTTGTAGTTATGGTCTCCGATGGTTTATTAGATTGTATAAAGGAATCGGATAAGGAAAAGTATGTATCCAAATTCTTGTCCGAAATAAAAGCATCTACTCCACAGGAGATTGCGAATCAATTATTAGAACATGCAATAGAACAGAATTCTCATATTGCCATAGATGATATGACTGTTCTAGTGGCTGGTATGTGGAAAAGGTAAGGAGTAATAGGAATAGATTGATTAGAGGAGCTGATGTGATAAGGGTTGTATTCTTGATTTGGTAGATGTAGAATAAGAGGTGTCTAGAGTGGGAAAAGTCCAATATGAGGGCATAGTAGAGTAATCTACCTTTATGATAGCACAAAAGTGACACCTCTTATTTTGACTCACCTTGAGAAATTAGAATATAAAATGATATGGAGAAGTTATGTTTAATCAAGTAGATAGGTATATTCAACAACATCATATGCTTCAACGGGGAGACCGAATTGTAGTAGGAGTTAGTGGCGGTGCGGACTCTATTTGCCTACTGAAGGTATTGATGGGATTGAGGGATACCTACCTACTTGATTTATTTGTGGTACATGTCAATCATGGTCTTCGTGGAGAGGAAGCTTACCGAGACCAGAGGTATGTGGAAGAGTTTTGTGAGAAATCAGACATTTCTTGTACGATCTATGAAGAGGATGTTGCAGGGTATAGTAGTAAGCATCGCTGCTCTTTAGAGGAAGCAGGACGAATTTTACGATATAAGGCATTTGAGCGTGAATATAAAGCTAAAAGTTGCAATAAAATAGCTATAGCACATAATAAAAATGATCTTGCAGAGACGGTATTATTTCATTTGGTAAGAGGAACTGGACTAAAAGGTCTAGCTGGTATTGTGCCAGTACGAGAACCTTATATAAGGCCATTGCTTTCAGTTAGCAGAACAGAAATAGAAGCTTATCTAAAAGAAGAGGGAATATCTTATTGTACAGACTCTACCAATCTTGAAACGGATTTTACTAGGAATAAGGTCCGCCTCCAGGTGATGCCTCTTTTAAGTGAGGTAAACAGCCAGGCAGTGTCACACATTGCGGGAGTATCTAGTCACATTCATGAAGTAGAAGAATATCTTAAAAAACAGACAGATATTCTCTATGATAGGATTGTAACGCAAAGGAATGGGTTATACTCTGTAGAGATAGCATCCATTAGCAAGGAAGAACCAGTTCTAATGAAACGAGTATTGCGCCAAATGATAGGAAATGCTGCTGGAAGACTTAAGGATATTGAAGAAGTGCATGTGTATGCAGTATATGAGTTACCTAGTAAAGGAGTAGGTAAACAGCTTAATCTTCCTTATGGTATTCTAGCAAGGTGTGGTTATAGTAGTCTGGAAATAGGAAAAAGTAAAAATAGAGAATTCTCTCCTCACGAGGGATCAATCAACAGTCTTCCAGTAGAAGTAAAAGTGCCGGGAACCTATTTGATACCTGAAATTGGGAAGAAAATTACGTTTTCCTTCTTAAATTATGAAAAAAACATGGCCATTCCTAAAAACAGTTGTACGAAGTGGTTTGATTATGATAAAATAAAAAATGCAATTTTCCTCAGGACGCGCAAGTCAGGAGATTTTATGCAAATTAATAAAGAGGGTGGAACGAAACCCCTAAAGGATATTTTTATTAATGATAAGATTCCAAAGGAAAAGAGAAACATTATTCCCTTGCTGTGTGATGGTGCACATGTAATGTGGATTACAGAAAATCGGATAAGTGAGGCGTATAAGCTGTCTTGTGAATCCAAGAAAATACTTGTTGTAAATATATCGGAGGTTTAAAATGTCAGATAAGATTAAAGTGCTTATTTCTGAAGAAGAAGTATCAACTAAAATTAAGGCTCTTGCAGAGCAGATTAACAAGGATTATGAAGGAAAAGAAGTACATTTAATATGTGTATTAAAGGGTGGAGTATTCTTTACCTGTGATTTAGCAAAGTCTATTACACTACCTGTAACCTTTGACTTTATGTCAATTTCAAGTTATGGAGATGGGACAGAAAGTAGTGGAAGAGTTAAAATTATTAAGGATTTAGATGATTCTATTGAAGGTAAAGATGTTCTTATAGTAGAGGATATTATTGACTCTGGAAGAACACTACATCATTTAATTGAATTACTGAAAACAAGAAAACCTAAGAGCCTTAAGTTATGTACATTGTTAGATAAGCCTTCTCGTCGTGTAACAGAAGTGAAGGTTGATTATTGTGGATTTGAAATTCCAGATGAATTTGTTGTGGGATATGGTCTGGATTTTGCTCAGCGATATAGAAACTTACCTTATATCGGAGTAGTCGAGAATTAAATCAAAAGTAAGGTAAAGAGAGGAGTGCTATAGTTGAAAAAACAAATGAAAGGCTTAGGCTTTTATTTGATTATTATTGCAGTTGTCGGGGCAGCCTTATACTTGTCTAGTAACTTCACTAATACAGATAGTGTAAGCTATGGCTATCAGAATTTCGTTAAGGATTTGAATGATGGCAAGGTGTTAAGTGTGGATATTTATCCTAACGAGGAAACACCAACTGGTCGAATCGTTGTTCATATAAATGGTACTACCAAAAGCTTTTATGAAACAGATGTAAATGAAGTGTCTCAACTGGTAAAGAAAGAGGGAGTAACACTTCAAGTTCATGACATTGATAAACCTAGTTGGTTTATCACCAATTTAGTTCCTTTACTTTTGGGTGTCATTGTTATTGTGATTCTATTTACGTTTTTAACCAACCAGGCAAGTGGCGGTGGTGGTAATAGCAAGGTAATGAACTTTGGTAAGAGCCGTGCAAAACTGTCCACGGATGAGAATAAGAGAACCACATTCAAGAAGGTGGCGGGCTTGGATGAGGAAAAAGAAGAGCTTAGTGAGATTGTAGATTTCTTAAAGAACCCAAAGAAATTTATTTCTGTAGGGGCTAGGATTCCAAAGGGAGTCTTATTAGTTGGACCGCCAGGAACAGGTAAAACTCTTCTTGCCAAGGCAGTTGCAGGTGAAGCTGGTGTTCCTTTCTTTAGCATCTCTGGATCTGACTTTGTAGAAATGTTTGTTGGTGTAGGTGCTTCACGTGTAAGAGATTTATTTGAGGAAGCAAAGAAGAATTCTCCTTGTATTATTTTTATTGATGAAATTGATGCAGTAGCAAGACGCCGTGGTACTGGTATGGGTGGTGGCCATGATGAACGTGAGCAGACCTTAAACCAGTTGTTGGTAGAGATGGATGGCTTCGGTGTAAATGAAGGTATTATCGTACTTGCTGCTACAAACCGTGTAGATATATTAGACCCTGCGATTCTTCGTCCAGGTCGTTTTGACCGTAAGGTAGCAGTAGGTCGTCCTGATATTAAAGGCAGGGAAGAGATTCTTTCAGTACATGCCAAAGGAAAACCTTTGGGAGAGGATGTTAACTTAAAACAAGTTGCCCAGACAACTGCTGGTTTTACTGGAGCAGATTTGGAGAACTTATTAAATGAAGCTGCCATTGTAGCGGCTAAGGCTGATAGAGCCTATATTATTCAAGAGGATATCAATAAGTCCTTTATCAAAGTAGGTATTGGTACAGAGAAGAAGAGTCGTGTAATATCAGATAAGGAAAAGAAAATTACAGCTTATCATGAATCTGGTCACGCAATACTGTTCCATCTACTTCCGGACATTGGACCTGTGTATACCGTAAGTGTTATCCCAACAGGATCTGGTGCAGCTGGATATACCATGCCATTACCTGAACGTGATGAGATGTTCATGACCAAGGGAAGAATGCTTCAGAATATTACCACTCTTTTAGGTGGTCGAGTGGCAGAGGAATTAATCTTTGATGATATTACTACTGGAGCTTCCCAGGATATTAAAGAAGCCTCTAATGCAGCTCGTGCTATGGTAACTCAATATGGTTTTTCGGAAAAGGTTGGTTTAATTAACTACGGACATGATGATGATGAAGTCTTTATCGGCCGAGATTTAGGCCATACAAAACAGTATAGTGCTGATGTGACCAATGCTATTGATGCAGAGGTTAAGCGTATCATTGACCAATGCTATAGCGAAGCAAAAGCTATTTTAACTGACCATATGGCCATTCTTCATAAGTGTGCAGACCTATTGGTTGAGAAAGAAAGAATTGGTCGAGAAGAGTTTGAGAGTCTATTTCAAGAGGATAGTATTCAATTAGAGTCAAAGTAATAAAGTCAGACAATTTAAATAATATTACTATGTAGTTAGATAATAATGGCAATTGAATAGTTATTATAAACAAAAATATCAGATAATTAGCAGCATGTTTGTGCACACTTTATCTGATATTTTTGCTATACTATAGTCGTAAACCCCAATACATTATATTAGTTTTTGCTACACCCCATAAGTAACAAAAATACCTTCTCCAAAAAGGGCAGCTAGTCGGAAGCTGCCCTTTTTACATAATATAAGAAAAAAGCACATGAATAAACATTGACAAATTACGTGGGAACGATAAAATAAAAACGTATGTATAATAGGGTGGAGGTTTATGGGACTGATATTTGGTTCTTGCGATACATATAATAGAATAAATACAAAAGAGGCATTTACTAGGTAGGGAGTGGAAACGTGGACATTAATAATAACTATTCGCAAATCTCAAAGAGGCAAATGCTTCAGATGTGTGTGGAAAGTTCGAATTCAATTATAAATAGAAAAGCCTTGTTTAGTGATGGAACCAGTATGTTTCGAATTCCAATGGAGCCAGATTGTTATGAGGTAGTGACCATACGGTTTCGTACAGCAATGAACAATGTGGATACCGTTTATTTGGTATGTGGACAAAACCGTCATTTGATGAAAAAGGCTTTTACTGCTCAGATGTTTGATTATTATGAATATCATCTACAGTTATCAGATAAGAAGGTAAGTTATTATTTCGAAGTAACTACTGGACAGGGAAGGTGCTTTTATAACCAGAAGGGTGCTACTAGTGATTTGAATAATTGCTATGATTTTGTAATACAGCCTGGCTTTAAGACACCAGACTGGGCAAAAGGTGCTGTGTTTTATCAGATCTTTGTGGATCGCTTTTTTAATGGAGATACCAGCAATGATGTACTAACTGGAGAATATAGTTACATCGGCGAACAGGTAAAAGAGGTAAACGACTGGAACAAGTATCCTGAGGCAATGGGTGTCCGAGAATTTTATGGTGGAGACCTTATGGGAGTAATGAAGAAACTGGATTATCTTAAAGGACTTGGTGTAGAGGCAATCTATCTAAATCCTATCTTTGTATCCCCATCTAATCATAAGTATGATACTCAGGATTATGATTATGTAGACCCTCATTATGGAGTAATTAAAAAGGATGAAGGAGAATTACTGCAGCCTGGTGATAATAATAATCAGCATGCTACCAAATATATAAAAAGGGTAACCGATAGGGAGAATCTTGAGGCTAGTAATCAGCTGTTTATTGAACTGGTGGAAGAGGCACATAAAAGAGGAATGAAGATTATCTTGGATGGTGTATTCAATCACTGTGGTTCCTTTAATAAATGGCTGGATCATGAAAGAATCTATGAGAATCAGCCTGGCTATGAGAAGGGGGCATATATTGATGAAAATAGTCCTTACCGTGATTTCTTCCGTTATCGAGAGCAACATTGGCCATATAACGAGAAATACGATGGTTGGTGGGGGCATAACACCCTTCCTAAGCTTAATTACGAAGATTCCTCTAAACTGTACGATTATATTATGAGTGTAGGGGTGAAATGGGTATCGCCCCCTTTTAACTGTGATGGTTGGAGGTTGGATGTGGCAGCAGACTTAGGTCACTCCAATGAGTTTAACCACCATTTCTGGAAGGATTTCCGCAGAAAGGTTAAAGAGGCTAACCCAGAGGCAATTATCTTGTCTGAGCACTATGGCGATCCTTCCGACTGGTTACAAGGGGATGAGTGGGATACTGTAATGAATTACGATGCTTTCATGGAACCTATTACTTGGTTTTTAACTGGGGTAGAGAAGCATAGTGACGAGTTCCGTTCAGATTTACTTGGCCATGCAGATATCTTTTTTGAATCTATGAAGCATTTTATGAGTAAATTCAATACACAGTCCCTTTTGGTTGCCATGAATGAACTTTCTAATCATGACCATTCAAGATTTCTTACTCGTACAAATAGGAAAACAGGAAGAGTAAATACGCTAGGTTCAGAGGCGGCAAATCAAAATATCAATAAAGGTATTATGCGAATTGCCGTAGCTATGCAGATGACCTGGCCAGGAGCGCCAACTATTTACTATGGGGATGAGGCTGGTGTATGTGGATGGACTGATCCAGACAATAGACGTACTTATCCGTGGGGGCGTGAGGATATGGAACTTATCCATCTTCATAAAGAGCTGATTCAAATTCACAAAAGCTACAATGCTCTTAAGACTGGCTCAATTTTGTTCTTAAGTGGAGGAGATCGCTATATTAGTTATGGCAGATTTGATGAAAAGGATCAATTTGTCATTGCTGTGAACTGTGGTTCTGCAGAAAAAACTATAGAGATTCCTGTGTGGGAGCTTGGGGTGATGGATGACCATAGGCTTGTTAGGTTAATTATGACCACAGAGCAAGGATTTGATTTATCATCTAGAATCTATTATGGTGAAGATGGAATTCTAAAGCTAACATTACCAGCAATTTCTTCTGTTATCCTGAAAACCGCTGATATCATCTAAATTGTTTAAATAGGACAGAAAATTTAGAAAAAAGTCTTGCATTCCAGAGGAATTCTGTTATAATATTTTCTTGTCAGGAGTAAGTTGGATGGATTCCCGAGTGGCCAAAGGGGGCAGACTGTAAATCTGTTAGCAACGCTTTCGAAGGTTCGAATCCTTCTCCATCCACACGCCGGCGTGGCGGAACTGGCAGACGCACAGGACTTAAAATCCTGCGGGACTAATCTCCCGTACCGGTTCGATTCCGGTCGCCGGCATCAATAGTAAGAAGCGAGAAAATCTAAGTATAGGTATTCTCGCTTTTTTGTGGTATAGTAACTTGCATTGGAAATACCAACACCACTGTAGATGAGGAGTTTTACAAGCGAAATTTCCATAATACACATTATTTTAACAAAAAAATGCCACAATAATGGTTTATAATAAAATATGTGTGGTTTTTTGCTCATAGTAATATATTATTTTGGGAATTGTAGCTATGGAGGACGAAGGAGATATGAAATATTATCGTAACTTAGATAGATATGGTGAAAAACAGGCAGCCATACAAGAAGATGGATTACAAGTAACCTATATTGAATTGTCAAATATTCAGAAAGAATTGTATAATGTATTACCTTCTAGAGCTTTAGTGTTTGTTCTTTGTACCAATACTTTGGGCTCCTTTTGTGCATATGTAGGATGTTTAGGAGTAGGAGCTGTTCAACTTTTATTAGATGCAGAAATGTCTGAAGAGCTGTTAAACAATCTCATAGAAACATACCGCCCCAATTATTTGTTTATACCAGTAGATTATGCTGGGTTTAAAAGAAATAGAGCAGTCTACATAACTCATGAGTATCAATTAGTAGAGTGTTATCCTAAGGATCAAGTGGATCTTAATCCGGAGTTGGCACTACTATTGACTACTTCAGGTTCTACGGGTAGTCCAAAACTCGTAAGACAAAGCTATAAGAACATACAGGCAAATGTAGAATCAATTGTGGAGTATTTAGAGCTTAATAATACAGAGCGTCCAATTACTACACTACCAATGAATTACACTTATGGTCTTTCCATTATTAACTCTCACTTACAGGTGGGGGCAACCATTTTATTTACTAAAAAAACTATTTTAAATAAGCAATTCTGGGATTTTGCAAAAGAGTATTCGGCAACTTCTTTTGGTGGAGTTCCTTACACCTATGAGATGCTTAAGAAGATTAAATTTAATCGGATAGAGTTACCATCTTTAAAAACCATGACCCAGGCAGGTGGAAAGTTATCTCCTGAACTACATAAGGAATTTGCGGAGTATGCATTAGCTACCGGAAGACATTTTGTGGTGATGTATGGACAGACAGAGGCAACGGCTAGAATGGCATATCTGCCTTATGAGAAAGCCCTTGAGAAATATGGAAGTATGGGTATTGCAATTCCAGGAGGTAAATTTCACTTACTTGATGAGAATAATGAGGTAATAACTGACCCAGGGATTGTGGGGGAATTGACATATCTAGGTGATAACGTAACCCTAGGCTATGCTCAGGTGAGGGAAGATTTAAGTAAAGGTGATGAAAGACACGGATATCTGAGCACTGGCGACATGGCAAAGATGGATCATGATGGATATTTTTATATTGTTGGTCGAAAAAAACGGTTTCTTAAGCTTTATGGAAATCGTATCAATTTAGATGATTTAGACGTAATTATTAAGCGTAGATACCAAGATGTAGATATGGCTAGTACTGGAGATGATACTAGTCTTCGTGTGTATATTACAGATGATACTCTGCTGGGGAAAGTGAAAGAGTACATTCATAGTGAAACAGGAATTAATCCAAAGGCTATTAGCCTTCATTATATTGCTAAGATTCCTCGTAATGAATCGGGGAAAATTCTATACAAAGAGTTAAATTAGGAGGAAAAATGGAAGATTTAATTAAAGTACTTGAGAGTGTTGTAGAGAAGGATATTGACTGGGTTAACGAAACTGCTTTGTTTACAGAAGGTCTCATTGATTCTATTGACTTAGCAGAAATCATTTCTGAACTAGAAGAGGTATATGACATAGAAATCACAATGGATTCTATGGTGCCTGAGAATTTTAATAGTGTTCAGGCAATGTACAATATGATTGAAAAATTACAATAGGGTAGGAGAAGAGAAATGGTCTTTACAACAATTGAGTTTTTGCTATTCTTAATTGTTGCACTCCTGGTTTTTTATTCATGTCCTATTAAACATAGATGGAAGATACTACTAGTTATTAGTATAGTATTCTATATGATTTCTGGAATACAGTATCTTCCATTTATTTTTGCCACCTCCTTTCTTGTGTTTGCGGCGGCAAGAATAGTGACAAAAAACTGGTCAAAGCAGGATCAGGCGGTTGCCAGAGAAGGTGTAACATCACAAGAGATAAAGCAGCTAAAAAAACAGTATAGGAGAAAGAATAGAAGGATTTTATTAATTACCTTAGCCGTAGCCTTAGGTATTCTTAGTTATTCTAAGTTTCTAAAATATTTCTTAGAACCAATCAATGGATTAATTGCTTTTTTAGGTGGAAAGGGAGATTTTGCGGTAACTGACATCATTGTCCCTTTAGGTATCTCTTATTACACATTTTCAACCATTGGGTATTTATTAGATGTGTATTGGCGTAGATATGAATGTGAAAATAACTATGCACGTTTTGCGCTATATGCCATCTATTTTCCCCATATTCTACAGGGGCCAATTGAACGATATAATCGCCTAGGGGCCCGACTTAAAATGGAATTAAAATATAACTCAGAGAGAATGCTGTCAGGATTTCAGCTTATGCTTTGGGGGTATTTTAAAAAGCTCGTTATAGCAGATAGGGTGAATATCTATGTAACAGCAGCCTACGAAAATCCAAGTAAAACAGGAGGCTCAATACTTCTCATAGCAGCATTTTTAGATGTTCTCTACATATACATGGATTTTTCTGGTTGTATGGATATTGCCAGAGGTGTCTCTGATTTGTTTGGAATCGAGTTGGATATTAACTTTAAAAGACCGTTTTTCTCTAAATCCGTTACGGAGTTTTGGAGAAGATGGCATATGACATTAGGTGGCTGGTTTAAGGATTATGTTTACTATCCGGTGTCCACGTCTTCTTGGGTAAAAAAGGCTGGTAAAAAGGTCAAAAAAGCTTGGGGAGAGAGAGCTGGCAGGATTGTAGTAACCTTCTTTCCTATAGTCATTACTTGGTTTTTAACTGGACTATGGCATGGAACCGGTAAGACTTACATTGCATGGGGGCTATATTATGGTTTTGTTATTATGTGCTCTGTTACCTTTCAGCCAGAAATGCAGTGGCTTACAAAGAAGCTAAATATTAATACAGAGGCAACTTCCTGGAGAGTATTTCAGATGGTTAGGACAACCTGTATCTTTGCGGTAGGACGTTTACTTACTAGGCCAGGGATGTTATATAAAACAAAGGTTGCAATACAATCTATAGTGACTGATTTTCAGCCCTATAAACTGTTTGACGGAAGTCTATATACTTATGGTGTATCGGAAAAGGAGTTTCACCTTTTAGTGCTTAGTACCATACTGTTGATCTATATCAGTAATCTCCAAGAGAAGGGCTCTGTAAGAGACATGGTACAGAAGCAAAATATAGTATTTCGTTATGCACTTATGTTAGGAATCATATTTGCCACTCTTATATTAGGTATTTATGGACCAGGCTATAGTGCCAGTTCCTTTGCATATATGAATTATTAGGTGGAGAAAAGCAATGAAAAAGACCAAAAAAATAAGTAAAGTAATCATATTTGTCCTCCTGTTTCTTATGATTTTCCATAAGATATCCTCTATTTTTGCCATAGGGCAAGAGGCTAGCCCTACGGTTGGGACTTATAGCTCTTTTTATATGGAACCTGAGAACTCTCTACAGGTAGTTACGTTAGGAAACAGTAGATTGACCTTAGGTTGGAATGCTTTAAGCCTTTGGGAAAGCAATGGAATACCTTCCTACGACCTATCCACTTTTTCTCAGCCAGGAGTATTTATAAAGTATCTTATGGAAGAGGTAAGAAAGACGCAAGAGAATCCATTATTTATCGTAGACGTGAATTGTTTTCGTAAAGATCAGGTGTATCTCATGAGTGAAGCCAATATCCGTCGTGTCACAGACTGCCTACCTTTTAGTAAAAACAAAAGAGAAATGATAGAAGCAGCACTAGAACTCTATCCACTAGCTATAGACTATCAAATAGAAAAAAATGCGGATGACAAAGAAGCAGTGAAGAAGTTGATAGAAGATAAGGAGAATGTCTCTAAGCTTAGTTATTATTGGAGTTTTCTAAAGTATCATAGCAGATGGAGAAAGTTAAATGAGTTTGATTTTACTGGAAAAAGGAATGCATTTAAAAGTGTAATACAATATGATGCGTTATTTAATGTTACTCCTTTAGAGGTTCCTGAGTTAACTACAAAGACTGCGAGTCTCGATGAGGTTCAAATGGCTTTATTAAATGAATTGTTATCTTATGTAAAGGAGAAGGGGATAAATGTTCTCTTTGTCTCCTTGCCAGCAAGGCTTCATACGGAATACGCTATGCAGGTGAATCAGATTATGACGGTTCTAGAAGGGGAAGGTTATACTTGTCTAGATTTTAATAAAGAAGAAAGGTACCAAGAGTTAGGAATATCTTTTGAAACGGATTTTTCTGATAGAGACCACTTAAATGTGGCGGGGAGTAAGAAGTTCATGAGTTATATGGGTGTCTATTTAACAGAACATTATACCTTCACTGATCAGAGAGGAGTAGCTGGGTTTGAGAGCTGGGATGAAGCAGTGCTTGCTTATGATAAATATGTAGAGAAAATGCAACAGGGGAGTTAGTAAAGGAGAGCTTAAGGATGAGTTTTAGTAAAACAGATACTAATGGCCAAGAACGCTTGGCCAAATGGGACAATGTAAAGTTTGTACTTATCTTTTTAGTTGTGCTAGGTCACGTAGCCAAAGGGTTTATGGGGAAATCTGAGGGCATAGGAAAGGTTGTATACTTTATCTATTTGTTTCATATGCCTGCCTTTGTATTCGTATCAGGACTGTTTAGTAAAAAGACTGTGAATGAGAAGCGATGGAGTAAAATAGCATCTTTTTTGGTGGTATTTTATTTTATGAAGACACTACTCTTTTTCGTAAGAGTTGTATTTGGAGATAAGCCGAGTTTTTCGCTATTCAATGAGTACGGTATCGCTTGGTATATTCTTGGTATGATGTTCTTTATGTTGATTACCATGGCAATTAGACATTATTCATTTGGTATAATCTTGCCACTATCGATTCTTCTTGGATGTATGGTAGGGTACGATAAATCTGTAGGAAGCTTACTAAGTCTTTCTAGAGTAGTTACCTTCTATCCGTTCTTTTACTTAGGCTACTACCTTGATTCTAAGAAGTTAGCATGCTTCCTTAAAAGAAAGGTGATTATTATAGCATCTTTTGGCTGGATTCTTGGTGTACTGGCAGTTATCTGGAAGTATTATGATAAGCTAAAATGGAGTTATGAATATTTTTTAAAAGGAAAAGGAAGTTTTGAACTACAGTTTAAGGGTTTTCCTTATGAGGCCTTTTCAGAGTATGCATGGTTAGTGCGATTGGCTTATTACCTTATAGTGTTTATTACGGTATTAGCTATCATAGCCGTTATTCCATCTGTAAAATGTATGTTTAGTGGGTTTGGCAGCAGAACACTTCAGGTTTATGTACTTCATCAAACCTTTATGTACATTTTTTTAACTGTACTAGGAGGCTCAGCATGGTTGGCATCACTAAATATGAAGGTAGCATTTATTGGGATGCTATTCTTTTCTATAGCTCTTACGGTGTGTTTAAGTAACAAACTTTTTGTGCCGTTTTTCGACCTACTTACAGGAGGAAAGGGTAAAAAAGATAGGTAGGAGATAAGACTTTTGAGTGGACTTTTGTAACTAGGGGGAATATGATGGAAAAAAATAAAATTGCACTTTCTGGAGGAAGAGAGGGAGCGATATTTTTACAGGGAGAAAGGGTTGTAAGACCAGCTAATCCATGGACCGAGGAGGTTCATAGTTTTCTACGTTTTCTAAGGGAAAGAGGGATAGATTATGTTCCTATACCCTATGGAAGGAATGAAGAGGGACAAGAGGTACTAAGTTTCGTTGAAGGCAAGATATTTCATGAGGCACTGCCTGTAAGTCTATACACCGATGAGTTTTTGCGATCAGTGGCAAAGCTATTGTTAGACTATCATTCCCATAGCAAAGAATATATTTCTAGATTAACTGGAAGAGAGAATTATATGCTATCGCCTGTAGAGCCAATAGAGGTTATGTGCCACGGAGACTTTGCTCCATATAATGTAACTGTGGAAGGAGACCTACCAAAGGGTATCATAGATTTTGATACCCTACACCCAGGACCTGCTATGTGGGATGTAGTCTATGGTATATACCGTTTTGTACCATTTATGTGCCCTACTAATCCAGAATATAAAGGGCCACTTAAGGAACAGATTCGAAGAATGAAAGTCTTTCTAGATGCTTATGGGATAAGTAAAGAGCAGAGGGAGCAGGTTGTTCCCCTACTATTACAAAGGCTCGCCCATCTAACTGACTATATGAAGTGTCAGGCGGCTCTTGGTAATCAAGACGTTATTTCTAATATTGAACGTGGAGATCTAAAGATTTACCTGCAGGACATGGAGTATATACGTTCAAATCACGATATAATTGTGAAAAGTATCAATTAGTTGATTTTAGATAAAAATATTAAAAATTAGTTTATTCAGTGAATAAAATTGTTGACAAATTATAAGAATCTGTAGATAATGTAGGCATATTCCGATTGCAATTAGGGTACATATTTTATGTTTCAAGATATAACACTCTTGAGTAAGGAGACTAATATGAAAGAAGTATATGTAAACATTAACTCAGTAGAAAAAGTAAATCGATTCGTTAGTATATTAAATCAACACAAGGGCAATTTTGATATGGTAGAGGGTAGCTATAGTATTGATGCCAAGTCCTTAATGGGAATTATGACGATGGATTTGACAAAGCCAAAGAAGTTGGTTTTTGTAGAAGAAGATACATCAGCCCTTCAAGATATATCTGAATTTGTTGTTGGTGAAACTGCATAGATAAAACCATATCAGGATGTTTAACGATTAGGGAGACATCCTTTTTTTATTGCATAGGAAATTGCTCCGCAATATCCTATGCAATAAAAAAGCTTTCTAAAAGACAGAAAGCTGGTAATCGCACTGCGAGGGTATAGATAATGTCGCTTACGCGACGGGGCACAGGCGGAGAGTTTCGCAAGCGATACTTTTTGTTGTATACAGATTATGAAGAAAATTTACAGGATAAGTTTGTGTATTATGCACCATAAAAATGTAGCGGTTTTGTCTTGACATAACAGGGAAAAATGGATACAATATGACATGTGTCTTGGACAAGGTATCATATGCCCAGATAGCTCAGTCGGTAGAGCAGAGGACTGAAAATCCTCGTGTCGCTGGTTCGATTCCGGCTCTGGGCACTGAACATGAAATGGATACAATTGGTACTTGACTTTGTAAAAACAGTATAGTAGAATATACAACATCACGCGGGTGTAGTTCAATGGTAGAACACTAGCCTTCCAAGCTAGATACGTGGGTTCGATTCCCATCACCCGCTTTTTTCATACCCTCTGTTAGTGGATTGCTAACAGGGGGTTTTTTGTTACAGTCCATGAACTGGCAGAAGTAATTTATGAGCAAGTAACTGACAACTTAGGAGGAAAGTGATATAATATTCAACATGTTAACTAGCGAAGTAGTGTAATTGTAGAAGGGAATAGATACATGAAGATCGTATTAGCTGCAATCAATGCAAAATATATACACTCCAATCTGGCAGTTTATTGTCTTAAGGCCTATGCTAAGCCATATAAGAGTCAGATTAATATTAAGGAGTATACAATAAATAATCAGATAGATACCATTATTGGAGGTTTATATGAAGAGAAACCAGACATACTGGCATTTTCCTGTTATATCTGGAACGTAGAGATGGTTTGTCAGGTGGCAAAGGAACTTCATAAGGTTCTACCGAATACCAAGTTTTGGGTAGGTGGCCCGGAAGTATCCTATGATGCCAAGGCATTTTTAGAAAAACATCCATGCTTTACAGGTGTTATGGTAGGCGAAGGGGAACAAACCTTTTTGGAACTATTAGATTTTTATCATGAGAAAGAACAAAGTCTTTCGGACATTAAGGGTCTTGTTTATAGACAGGAGAATACCGTTGTGGTAAATGCTCCTAGAGAGAGTATGGATCTAAGTCAGGTTCCATTTCCTTATGAGGAGATGGAGGACTTTGCAAATAAAATTATATATTATGAGACTAGTCGAGGTTGTCCATATTCTTGTAGTTATTGCCTATCCTCAGTTGACCGTAAGGTAAGACTAAGGTCAAAAGAGTTAGTAGAGAGGGAGCTAAAGTTTTTTCTTGATCAAAGGGTACCTCAGGTAAAGTTTGTGGATCGAACCTTTAATGTGAATCCAGAGCATACCAT
The DNA here is from genome assembly GCA_023416695.1 of Bacillota bacterium. Classification (GTDB taxonomy): domain Bacteria; phylum Bacillota; class Clostridia; order Lachnospirales; family Lachnospiraceae; genus KM106-2. The sequence continues at coordinate 30,515 of JAEZGY010000062.1, read as the reverse complement.
GTTTATTTGGCAGTACCTAAAAGAGTATGATAATGGAGTAACTAATTTTCATTTTGAGGTATCAGCAGATATCTTAAGAGAGCAGGAAGTAGCCTTACTTAATACACTCCGCCCTGGTTTGGTACAGCTAGAAATCGGTGTTCAATCTACCAATCCAAAGACGTTACAGGCGATACGAAGAAAGATGGATATGAATACCCTTAAGACGGCTGTTACAAAGGTTAGAGAAGGGCGTAAAGTCCACCAGCATCTAGATTTGATCATTGGACTTCCTTATGAAGATTATGAGAGCTTTCGTAACTCCTTTAATGAAGTTTATGCCATGAAGCCAGATCAGCTTCAGGTGGGATTTCTGAAGGTTTTAAAGGGGTCTTATATGGAAGAGTGCTGTGAGAAGTATCATATTCTATATAGAGACCAGGCACCATATGAGGTGCTAGCGACTGACTGGCTATCCTTTGATGAGATACTACAACTTAAGATTGTAGAGGACATGGTGGAGGTATACTATAACAGTGGCCAGTTTACCTATGCCGTTTCTTATTTAGAACACTTCTTTCAGGGAGCATTTACTCTATATGAGAATCTGGCAACCTACTATAAAGAGAATAAGTTATTAGATAGAAATCATTCTAGGATTCAGCGTTACTATCATTTGTTAGCATTTTTTATAGAGGCGGTAAATCCAAGCAAAGAGCAGGAGGCTGCCTTTAGAGAGATTCTTACCTATGATTGCTATCTTAGAGAGAAGATGAAATCTAGACCAGATTTTGCAGTTTTAAAAGAAGAAGAATATAAGAAAATGCTTGAAACCATAGTTTACAGAGCGGAACAGGGAGATAAAGACCTAGAATGGCTTCTTAAGAGCTCTCAACCAATACGTAAGGAGCTTCGAAACTATCAGGTAGAGAGATTTACCATTGATATAGAGGCTACTGTTAGTACAGGACAAGCAGTTTATGAGGATAGAATCGTATTCTTTGACTACCAAAATAGAAACCCACTTAACCATGATGCCGTAACTTATGTACTAGTACCATAGGAGGATTCGATGGCAAGAAGAATTAGAAAAGAAGAAAGAGAGAGAATACAGGCAATTCTCGATTTGCTGGATGAGAAATACACAAGAGAATACAAATGTTACCTTAACCATGAGACCCCTTGGCAGCTTTTAATCGCCACCATACTTAGTGCTCAGTGTACGGATGAGAGGGTTAATATGGTTACGAAGGATTTGTTCGTGAAGTATCCAACTGTAGAAGCCTTTGCAAATGCAGACCTTGCCGAATTAGAGAGGGATATTCATTCTACAGGGTTTTATAAGAACAAAGCGAAAAATATTATTCTATGTACAAAGAAGCTTCTAGAGGAGTATCATGGAGAGGTTCCAAGGGAAATAGAGAAGCTTACTGAGTTAGCTGGGGTAGGAAGAAAAACAGCCAATGTCATCAGGGGAAATATTTATCATGAGCCAAGTATAGTGGTAGATACTCATGTAAAACGGATTTCTAAGAAGCTTGGTTTTACGAAACAGGATGATCCTGAGAAAATCGAGTTTGAGCTAATGGAGGTTCTTCCTAAGGACCATTGGATTTTATATAATATTCAGATTATTACCCATGGAAGAGGAGTCTGTACTGCTAGATCTCCACAATGTGAGCAGTGCTTTTTAAAGGAACTTTGTAAGGATTACCAGCAGAGACTAAGGAGAAAGAAAGTATGATAGATACCTTCGTGGCCATAGATATTGAAACTACAGGATTAACCCCTCATGAACACCAGATTATTGAGGTAGGAGCCTTACGGGTGAGAGAGGGAAAGGTAACAGACACTCTCTCAATCCTGATTAATCCTCAGGTTAGTTTGTCTGAGAGAATAGTAGAGCTTACTGGTATTACAGACTTAATGCTTTTCAATCAGAAAGGTTTTCAAGAACAAAGCAGCCTAATCTATGAATTTATTGGGAAAGACCCACTTTTGGGGCATAATATTCAATTTGATTACAGTTTTTTAAAGTATCACCTAGGGAATAGTGGCTATACTATAGAAAACAAGGTAGTTGATACCCTTTCCATAGCTAAAAACCTTCATCCAGAGCTTGCAAGCCGAAGTTTGGCCAGTATGTGTGAGGCATATGGCTTAATTAATAAATCAGCACATCGAGCCTATGAAGATGCTTATGTCACTATGGAATTGTATTTTGCAATGTGTAAAACGTTACTTACCCTTCCTAAGGAAAAGAGGGAGGAGTTAATGAAGTATACCAATCCTGTCTCATGTTATGTTAAAATAAAGAAACAGGAGCCTATTACCCCAAGGCAAAAATTGTACTTGAATGATTTGTTAAAATATCATAAAATAAACAAGGCAGTAGAAATAGAAAAAATGACCAAGAGCCAAGCATCAAAGGCTATTGATCAAATCATCTTAAAGTATGGAAGAATGCGTTAATAAGGCAAACAATCTGGTTCGGTATCAGCTTCTACGAGGCACTGAAAGGCTAATTTGTCTAACTCACCTAAGACTTTTTCGGAAGGGGACTCTGTTAAAGAAGAGTAACTATTCTTAACAAAGGCGATTTTCTCAAGACGTTGTTGTTTAGCATAAATGGTTGCTAGATTAACATAGCATTGAGTAATTTCCGTTTTGATAGTTATGGCTAGTTCGAGGACCTGGGTAGCTTCATTAAGCTTATTTACCTCAAATAGGTGTAGCCCCCAATCATTTAATAGCTTAGTAAGAGAATAGAAGTTCTCATCATACTGACTAAGAGTAGCAAGATTTGCTAGGCCGAATTGTTCCTTTAATTCTGTGTTAGAATAATGAGACAAGTTTATGATTTTTTTATCTATGTAAGAGAGATAAGTCTTAATATAATGGTTTAAGGTTTTATCCCGACCATTTTTTAAAGGAAGGCCGGTAGTGGGTAAACTAAGGTAATCTAAATTAGAGATATCCTGTTTCCTTGTTAAGTTGGCTTCGCTCTCACGTTTAATAAAACTCGCTCTTTCATCTTGCTCAACCTTCGAGGATTTGCGCTTTTGGTATTGAAACCATATAATAAATAATAAAAAGAGACCCAATATAATTGGCATAGGTTCACAACCTTTCTTAAGAATTATTATCAAATATGTCATAGATTATGAATAAATGAGGTGAATTTTATGAATATGAGTAGTAAAAAAACAAGAAGAATTATTTCTAGTATTATCATTATCGTCTTAGTGGTTACTATGCTAGTTGGAACGATTGCAGCAGCAATTCTTAGATAAGTAACAAAAGAAATCATCCTGATACTTGTAAATATACATAAAATGTGTATAGATGTCAATTGAGTATGACAACTTGATAATTTTATGGAATATGTTACAATGGAACAATGAAGTTTAAAGGGGATAGAAAGTAATGAGAAAAAGAAGTAAGTGTTTAATCTTTGTTCTGACGACTTTAGTACTTGTTATCGTTATTGGAACCATTGGCTTAGGAGCCTATGCAGATATTGATGACAATATTATTTGCAAGGGTGTTTATATTGATACGATTGATGTAGGCAATATGACAAAAGAGCAAGCCGAAGCAGCTGTTAATGACTACATAACATCATTACAGGATAAAAAGGTTACAATAAAGGTGGGAGACCAAACAGTTGAGACGACTATGGAAAAGCTAGGATGCTCAGCGGTAGCCAATGATTATGTAGAGCAAGCGTTAGCAGTTGGAAAGTCTGGTAACTTAATCAAGCGTTACAAAGAATTAAAGGACATTGAAAATAGCAACAAGGTGTTTAATCTTAAATTTACAATAGATGAAACTAAGGTACAAGACATTTTGGCAGAGTGCTCTGCTTTTGATCAAGAAGCTAAGAGTGCAACAATCACCAAAGAGGGAGATTCTTTTAGTGTAACGGATTCCCAAACTGGGATAGGTACTGATGTTGAGGCTACAAAAAAGCTTCTTCTAGAAGCCGTAGGAGAAAAGTGGGACAAGAAGGATGTTGTCATTGATGCGGTAATAATCAAGCTTGAGCCTGCAATAACTAAAGAAAAAGCTTTACTTTGTAAGGATTTATTAGGTTCCGCAACCACATATTATAAAGGTTCTTCTGCTAACCGTGCATCCAATATCAAAAACGGTGCTAGATTAATATCTGGTAGCGTCATTGCTCCAGGAGAAACCTTCTCTGCTTATCAGCATTTTGCGCCATTTAACAAAGCCAATGGATGGAAAGAAGGCGGAGCTTATGAAAATGGTATTGTTATACAAAGTATTGGTGGTGGCGTTTGTCAGGTAAGTACTACTTTGTATAATGCTTTACTTCAAGCAGAGGTTGAGATTGTAGAACGTTCCAATCACTCTATGGTTGTTGATTATGTAAAACCAGCCTTTGATGCTGCAGTTGCAGGTGGAACAACACAAGCATACAAAGATTTAAAGTTTAGAAACAATACAGACGTGCCAATGTATGTAGAGGGCTATACCAAAGGTAACTCTATTACCTTTAAGGTATATGGGCAAGAGACAAGACCTAGCAATCGTACCATTAAGTATGTCAATGACATCGTAAAGGTAATTAAGCCAGGTGAAGATGTTATTACTGAGGATCCTACAAAGGACACAGAGTATAAGGAGATTACTCAGTCAGCTCATACAGGATATAAAGCATATCTTTATAAGCTAGTGTTTATAGATGGCAAACAGGTAAGTAAGGAAGAGATTAATTTTAGCTCTTATCGTGCTGCTCCAGCATATATCATAGTAGGAACTTTACCAGTGGAGACGCCGACTCCTTCACCAGCCCCAACGGATAACCCAGGTGGAAATGTTACACCAACACCACCGGTTAAACCAACACCAACACCATCAACACCACCGACGGTTAAACCAACACCACCAGCAACAGGTGAGACTACTCCTCCAGGAGATACAGGTTTAGGTGACTCAACCATAGTACCAGAGGATTCTTTAGAGAATTCTGCTCCAAGTACGGATGTAAATGGCAGTCATTCGGGTGGGCAGTAGAATATGTTAAGTTCAGAGAATTAAGAAGAGGATAATTAGTAATTCCGTCCTTCTTGTTAAGAGTATCATTTTATAAATTAAATTTGCACAAATATCGAGATAGGCTGTTGTACCTAAGAAGCTCTTGGTGCGATGGCCTTTCTCTCTAATTAAACGAGGTGTAACATGAAGATAGGTAAAATACCGGAAAGTGTTCTAAAACGTTCCGTTTTTAAGCAAATACATCACAGACGTGATGAGGTTTTGATTCGACCTAATGTAGGTGAAGATTGCTCTTATGTAGACACAACCCAGTCTGAGGTTATGGTATTATCCTCTGATCCTATTACTGGTACGGTTCAGGATGTAGGTCGTCTGGCAGCCCATATTACTGCCAATGACATTGCCTCAAGTGGGGCAGAAATGATTGGTATTATGGTAACCTTACTTCTTCCAGAGGAGACTACAGAGCAGACGCTAAAGGAGATTATGACAGAGCTAGAGGATTCTTGTAGGGAGCTTAATATTGAGATTATGGGTGGTCATACTGAGGTTACTGCAGCAGTAAATCAACCCATAGCCAGTATTACAGGTGTAGGTAGGCTGACGAAGGAAGACATGGTAACTACCTCGGGGTTAAAGCCTGGCCAGGATATTGTTATGACGAAATGGGCAGGCTTAGAGGGAACCGCTATTATTGCTAAGGCAAAAGAGGAAGAACTCCTCTCTAGATATACAAGAGATTTTATTGCAGGTGCCAAGAACTTTATTAATTATATCTCTGTAGTAAAGGACGCGAAAATCGGAAAACAGTATGAGGTGACTAGCATGCACGATGTCACTGAGGGCGGTGTTTATGGAGCTCTTTGGGAAATTGCAGAGGCTTCTAACGTAGGGCTTGAAATCAGCCTTAAAAGCATACCCTTAAGACAAGAAACAGTTGAGATATGTGAGTTTTATGACCTGAATCCTTATTTACTGATTTCTAGTGGTTCCATGCTTATGGGAACCTTTAGAGGAAGAGAGTTAGTAGCAGCTTTAGAAGAAGCAGGGATACCAGCAGCAGTCATTGGCAAGGTAACTAAGGGCAATGACAGAGTGGTTATTAATGAAGAGGAGAAAAGGTTTCTAGAACCACCAAAATGTGATGAACTTTACAAAGTGAAATAGGAGCTAGAAAAGAGGAAAAATATGATAAATATTGTATTGCTGGAGCCTGAGATACCTGCCAATACAGGCAATATAGGAAGAACATGCGTAGCAGCAGGAGCAAGGCTTCATTTAATTGAACCTTTGGGTTTTCGCCTTGATGAAAAGCAGATTAAAAGAGCAGGATTGGATTATTGGGATCAACTAGATGTAACAGTGTATACAAACTTTCAGGATTTCTTAGATAAAAATCCAGGGGCAAAGCTATATATGGCCACAACAAAGGCTCAACATGTATATTCTGAAGTGGAGTACGATGAGAATGCCTATATTATGTTTGGGAAGGAAAGTGCCGGAATACCAGAAGAAATACTTTTAGATTATAAGGAAACCTCCATTCGAATCCCTATGATAGGTGATATTCGCTCCTTAAATTTAAGTAATTCTGTAGCAGTAGTGTTGTATGAGGCTCTTAGACAACACAACTTTGATCATATGAAGCTATCGGGACAGCTTCATCATCATGACTGGAATGAAAGATAATAGCTCAATATCTATTCTAAATAAAAAACTCTAACCAATACAATAATATTGGCTAGAGTTTTTTATACTCTTTATTCTTCTTGAACAAGAGGGAGAGAGAAGTTGAATTCCGTACCGACTCCTTCTGTACTGATTACGTTTATATTTTCATTATGTTTTGTAATGATTTCTTTCGTAATGGAAAGACCAAGTCCAGTTCCTTTTTTGTCCTTCCCTCTGGAAGTATCTGTTTTATAGAAGCGCTCCCAGATTTTTTTGATGCTCTCCTTTGGTATTCCGATACCATAGTCTTTTACAGAGATAAAGGCTTTCTCCCCCTTTTCAGAGGTACTAATCTTGATTTTGCTGTTACTATGGCTAAACTTAATGGCATTATCAATTAGGTTGTAGAGTACCTGCTGAATTTTATCCATATCAGCACTTACATAAAGCTCTTTTTCTGAAAACACTAGATTGATGGTTAGCTTCTTCTTTGTACAGGAGCCTTCAAAGGTGGTTATTGTTTTTTTGATTACCTTATTAATATCAAAGGTAGTAATGTTAAGCATTGCACCGTTTCTTTCAAAGCTATTAAGTGTTAGTAAGTTGTTGGTTAGTTTATTCAGGCGTTCTGTTTCAAATATGATGATATCGATATATTTGTTTTGGTTTTCATATGGAATTGTTCCATCTAAAATAGCTTCTGCATACCCTTTGATAGAGGTTAGTGGACTTCTAAAATCGTGACTAATATTAGCTACAAACTTCTTCTGATACTCCTCAAGACTATTGAGTTCAGAACCCATAAAATTAATCGTAGTTACTAGTTCACTAAATTCATCATGGGTTTTAAGCTTGATAGGCTTGTCATAATGCCCTATTCCATACTGCTTTGCAGCCTTTATTAACCGGTGTAATGGTCTTATAGTAAACAAGTAAATACTTAGTAAAAGTAGGACTAAGATTAAACCAAAGAACAAAAGTAGGGTGTTTAGAGTGTTCGTAATTGTCACTACGTTGGCATCCACTTGTTGTTCAGACATAAACACAACAATATAACCCTTTGTGGTCATATTTTCAATGATACTATTTACAGCAACCATGGTAGGACCCTTAAAATAAGAACTAAACTCTAATCCAGCCTTAGTCTGATAACTTAAAAGATTAGGGTCTAGAAATGATAATTTTAGTTTCCCAGAAATTATTTTTCCATAAGAATCTGCTTGCACTAATCCATAGGAGTTTGTAACCCAAATACGGGTGTTACTTAAGTAAGAAACTGCTTTTAAGTGTTTCTCCATCTCCTTTATGTCATAAGTGTTATCTGTATATAGGTATTGATATTCACTGCTAATTGTTTCTGTCAACTGCCACAGCTCGGACAGCTTGTTATTTGTAATCGTTTCCCGTATATATGATTTTGCTACAGTATTTATGCTAAAGAAGAGAATTAGAAAAGTAGCCAAAAAGGAAAGTGTGTACTTTACAAATAAGGTTCGTTTCATACTATCCCTTCCATTTCTTACAGTCTAGTTTCGAATTTGTATCCAATTCCCCAAACTGTTGCTAATGACCATGCTGTATGATCTTTTATTTTTTCCCTGAGTCTTTTTATATGTACATCCACGGTTCTGGTATCGCCAAGATATTCATAACTCCAAATGTGATCTAATAGCTGTTCTCTTGTGAATACCTGATTTGGATGAGAGGCAAGAAAATAGAACAGTTCTAATTCTTTTGGTGGCATATCCACTCGTTTTCCATCACAAATTACTGTATAGTTGGTTAGACTAATTGTAAGGTCTGGGTATTCCACATATTCACCAGTAAGCTTGTTTGCCTCAGAAGTAATTTCCTGAGAAGGAGTAGTATGGAAACGACGTAACACCGCTTTTACCCTAGCCACAAGCTCCTTAGAATCAAAAGGCTTAATCATATAATCATCAGCACCTAATTCTAATCCCAATACCTTATCAAAAATTTCTCCCTTAGCAGATAACATAATAATTGGTACAGAGGAGACTTTTCTGATTTCCCGACATACCTCATAACCATCTATACCTGGGAGCATTAAATCGAGTAAAATCAAATCTGGGTTAAAGGACGGAAAATTTTGCAGAGCTTCTTCACCATCATAGACGATTAATGTTTCAAAGCATTCTTTTGTTAGGTAGAGTGAGATTAATTCTGCTATATTAGAGTCATCATCTACAATAAGTATTTTTTGTTTGGTTACCATTCGATATCCTCCTGTATGTTTAGTACCAGCCACAGTAACCTGTGGCTGGTGTAATATTTACTCTTTAAACTGGACAATTGTAACACCATGATCGCCTTCTCCAAAGCCACCTACTCGGTAACTTTTTACATACTTTGTACGTTTTAAAAGGCTGTGAACAGCATTCTTTAGAGCACCAGTACCACGTCCATGAATAATTGTGATCTGTGGTAAATGGGCAAGGTAAGCATCATCCAAATATTTCTCCACAATAGAGAGAGCTTCGTCTACAGTCTTTCCGATAATGTTTAACTCAGGACTAATTTGAAAACTTTTACTCATTTTGATTTTGCCACTTCCTGTTTTTTGCAAATTAGGACCAGTAATCTCAGGTTCATCGATTAATTCTAAATCGTTAATATTCACCTGGGATCGAAGAATTCCCATTTGTACAAAACAATCCCCTTTGGCATTTGGGAGAGAACTGATGGTACCCTTTAGATTTAGGGAGATAACAAAAACAGCATCTCCAAGCTGAAAGTCACTAGGTTTGTTTGCTTTATTTCGTTGGTTTTTATTTTTTTTAGTTAGAGAGGAGTCAGTTTCCTTCAGGCGGTTTCTAAGGGCGTTTCTCTCTTGCTCCATTTCCCTGTTAAGACCACTTTCACCTGCCCATTTGTTATATTTCTTAATGGTGCTATCGGCATAATCCTTCGCTTCCTGTAAGATTCGTCTAGCTTCCTCATTGGCCTCTCTAAGAATCTTTTCTTTGGAGGAATCCATTTTAGCACTTTTCTCTTTTAATTTATTCTGCAAGGCAGCCGTCTCTTCCTTGTAACGCTTTATTTCTTCCTGCTCTTTCTCTATTGTAACGCGCTTTTCTTCTAAGTCGGAGAGTAAATCCTCAAATTTTTTATCCTCTGTAGTAATTCTTAGCTTAGCATCATTGATAATGGCATCAGAAAGTCCTAACTTACTAGAGATGGCGAAAGCATTACTCTTTCCAGGGATACCTATTAAAAGTCGGTAGGTTGGTTGCAAGGTTTCTACAGAAAATTCGCAACAAGCATTTTCCACTCCTTCTGTAGTGAGAGCATAAACCTTAAGCTCACTATAATGTGTAGTGGCCATGGTGCGAATTCCACGTTGGTGCAGATGAGATAGGATAGATATTGCCAAGGCGGCTCCCTCTGTAGGGTCTGTACCTGCCCCGAGTTCATCGAATAGTACCAAAGAGTTATCATCTGCTTGATTTAAAATAGAAATGGTATTTGTCATATGAGAGGAGAAGGTACTTAAGCTTTGCTCAATACTTTGTTCATCTCCAATATCTGCATAAACCTCATGAAATACGGCAAGAGAGGAACCATCAAAAGCAGGGATGTGTAACCCAGCCTGTCCCATCAAAGTAAATAATCCAACGGTCTTTAAGGATACGGTTTTACCTCCGGTATTAGGGCCTGTTATGATTAGTAGATGAAATTCTTTGCCAAGATATATATCAATTGGGACAACTTTTTTACTATCGATGAGTGGATGGCGTCCTTTTTTAATGTTTATATAGCCATCTTCATTAAAAATAGGTTGGGATGCCTTCATTTGCTTTGCTAAATAGGCTCTGGCAAAAATAAAATCTAGATTACTTAGCGCGTGAAGGTTATAAGCTAGAGCAGCCGTCTGTTCTCCGGCAAGATTACTTAATTCAGCAAGTATACGCTCGATTTCTTCCTGTTCTTTTATTTCGTATTCCCGTATGGCATTATTCAGTTTCACAACAGACATAGGCTCTATGAATAGAGTGGAGCCGGTTGAGGATTGGTCATGAATCATTCCTGGAAACTTGGAACGATATTCAGCCTTTACAGGAAGACAGTAGCGACCATTTCGCATAGTTATAATAGCATCCATCAACATGGTCCTACCTGAACTAGAGTTTACTATTTGATTTAACTGATCATGAACCTGGGCTCCAGTGGTTTTAATGGAACGACGTATGCTCTTTAGAGTAGAGCTAGCATCATCACTTATTTCTTCTTCCGAAATAATACATCTCTTAAGTTCATTATTAAGTGGAGTCAATGGTTCCAAGCCATTGAAAAGTTCTGATAACGTATCTATTAACTCTTCCTCATGGTCGGTCCTTCCATATGCTTTCACACGTAATGTGCAGTCTAAGAGGGAACTGATATTAAGAAGTTCTATGGTACCAAGAGTGCCTCCTACTTCAAGTCGTTTTAGACTGGCTCTAATATCCTTAGCACCCCTAAAACTAATGCTTCCCTTTTTCAGAAGACGGCTAAGAGCATCTGCCGTTTCTTGCTGCAAATTACTGATTTCTGCTAGGTTAGAACTAGGAAGTAGATGGTTACAAAGATCTTTTCCTAAAGAAGAACTAGCATTTTCTGATAATTGCGTTATAATCTTATTATATTCTAAAGTGTTTAATACTTTTGGATTCATTACTTAGCCTTTCTACCGTAGGTATTATTATAAACAAGAGATTTGATGGGTATATAGTTTAGTTCTATTTTAACTTATTTACATACAAAATAAAACAATTAGTTTGTGTTTACAAACTATTCATATAATGTTCATATGTAAATGATAATATAATCTTATGTAAGCTAATAATGTGTTGTAAGGGAGTAATTTATGTCAGATGATAAATTCGGTCAAGAACATTATAGTGGAACTGATACAGAACAAGACAAGAACAATGTAGAGGGATATACCTTTATTGAGGAGACCATTCGCCCAAAGAAGAAGACTAAGATTAAGAAGTTTGCTTTTACCATAGCATTAGGAATAACCTTTGGTGGTGTAGCATGCTTTACTTTTTGTGTGTTTTATCCTTTATTTGAAGATCTATTAGGGTTAGATAAGAGTCAAGTACATATAACGCAAGAAGGTCCTAATAACCTCTCCACCATAGTACCTACGAAGACTCCTCTGCCTAGTTATACTCCGATAGTTACTACCACCCCAGAACCTACCAATATGCCTACCAAAGAACCTGATACGAATCCAATAAGTGGGGATAAAAAGGGCAGTTTTCTTACGCAAATAAGTACGGTACAGACGGTTGTTGGAAAATCCTTAGTGACAGTGAATGGTGTTAAAGTTGGTGTAGATATATTAAACAATCCTATTGAAGAGAATCATTACACCTCTGGGATTATTATTCATATAGATGATAACAAGATATTGGTTATGACCAATGGTGATGTAATAGATGGTGCTAACTACATCACGGTAAAGATTTCTGATGGAAGTACTTATCGGGGTGAGTTATATGGAATAAATCGCCAGATAGGTGTTGCTTTAGTAAAGTTGGATGTAAATGAGATTGGTACTAGAAGTCAAGAGACTGTTGTAGTGGCTGAGATGGGAGATTCATCAATATCCAAGGTGGGGGATGCTGTAATTGCCATGGGAAGTCCTAATGGTTATATGAATTCTCTAGACTACGGAGTAATCTCCAATGAACAGTATGATGCCTATATTACCGATGGTAAGGTGCAGTTAATTAACACTACCATGCCGAGCTATTCTAATGGTTATGGATTTATTTTAGATCACAAAGGTAAGATATTAGGTGTGATTACTCACAAGGATACATTTATATCTGATATGAATGCCAATCTTAATACGTGCTTAAGTATATCCTCTATACGACCTATGCTTGAGAGAATGATGGAGCAGAAGGATAACCTATACTTAGGTTTAGTAGCTTCTGATATTAGTAGAGAAGAAGCATTAAAGTTAAATATATCTCACGGAGTATATGTCACTAAGGTAGAGGAGAAGTCTCCAGCCTTTCTGGCAGGAATCAAAAAAGGGGATGTAATATTAGAGTTAGAAGGAGTTCAGATTACTTCTATGAGCCAGTACTATAACAGGCTGAATAAACTTGGGAAAGCTAGTAAGGCAACTATAAAGCTTATGAGAAAGCAGGATGAGGAGTGGGCCACTATGGACATAGGTGTGGTGGTTTCAAAGGTTAGTAATTAGTATTTATAAAGTGAGATAAATGAGGCTGTAGATGGAAGATTAAGAATTTAACCTTCCATCTACAGCCTCTTCTATTAAGGTATCAAAGATGGTATTCAGCTTAGTATAATCCTCTTCAGATACAGTATAGACCTCTTGATCCAGTAACTTGATGATAAAAGTACCTTCGGAGTTATTTACTCTAGTAATACGCTCTACACATTCCTTTTTTGCATTGTAAAAGGTAATGGTATCCTTTTGTCGCTTTGTAGAGGCAGGGCTAAGCTTATCCCATTCTTCCTTGGTCTTATAAAACGTTAGAGTAAGTTTGTTAAAAGAAGAAGTGATACTAGTAATTTTGTTAATGTCAGTTGTGCTATCAATAGAATCTCCATTAGCAAACATAGTGGGATATCCGGATATTGCAATAGAAACAATGGAGTCAGGCTCGATTTCTATCTGGATTTTCTTTTGGTCACTACAGCTGGTCAAAAGGCATAATCCAAAAAGAAAAACTATAAGTACTTTTTTCATCAGTTTTACCTCATATGTTAAGTTCATATATTGCTTTTATTATAGCTATTATGAGTAGTCATATCAAGGGTAATTCCGATAAATTCCCCCTTTCTTATTATGGGCTCCTATATTATAATGAGTTTAGCAGATTGGAGTTTTATGACTCTGTAGAATAGAAAGGTTAGGTATACAGATGGTATATATAAAAGATTTGCATGAAGGAGATCAGGTGCAAGGAGTCTACCTTTGTAAATCGAAAAAAACATGTCAAAAGGCTACTGGTAAAAGCTATTATGCTCTTACTCTACAAGATAAGACAGGTGGATTAGATGCTAGGGTTTGGAATTTGACCAATGGAATTAGTAATTTTAATGATTTAGATTATATCTTTGTAAAAGGTAAGGTTGTTTTCTTTCAAAATGCACTACAACTTCATATTGATCAATTGAGAGTTGCGCAAGAAGGGGAATATATTCCTGATGATTATATTCCATTATCTGAACAGGGAATTGATGCTATGTATGAGGAACTTACTGGTTTTATTAACTCTATGGAAGATGGACCTTTAAAGGGGTTGGTGAAATCCTTCTTTATAGACGATAGCGAGTTTAAGAAGAATTTTTGTGCTCATTCAGCAGCTAAAAGTGTTCATCATGGCTTTCAGGGTGGACTTTTAGAGCATACTCTTGGGGTAGTGAGACTATGTCATTTTATGTCCCAGAACTATCCTGTTATAAACAGAGACTTACTTCTCTCTGCAGCAATGTTTCATGATGTAGGAAAATTGAAAGAGATTTCTCCATTTCCTGAAAATGATTATACCGACGAAGGGCAGCTTCTTGGGCATTTAATTATAGGTGTGGAAATGATAAATGAAAGAATAAATACATTAGGGAACTTTCCAGCTAAATTAGCATCCCAGTTAAAACACTGTATACTAGCGCATCATGGTTCTTTAGAATATGGGTCCCCTAAGATTCCTGCTACAATGGAGGCACTAGCATTAAGTCTAGCCGACCTTACAGATGCAAGACTGGAGACTATGACAGAGGCTCTTCGTAGTGGGGATGATAAAATGGAGTGGATTGGTTACAATCGATATTTTGAAACGAATATTCGAAGAACCAATATTAAGGAATAGAAGAAAAGGATAAAGCCTTATGATACAGAAAAATGATGAATTTATTGTTACTATAGAATCTATGGGCTCTGAGGGTGAAGGGATAGGTCGTGTAGATGGCTATCCTCTCTTTATTAAGGATGTGGTAGATGGAGATAAGGTTAAAGTAAAGGTCCTAAAAGCTAAGAAAAATTATGGATATGGACGTTTAGTAGAGATACTAGAACCATCACCCTTCCGTACTACTCCTAGGTGTCAAATCGCAAGACAATGTGGAGGATGTCAGCTGCAGCACATTTCTTATGAGAAACAGCTTTCATATAAAGAAGAAAAGGTTAAGAACTGTCTTACACGTATAGGCGGATTTACAGTAACCTCTAAAGATGACACTAATGACAATGGTTCGAATAAACTAGAGCTTGAGCCAATCATTGGCATGGAGGAGCCTTATTATTATCGTAATAAAGCCCAGTTTCCTGTTGGGTTAAATAAAGAAGATCGTGTAGCTACCGGTTTTTACGCTTCTAGAACGCACACTATTATAGAAACTACGGATTGCATAATACAAGCTAAGGAGAATAAAGAGCTATTAACTATCGTAAAAGACTTCCTTGAGGAGTATCATATCAGTGTATATAATGAAGTGTCTCATGAGGGTTTGGTTCGCCACATTCTTACTCGAGTAGGATTTATCACCAAGGAGATTATGGTTTGTCTTGTAATTAATGGAGATGACCTACCTTATAAAGAGATACTATTAGAGCGACTTGCAAAAGTGCCAAATATGACTAGCATTTGCTTAAATATTAACAAGGAGAAAACCAATGTTATTTTGGGTAATCAAGTAGTAACCCTATGGGGGCAACCTACTATTACAGACTATATTGGGGAAGTGAAGTTTTATATTTCTCCACTTAGCTTTTTCCAAGTGAATCCATTACAGACACTAAAACTCTATAAACAAGCCTTAGACTATGCTGATTTGAAGGGGAATGAAGTTGTTTGGGATTTATACTGTGGTATAGGTACTATCTCTCTATTCCTTGCCAGGAAGGCAAAACAGGTATATGGAGTAGAAATAGTTCCTCAAGCAATCGAGGATGCTAAGAAAAATGCGAAATTAAATGGAATTGCTAATGCAGAATTTTACGTTGGTGCAGCAGAAGAGGTCCTTCCTAAGATGTATAGGGAGAATGGCATAAGTGCAGATGTTATTGTGGTAGATCCGCCTAGAAAAGGTTGTGCAGAGAGTTTACTAGACACAATTATCACAATGGCTCCAAGAAAGGTGGTATATGTATCCTGTGATCCTGCCACTCTTGCCAGAGACTTAAAATATCTAGCGTTACATGGTTATGAGGTTAAGAAGGCAAGACCGGTTGATATGTTTGGCCATGCTTCACATATAGAGACAGTCTGCTTGTTGACTAAAAGTTCTTAATATCATGTAATAACTAACTTAAAGTATATTAGACACCACATAAGCCTTTAATAGTAGGGTAACTTATGTGGTGTTTTTATTAGCCTATAGAGTCATTGTCTAAAAAGTATAGACTTGACTTAATGTTGCCCGTATTATAACATGAAAATAAGAATAGACAATACTATACTGCCAACTAACACAGGCTATCTATTATTATAGAAATGAAAGAAGGAAGTTTATGATTGAAGAAATAAATGGAATTCGTGAAGTGGTTAATTATAATGATAATTTGAAGTTAAAGATTTATTTAAATAAAGAAAATGAAGATTACCCTATACACTGGCATACAGCCACTGAAGTAATTATGCCTCTAGAAAATACCTATACAGCATCTATAAATGAGACAAAATACGTACTAGCCCCATATGATATACTGGTAATACCACCAGGAGAGATACATAGTATACAAGCACCAAGTACTGGAAGAAGGATAATCATTCAATTTGATAGTACCCTGCTTAATGATTTAAATGAGTTTAATTCTATATATCAGTTGTTGCGACCTTGTATAGTTGTTTCTGAGGAATCTATGTCGGACATTCATAATGAAGTAAAGACCCTAATCCTGGATATTACCTCAGAATATTATTCTGAAATGCCTTTTAGAGTAGCCTCATCCTATGCGTTGTTAATTCGAATGTTTTCCGTTATAGGAAGAAAGTGCATTGATCGCAATGAGATTATAGCTACGGGAAAAAACCACAAGCAACATGAGTATATAGATCGTTTCTTTAACGTATGCCAATATATTAATGACCACTGTACCGAGAATCTTAAAATTGATGATATTGCTAATATTGCGGGCTTTAGTAAGTATCATTTTACTAGATTGTTTAAACGGGTTATGAATGTTAGTTGTTATGAATATCTAGTAAATAGAAGAATTATGTATGCACAGCAGTTATTAATGGAATCAGATATCACGATTATGCAAGTGGCTATGAGATCTGGCTTTAGTAGCCTTGCTACTTTTAATCGTGTTTTTAGGGCCAAGAATCACTGTACTCCATCGGAGTATAAAGCACTTTATGAGGTAAAGTAATGACTATCATGTATTCATTATATAAAATTACCAATCAATTTTATGGTGGTTCTCACGTATATGATTAAAAACTACAATAAAAAAGGGTTATTAATTATTAAAAGTATATAATATTAACAAAGAAACTACTAATTTAGCAATAAATGATTATAAGATAGCAATAAACAAGGAGCATGTACAACAAATTTTTTGTATAATTTTACTCGTAAGATGTATAAAATTTACATAAAAAAGAGGAGGATTTTATGAAACGTTTTATTGCTTTATTCCTTAGCTGTCTTCTTGTTATGTCTTTTGCATTAACAAGCTGCGGCAAAAAAGAAGCTGGTACTGATCCAACTGCTACACCAAAGGCAAGTGAAAAAGCTACTGTAGCTCCAACTAAGGCTGCTACTGAGGCTCCAGCTCCAACTGTTTCTGATGACCCAAGTGTTAAGAAACTTAACCTCTATGCATTTACTGATGAAGTTCCTAAGATGATGGATAAGTACAAAGCACTTCACCCAGATTTTGCGTTAGAAGTTAATCCAACAATTGTTCCTACTACTAACGGTGAATATCAACCAGCTCTTGACGCTGCTTTACAGCAGGGTGGAGACGCTGCTCCAGATATCTACTGTGTAGAAGCAGCATTCGTTCTTAAGTATACTCAGGGAGATGCTTCCAAGTATGCAGCTGCTTACAAAGATTTAGGAATTGATGTTGATGCTAAGATTAAAGAAGCTGCTATCGCTCAGTACACAATTGATATCGGTACTAGAGGAGATGGACAGGTTGTAGGTCTTGGATACCAAGCAACTGGTGGTGCGTTTATTTATCGTCGTTCTATCGCTAAAGATGTTTGGGGAACTGAAGACCCAGCTGCAATCAAAGAAAAACTTGCTGGTTCTTGGGATAACTTCTTCAAGGCTGCAGCAGATTTAAAAGCTAAAGGCTATGGTATCGTTTCTGGTGATGGTGACATCTGGCATGCAGTTGAAAACAGCTCCGATCAAGGTTGGGTTGTTGATGGCAAGCTTACAATTGATAAGAAACGTGAAAACTTCTTAGATCTTTCTAAGACTTTAAAAGACAATAATTATCACAATGATACTCAGGACTGGACAGATGCTTGGTTTGCTGACATGAGAGATGCTGGCGCTAAGAAGATCTTTGGTTTCTTTGGTCCTGCTTGGTTAATTAACTATACTCTTGGCCAAAACTGTGGTGGAACAAAAGTTGGCGAAGGTACATATGGCGATTGGGCTATCTGTGAACCTACAGTTGGTTTCTTCTGGGGTGGTACATGGATTATTGGTAACAAAGATACAAAGATTCCTGCAACAGTAGGTAAGATTATTGAGTGGATCACTCTTGATAGCAGTGAAACAGGCCTTCAGTATTTCTGGGCTAATGGTACTATGGTTGATGGTCAGAAAGGTACTAAGGATGCAGTTGGATCCGGTACAGTAATGGCTAAATCTGATGGTACTATGGAATTCTTAGGCGGACAGAATATGTTTGATGTATTCGTTCCTGCTGGCGAGAATGCAACTGGTAAGAACTTAACTCAGTTTGATGAAAGTATTAACAACTACTGGAGAGGCCAGGTTCGTGAATATACAGCTGGAAATAAGAGCCGTGATCAAGCTATCGCAGACTTCAAACAACAAGTTAAAGATAACATTGATATAGTAGTAGAATAATAATTAAATCGTAAGTAGTTAGGGGGCGGGCGGATGCCTATCCGGCCGCCCCTAAATTATGCAATAAAAACATTATGTCATTTATTGGGTTACAAGATAAGCTTATCATATTACTGGAGGTGGACGCTTATGCGGCGTAAAAGTGTTAGTTACGCTAGATTTGGATATATATTCTGTATTCCGTTTGTACTTGCGTTCCTAATTTTTTCACTTTATCCTATTATATTTACCACTGTCTTAGGCTTCACTGATTTTAAAGGGGTAACTGCAACAGATTGGAAAATATTAGATGAACCACTAAGGAATTTTCAATTAATTTTGGGCAATCCGTCTTTTAAGACTTCGTTAGTAAATACAGTTATTATTTGGATAATGAACTTTATACCACAGATTTTGTTAGCATTATTACTTACGGCTTGGTTTACTAATCACCGTCATAAGGTTAAGGGCCAAGGCGCATTCAAGGTTTTATTCTACATGCCTAATATTATTACTGCAGCAACAATAGCTATCTTATTCAATTCTTTGTTTGGATATCCTGTTGGACCTGTAAACAGTATTTTAAAAACATTAGGTATTATAGATAAGTCTGTGTTCTTTCAAATGCAACCATGGACTGCAAAAGGAATTATTGCCTTTATTCAGTTCTGGATGTGGTATGGTTATACTATGATAGTATTAATATCAGGTGTTTTGGGTATTAACCCTGAGCTATTTGAAGCAGCTGAAATTGATGGAGCAACTGGAAGACAAGTATTCTTCTATGTTACTCTTCCAAACTTGAGAACAATTCTATTATTTACATTGGTTACTAGTATGGTTGGTGGTCTTCAGATGTTCGATATTCCGAAGATGCTCTATGATGGTGGACCAAGTGATGCAACATTAACAACAAGTTTATTTATATATAATCAAGCATTTAAGGGAAGTTATATGTATAACCGTGCTTCTGCTGCTAGTATGCTTATGTTCTTAATTATTGCAGTATTATCCGTATTTGTATTCTTTATTATGCGTGATAAGGATGCTGCTAAACAGAAGAAGATTGAAAAGAAAGTGAAGAAGGATCTTAAGAAAGCCGAACAGGCAGTAAAGGGGGCGGCTTTATGATAGAAAAAAGAAAATTTAGCTCAAAAGTATATACGATATTAAAGTATATTATATGTATATTCTTAGCAATATTAAGTATTTTTCCTTTTTATATAATGTTTGTAAATGCTACCCGTTCTACAACACAGATTATGCAGAACTCAGTTTCATTAATACCATCTACCTTCTTCTCAAGTAACAGGGCTGTTTTGGATGGTAAGGACTTTGATGCCATGAGAGGCTTTATGAACTCTTTCATAGTTTCTTCTGGTGTAACGGTAGTTACTGTATATTTCTCATCCTTAACAGCATATGCTTTATCAGCATATCAGTGGAAGTTCCGCCAAGCTTTCTTTACTTTTATCTTGGCAATTATGGTCCTTCCTGCACAGGTTACTAGTATAGGTTTCTATCAAATGGTGTATAAGGTTGGTATGACCAATAACTTCCTTGCTTTGATATTGCCGGCAATTGCTGCACCAACGACAGTATTCTTTATGAGACAGTATCTTCAGGCATCTCTGTCCATAGATATTGTAAACTCTGCTCGTATTGATGGATCAAGTGAATTTGGTATCTTTAATAGAATCGTTGTTCCTATTATGAAACCAGCCATGGCTACACAGGCAATCTTTGCATTCGTAAGTAGCTGGAATAACTTGTTTATACCTATGATCATATTAACAGATCCTAAGAAAAGAACTATGCCAATTATGGTTGGTTTGCTTAGAGGAGATATCTATAAGACAGAGTTCGGTTCTGTATACTTAGGTCTTTCTCTTACCGTATTGCCACTGTTTGTAGTATACTTCTTGTTATCTAAGTATATTATTGCCGGTGTTGCACTTGGTGGTGTAAAAGAATAAAGTATTATACATAGTGAATCCTGTATTATATGTAAAATATAAAGAGCTACTTCACGTAAGTGAAATAGCTCTTTTTTTTATTCGTTCCAGCCTTTGCAAACATCTATCCATTCAAGGTAGGCAGAGTGTAGTTCTAATTCTTTAATAGAAAGCTCAATTACTGTATTGGAGCTACCACAGGCAGCGAAAACATTGGAGAATCGTTTCAGAGAGATATCTAGATAAACCTCTACACCAGATTTTATACCAAAGGGGCAAACCCCTCCTATACTATGGCCTATGAGAGAGTTAACTTGCTCTGGAGTAAGCATCTTGGCCTTGGTTTGGAACTGAGCTTTAAATTTACTATTATCTATTTTAGTATCTCCAGCTGCTACAACTAAGATAGGAACCTCATTTACTAGGAAAGAGAGGGTTTTAGCAATTTGTTGTGGTTCACAGCCAACAGCCTTAGCTGCTAGTTCCACTGTTGCACTAGAAACTTCAAATTCTGTAATCCTTGACTCCATATCTTGTTTTTTAAAATATTCTACTGCTTGATTCATTACACATATCTCCTTTGTTAAAATTCTCGCTCCGGTTTTGTTTTACGAGCGGATTTATCTTTATGTTTACTATATGGGGTTACCATATTTAACAGTTCCTTTTGCAAATCAGAAACATCATCACTTTCTTCTAATGATTCCGTTTCAGAATATCCTTTATCGAAAGAACCATTTGCTTCCCACTCTTTTATCTTTGCTTTACGTAGCTTATGTCGATGGAAGAAGGTACGTAGGTTAGATACAATCAGGCTTAAATAACGAAATACAGGTTCAGAGGCTATTACAAATAATACAAGTAACATTGTACATCTTAGAGAAATATCATATATCTGGAAGAGGTCTCGCATAAAGATGCTACAGAATACCATACCAGCAACCATACTCGTCATTACAATCCATCTAAATCGGTTCATTGGACGGCTAATATGGAATAGAATTAAGAAACCTACAAAGGCAAGGACTAAAGTACTTGCTGTGGATACATCTTTGGAACCTACCTCGAATTCAAAGCTGAATAGAACTAATGCACTTACTGCGATAAAATCAGTTAAACCACCTGGAAGGCACTTAAGCAGAATATTAGGCATAAAGTGACCGCTAATGCGTTTGGTATTTGATTCTAAGGCTAAGAAGAAGGCCGGAATTCCTATGGTAAACATACTTATTAATGAAATCTGAGAAGGCTGCAAAGGGTAATTTACCATTAATACCATGGAGAAGATAGATAGTAAAAGTGAAAACAAGTTCTTTACTAGGAATAGGCTAGCAGAACGTTCTATATTGTTTACAACCCGTCGCCCTTCTAAAACAACAAAAGGCATACAAGCAAAGTTAGATTCCAGTAAAACAAGTTGAGCTGCCTGGGCTGCTACGTCACTTCCAGAGGCCATAGCAATACTGCAATCAGCATCTTTAAGAGCAAGAACATCATTTACTCCATCACCAGTCATAGCAACCACATTTCCATCTTCTTTCAGCGCTTGTACAAATTGTCTTTTTTGATTTGGAGTCACGCGACCAAAGACAGTATATTTTTCCATGGCATCACGGATTTGCGTCATAGTAGTAAGAGTAGAGGCATCAATGTAATTCTTGGCATTTTGTATACCTGCTTCTGTAGCTACCTTAGAAACTGTTATTGGATTGTCACCAGAGATAACCTTAATGGTAACTCCTTGTTTTGCAAAATATTGAAAGGTTGCTTTCGCTTCCTTTCGAATGGGATTACTTAGTAAGATTAGTCCCAAAGGAGTTACTGGTGCATTTAACATCTTTCCATCAATAGTGCCATGATAGATGCTAAACACCAAAACACGATAGCCTTCACGACTATAAGAGGTAATCTGTTGTTCATAGTCTATATATTGATTTTGAAGTACGAATTCAGGGGCGCCCAAAACGTATACGTTATCAGTAAAAGTAGCACTACTATACTTAGTAGCTGAGGAAAAAGAGGTAATGGATTTAGGGTAATTCCCTGTTCTATTAGTAAAATGTTCCGCTAATGCTGTCATTGTATCGTTATCTCTCTCCATGGCTGAAACAAAATCACCTATTAACAGGTCTAATGGAGGCATAGTTGAAGAATCATAATTATTTAATGGAATTAATTCATTAACAGTCATTTTGGTTTCAGTTATTGTGCCTGTTTTGTCAACACAAAGCACATTCACACGGGCCAAGGTTTCAATACACTTCATATCGTGAACTAGAACCTTCTTTTTGGCTAGACGGATTACACTAACTGCAAGAGCTACACTAGTTAGAAGGTACAGACCTTCCGGAATCATTCCCATAATGGCTGCTGCAGTAGAGGTAACGCTATCCTTTAGGGGAGTATCGTTGTAAAAGTATTGTTGGGAAAATAAGATTATACTAATAGGAATGATAATGATACCAACAACCTTTACTAATTTATTCAGAGAACGAATCATTTCGGATTGCTCTGTAGTATCCATAATCTTCGCTTCCGCAGTTAATTTAGCGGCATAGGAATCCTTACCTACCTTATCAAGTCGAGCTTGGCAGCGTCCAGACACCACAAAGCTACCAGATAGCAAGTAATCACCAGGATGCTTGGTTATTTGATCGGATTCACCTGTAATTAGAGACTCATTTACTTGAACCTCGCCAGCTAGGATTACTCCATCAGCAGCAATTTGGTTCCCTGCTGAGAAAATAACTAAATCATCTAATACTAGATTTTCAACAGGTATAGTAAGGCTAAGTCCATCTCTAAGAACCGTAGCTTTAGGAGTATTAAGTACAGATAACTTATCTAGTGCCCTTTTGGAACGGATTTCCTGGATAATTCCAATTAGGGTGTTGGCTACAATAATGGGAACAAAGGTTAAATCTACAAAAGAACCCACAAAAATAAGTAAGGCTGTAATTATAGCGAATATTAAGTTGAAATACGTAAACGTATTGCTAAATAGTATTTCCTTAGTTGTCTTGGAAGGGGGCTCCACTGGCACATTGGTATGCCCTAGCTTGATTCGAGCATCTACTTGCTCTCTAGTTAATCCATAGCCGATTTGAGGGGAATAACGAAGAAAAGCACTTGCTTGTGTGGAATCTTCCGGGATATAGCTCGTTGTATTCACTGTCTCACCCAATTTCTCCTATAAGTTAAACTGCAAAGTATTACATTATACTAATATTGTATCCATAATATGGATGGGTTTGCAATCATTAAAATAAAATTTAAGGTAATCTTAATAAAATAACTACATTGTGGTACAATGAAAAAAAGATTAGAATAGAAGATGGAGTATGTGACTTGTACTTTTTATAGCATTCAATTACATAGATAGGAGTAATGTAGCATGGAATCATATATCAGTTTTGAAAATGTTACAAAGCAGTATAATATGGGGGAGGTCACTATTGATGCGTTAGCGGGAGCTACCTTTACGATAGAAAAAGGGGAGTTTGTGGTTATTGTGGGTCCTAGTGGTGCAGGAAAGACTACCATACTAAATATATTGGGAGGAATGGACTGTGTAACAGAGGGAACGGTAACCGTAGATAATACAGTAGTGTCCGATTTAAGAGGGAAACAACTGATTAAATATCGTAGAGAGGACATAGGTTTTGTTTTTCAGTTCTATAACTTAATGCAAAACTTGACTGCATTGGAGAATGTGGAGTTAGCATCGCAAATATGTAAAGAACCTTTAGATGCCAATGAGGTATTAGAGGAAGTTGGGTTAGGTGATAGAAAACAGAATTTTCCTGCTCAATTATCAGGTGGAGAGCAACAGAGAGTATCCATTGCTAGAGCACTGGCTAAAAATCCTAAGATGTTACTTTGCGATGAGCCTACAGGAGCATTAGATTATGTAACAGGTAAGGCAATTCTAAAACTCTTACAGGATACTAGTAGAGAGAAGGGGATGACTGTTGTAGTAATAACCCATAATCAAGCCATAACCCCTATGGCAGACCGTATCATTTCAATAAAAAATGGGAAGGTACAATCCCAACAAATCAATGAGCAAAAGGCCTCTGTAGAAGACATCGAGTGGTAAGGGGTGAGAGCATGAAAAAAGCACTGAGAAAAGATTTTTTTAGGGAAATTAGAAAGAGTAAAAGTAGATTTATTTCAATTTTTTTCATTGTTGCCCTTGGTTCAGCCTTCTTTTCCGGAGTTAGAAGCTCAGAGCCAGACATGAGATATTCTGCAGATCATTATTATGATGAAAGTGAAATGATGGATATCAGAGTGATTTCCCCAATGGGATTAACTAAGGAAGATTTAGAAAGTATATCCAATGTCAAGGGAGTAGAAAAAGCCTCTATTTATATGACACAGGAATTGTCTTGTACTAGAGATTCCCTAGAATATAATATAAGGAAGATTGCTACGGAAGAGGGAAGGGATAATTTTCTTCTAAGGGAAGGTGAATTTCCGGTAAATCAAGGAGAGTGTCTTGTAGATAATGCATTTGCAAAGGCTCATGAGATTGAGTTAGGGGATAAACTTACTTTTTCTAGTGGTGAACAGCAGACAGTTGTAGGGATGGGAGATAGCTGTTGGTACCTAAGCTGGGATCGAGGAACTTGTTCTATAGGCAATGGTAAAGTAGATGGTTTTGTGGTAGTGCCAATGTCTTCCTTCCCATCAAGTGTTTATTCAGAAATTCATGTACGTGTTGCTGGGGCTAAAGAATTAGTGGCATATACCGAGGAATATGAGAACAAGGTAAATGAGGTTAAGCAAAGAATCGAGGCAGTAGCAGAAACAAAACAATTCAGATGGTATGTGCTAGATCGTAATTCTCTAGAAACCTATGTGGAATTTGGGCAAGACACAAGCAGAATAGGTGCCTTGGGCAATGTCTTTCCGTTGATATTTTTCATTGTAGCAGCCTTAATTAGTCTCACCACTATGACAAGAATGGTGGAAGAGCAGAGAATGCAAATAGGCACTCTAAAAGCCTTGGGCTATAGTAACAAATCTATTACAGCAAAGTATCTCCTATATGCACTTCTTGCAACCCTTAGTGGAGGTATCCTTGGGGTATTAGTGGGAGAAAAATTATTTCCATATATCATTATTACAGCCTATGGTTTAATGTATGTAGGGCTACCAGAGTATTTTGCTCCGTGGCAACTGCAACCTGCCCTTATTGCGGTCTCTATCTCAGTAGCCGTAACGACATTAGCGGCTATTGGGGCTACTTATAAAGAATTAATGGGAAAACCGGCAGAATTAATGCGTCCAGTATCGCCTAAGGCTGGTAAGAGAGTACTGATAGAACGTGTCTCATTTATATGGAAAAGGCTTAATTTTACAAAAAAGGCAACCATACGTAATTTGTTTCGCTTTAAAAAACGATTCTTTATGACTGTATTCGGTATTGGAGGTTGTATGGCCTTATTAATGGTGGGCTTTGGCTTGCGAGACTCTATTTTTGATGTTGTTAAATATCAATATAAAGAGATTTTTAAGTACAATGTAGACGTTCAGTTAAATACCACCATTACTAAAGAGGAGCTTCAGAACTTAGAGAACCTTATCCAAAAGCAGCCTACAATACAGGGTTATACGAAAGTATATAATAAATCCATCGAGGTTAGTGGGGGTAAAGAAGAGAAGACTGTTATTCTCTATATTCCAGAAAACACGGAGGAAATCAATCAATACATAGAACTTCGAAATCGTAAAACAAAGGAACGGTATGTATTTCCAGACAAAGGGGCTGCTGTTACAGAAAAGCTAGCATCTAGTTTAGGTTTATCTGTAGGTGATACAATAAACTTAAAGATAAGTGAGACAGAGATAAAACCTGTAGAAATATCTTATATTGTAGAAAATTATCTATATAATTATGTTTTCTTGTCTATGAATACGTATCAGGGGCTATTTCAAGATAAACCTCAAATGACTAGTATTTTACTGCTAAGTAAAAGCCAGACAGAGGAGGAGGAATCTAGGTTAGGAGCTACCTTAATTGCAAATAGTGGGTGTAGTGGAGTAAATTTTATCACAGATTTTAATAAAAAGCTTACAGATTTAATGAGCCATTTTAATATCATTGTATGGGTGCTCATTATATCAGCAGGTCTTCTGGCTTTTGTTGTACTTTACAATCTAAATAATATAAATATAACGGAACGAAAACGGGAGCTTGCAACGATTAAGCTATTAGGTTTCTATAATGGGGAAGTGGCGACATATGTATATCGAGAAAATGTACTACTGACTTTGATTGGGGCTGCAATAGGAGTTGTTCTTGGGCTTATTTTGCATGGTTATGTAGTAAAGACTATAGAGGTTGACATTATGATGTTTGGCCGTACAATAAAGAACTTTAGTTATCTCTATAGTTTTGTTTT
Source organism: Bacillota bacterium (assembly GCA_023416695.1). GTDB lineage: Bacteria > Bacillota > Clostridia > Lachnospirales > Lachnospiraceae > KM106-2. The sequence goes on along the minus strand of JAEZGY010000062.1, from coordinate 3,448 downwards.
GACCATATTGTTTTCATTTTTTGTTAACATAGTTATGTATTTTCATTTGAAAAAAATAGATATGGTTGAATCCTTAAAGAGTGTTGAGTAATGATATCAAAAATGGGCAAAGGAGGATGCTAAAATATGACTGGCATTGAACTACGGCCTTTATCGCCTAAGGATGGGCCTTTAGTTTACCGATTACTACAGAGGATTCCTGCCCATGAAAATGGGTTCTATAATGGGGCTAATGGGTTATCTTATGAGGAATATAAAAAATGGCTTCTTCGAAGAGATGAGATTCGACGGGGTATTAATTTAGAAGAAGGAACAGTAGCAGAAAGTATCTTTTGGTTAATAGTAAATGATATTCCCGTTGGAATCGGTAAGGTTCGTCATAAATTAACACCTGCACTTAAAAAGCATGGTGGAAGTATCTCCTATAGTATAATGCCACAATATAGAAATAATGGTTATGGTACATTATTATTAAGTCTTTTATTGGAACAGGCAAAGAGTATGGAAGTACCAGAGCTTCTTGCGATGATATATAATTACAACTATCCAAGTGAAAAAGTAATTATAAAGAATGGTGGAATCTTCTGTGGAAAAACAGAGCTAAGGAGTTATTACCAGTGGAATACGTAACGAGTTGAATGAAATAGATGGAAAGGGAATAAAGAAAACCCGGGAGTACTTTTTGTGCAAGGTACCCGGGTTTTTTGTCTATAATATTATTTCTTTAGCCAGCGAACGGCCGCTTCTGTATTAGCAAAGAATTGATAAGGTGCTAAATCACTGCCCATGTATTTGGATTTTACAGTGAAAATAGCTTTAGCATTAATAGGTACACCAACGATAGCTACTTTATCAACATAATCTTTGTATTGCTCTAGTTGTTTCCAAAAACGATTCATTACCTCATTGTTTACATGGGTGTAATGAAACGACACACAAATGGACCTTTTGATAAAAGATGGTCTACAAATATATTTCTGTTGTAGGTTCATAACATGGAATAAGGCCTTATGGTCGCGATAGAAACTATTGTAAGCAACATAATAGATATCATTAGTAGTACAGTTGTCCTGTTCAATACAGGTTTCTTTTGCTCGTAACAGCATATGTATCCCCTCCAGTTTCATTATTACATATATGTGGATATATTTACCACGTAGTACTATTATACATGGTTATGGATAAGATAGCAAGTTTTACAATGCTGTAAGATATACAAGCACATTCATTTTTATTAGACATACAATATAGTGCGGGAATGAAACTTTGAAAGGAATCTGTTATATATGGATCAAAGAAATTGTAGACACAATAGAGACTATAATTGTACGTTAGGGAATAGGTATTACTGTAAAGAAGCCAAAACCTCCTGCGGCAATTGTACTAAAAATGTAGTGGAATGCCCAAATACTATGGAAGCCCCAGTAGACTGTATGCCAATTGCAATGGCTTATGTACCTTGGCAACAATGGGGAGAAGTATTTACAGGTGAGGCAGGCTTAGCACATGGAACCATTTTCCCTGAATTGGTAAAACCATGGTGGACTAAGTGTGGCTCAAGAATGTGAGGTGTCCAATGAATAAATGTGAAAAAGAAAGCCTATTACAGTTTATTTCGGAAGTAAGCTTTGCGGTTTTGGATGTAGGACTTTATTTAGATACCCATCCATGTGATAGAGAAGCATTACTTTACTATAAAAAATACAGAGATTTAAGAGAACAAGCACTAGACGAGTATTCCAAAAAGTATGGACCATTGTTAGTTACTGATGTTGATAATGATTGTTATTGGACTTGGACGGATGAGCCTTGGCCTTGGAAAGGTGGTAAAGCGTAGATGTGGAATTATGAAAAAAGATTACAATACCCAGTTAAGATTTCCAAGTGCAACTTAAAGGCAGCACAGGTTATAATGACCCAATATGGGGGACCAGATGGAGAGTTAGGTGCTTCCTTACGTTATCTATCACAACGATATGTTCAGCCATATAAAGAAGTTACAGGAATACTAACTGATATTGGTACCGAAGAATTGGCTCATTTGGAAATGATTTGTGCTATTGTATACCAGTTAACAAAAGATGCAACTCCACAACAAATTAAAGATTGCGGCTTTGATAAATACTTTGTAGATCATACTTTGGGAATTTATCCACAATCTGCAGGTGGTGTACCATGGAGTGCACTTACCATTCAATCAAAGGGCGACCCAATTACTGATTTGCATGAGGATATGGCAGCAGAACAGAAAGCCAGAACCACTTATGACAACATTCTTAGACTTGTTGATGATCCAGAGGTTTGTGACCCAATTCGGTTCTTAAGGGAGAGAGAAGTTGTGCATTATCAGAGGTTTGGTGAAGCACTTCGTATTACTCAGGACAAATTAGATGCAGATAATTTCTACTATATAAACCCAGCATATGATTTATCGTTTATGAAGAATAAATAGTAAAGAGGAATATAACCAATTATAATAGAGGGCTGTTTCAGAAGGATGTGGCTTCTGGGGTGGCCCTCATTGAATACATAGGTATTTAGAACTCTTTTATGCCTTTCAATACTACATAAAATTATACACTAATAAATAAACTGGAATATCTATATAGGACATGTTATAATATTGGCTTAGATACTTAAAAGGGCTTTTCCAAAACTAATTATTCATAGGTAAGAGGAGAGGAACTATTATGAAAAATGAAGCATGCCAGATTAAAAAGTTAGTCCGTAATGTTGCAGCCTTGGAAGCTATAAGGCAAATTAGGCTTTGGTTAATGGTACTTTTGTTGATGGAATTCTTTATTCGTATTTATTATCGCTGCGCACTATCTGGGACGATGTTTTTTCTTCTATGGATAGTAGTAGGGCCTTTTATGATTGGACAACTTTTAAGGAAAGACAAGACAAAGGAGCAATCCGTATTATTACCGGTATTCTGTAAGAAATATCGCTATAGCCAAAAAGAACTTTATGCTCACATGATTACTTTTGTGTTGTGTCTATTTTATTTTGTTATACAGCAGTATGCCAATATAAATAGTTCTATTACACAGTACTTTATTATTTTTGCACCTGCTTTTTATTTCGTAGGCGTTTTAATAGGAGGTACTAGTTTATTTATTCATAAGAGAAAGAAATTAGGAAACATATTAGAGAACAATCAACTATAAGAATTTAGGGGGTGTTATAGGCAAAATGTAGTATAAAATGGGTTGAAAGATGTAAAATTAATAACTTTTAGTAATATTTAAAAAAAAAACTTTAAAAAATGTGAAAAACTGTTTATAATATAGGATGTATTAGTATGAGAAAGACAACAAAGGTACATGTTGCTATATTGAATAGATGAAGAAAGATAGTTTGAAAGGAGTAACTGCATGTTGGGCTGTGATATTGGAATTGATTTAGGAACCGCTAGTGTACTTGTTTATATAAAAGGAAAGGGCGT
>JAEZGY010000009.1 GCA_023416695.1 Bacillota bacterium | reverse complement strand
CATAATATGGGGATCGAATATGTTTACATAGAAGACAATAAAAGTGATGGGATCGCTATTCCTGATGCCATTTCTGAAAAAACTCGTGTAAAATGTAAAAAAGTCCTACGCTCCACAATAGAGGAGTTTACAAAGAGAAGTACTCTAGAGGTAGATGGACTATTTGATTCAGTAGATAGTATTATTAATGATATTCTATATAACAAAGATGTACAAGTGAGTTTGAATGACATAAGTGCTACAGATGACTATACCTTTTCTCACTCTGTTAGTACTACAGTTTACTCCCTCCTATTAGCTAAGGAGCTTGGGTATAGTCGAAGTATGTTGCAGAAATTAGCAGTAGGAACTATGCTCCATGATATGGGGAAGGTTTTACTTGATAAGAACGTGTTGTTTAAAAAAGAACAACTGACACCAGAGGAGTTTGAGTATATTAAACAGCATACCGTCTTGGGTTATCAAGCACTAAAACGAAGTGTTGGGATTACTGAACTATCTAGGATAGTATCTCTTACTCACCATGAACGTATGGACGGCTCTGGTTATCCAAGGGGGATCAAGGCAGGAGATCTTCATGATTTTGCAAGAATTGTTGCTATTGCCGATGTATATGATGCACTAACTACAGATCGATGTTATCGAAATAAATGGAGCAATGAAAGGGCTGTTAATTACCTAATTGAATGCTCCGGAAGCAAATTCGATACCAATCTAGTAGGGCGCTTTATACAGCAGATTGCCATTTACCCTAATGGTTCCATGGTAAGATTGTCTGATATGACCTATGGAGTGATAGCAAAACAAAACCGTAGCATGCCGCTTCGGCCTGTAGTGAGAGTGGTGTCAGATGAATATGGAAATGATGTAGAAATCTATGAAGTAGATTTGATGAAAGAATTATCAATTACGATTATACAAAGTGAAATAGAGATACTAGATAGCAAGTCAAGATTTGAAATGGATAAGTAGTACATGCTAACTGTTTGTCTTTACGGAGGAAATAAAGCAGATGTTTAAAGTATTGGTTGCCGATGCGGATTCATCAACAGTAAGTTTGATTGAAAAAGTATTAAGTGACAAGCTAAAAGAGGCAAAAATAGTTGGTGTTGCAAAAAACGGAAATGATGCTGTAGTAGAAACAATTAACCAAGAACCAGACCTTATCATTATAGCTATAAAAATGTCTGGTATTAATGGGCTAGAGACTATTAAGCAGATCCGAAGCTTTAATAAAAGCGTACATATCATTATTGTATCAGCTTATGATTACTTTGGATTTGCGAGAGAGGCCATGTTACTTGGAGTGAATAATTACCTTCTTAAACCGGTTACTACACAACAGCTTTATGAAGCAATAAAAAGGGAAATAATTAGTCTTCAAGAGGAGTTTGATAGAATACAGAAGTTTAGAGAAGAGGAGCATGTGCTTAATACAGCTCTTCATTTTGTGGAACAGCATTTTATCTACGGTATTTTATTTAATCCTAGTTATAGCGCTGAATTAAATCAATATATAGATCTTATTGGTGTTGGAAAATATGGGTATATGATGAACATTGTGATATCCCAAAATTATAAAGATCAGTATCTGAATTTGGACCGTGTTGTTACCCAAGTGCAAAGAAGAGTAAAGGCGATTATTAATACCAGAGAGAAGTGTGCTATTGGCCCACAGATGATGCAGCGAATTATGGTATATGTAAGTGCTGATAAAAATAAAGATGCTAAGGAAGTTCAAATAGAGTCTGTTAAGATCGCAAGACAGGTTCATGCGGGATTAAAAGAAACCTTTGGGGTTGATACCTTTATAGCTATAGGCAGTGTGAAGTCTATCGATTACATTCATGAAAGCTACTTAGAGACCATACGATGTACCAAATATATGAATGAAGGTCCAGTACTACATTATAAAGAAATTAGGTACAAAAGTTATCCTGTCATTCATGAATACTATGATTTGATGAATGTTTTAGTGGAAAGCATCAAATATAATCGACATGAAACCCATGAAGTATTCTCTAGTATTATTGAATCCTTAAGACCTCTTTCTTCTATGGAGAGAATCAACCGGTTGCTTGAGTTGTTTTATATCATTAATTATGAAGCAAAAAGAGAGTATAAGGGTCAGAATATAGGGTTTGATTATTACCTAGAATATAATGAAATCCTTAACTTTACAGTTGAGGAACAAGAAAGTTGGGCATGGAGAAGACTTAACAGCTTCTTAAGAGCGCTAAAGACAGAGAAGGTGGATCGTAAGACCAGCATTGTAAATATTGCTATAGGGCATATTAATAAACATTTTACAGAGGAAGTTACGTTAAATGATATTGCTACCTATGTAAACCTTAGCCCTCAACATTTTAGCAAGATTTTTAAAGAGGCCACTGGTTTTGGTTATGTGGAGTGGGTAAACAATCTACGAATAACCAAAGCAAGGGAATTGATTAATAATACAGATAAAACAATTAAAGAAATCTGTTTTTTAGTAGGCTACAATGATCCTAACTATTTTAGTCGTATATTTAAAAAGTATGTAGGAATTAGTCCAACTGATTATATGTTGGAACGAGAGAAGCATGAAGGAATAAGAGAGTAAAGAAAATAGAACAGCTGTCTACCAAAGGGTTAATGTGGTAGACAGCTGTTTTTATAATATTTCTTTTAGAAGAGCTCTAGCTCTAAAGAGCTGGGATTTAACTGTGCCTTCTTTTGTGTAGAGCCTTTTAGCAATCATAGAGATGCTCATATCTTCATAATAGAAAAAATGAATTACCATGCGATATTTTAGCGGTAGTTGTAATATGGCATGATAGACATCGTACTCTGTATCT
>JAEZGY010000006.1 GCA_023416695.1 Bacillota bacterium | reverse complement strand
TTCTTCTGCATTGCTTTCTTTTCTTTTTCTAGACGTTTTGCAGCAACGAATTTGTCCGGTTGCACCTCTTTATCCTTAGAAGAGGACTTGGTCATTCTCTGGTCTTTACCACTGCCTTTAGAGTATTTGTTTGTCTCGTTGTCCTCGTCCTTGCCGTAACCACCGCCATACCTATTGTCCATTCCTTTATTAAAACTATTGTAGGAACCTGGTTTTTTATCCCGATTAAAAGGTCTTTGAGCACCATCTTTATTATAAGGCTTGTCAGTCCTATTAAATGGTCGATCTCCTCTGTTATAGGATTTTTCTCCATTTTCTCCAGTCCTCTCGGTTCTGGTATAGCCCCTATCGGTTTTGTTGAAAGGCTTATCACTCTTTTCATATGGCCGATCGCTTTTGTTGTAAGGACGGTCGCTTTTGTTATAAGGACGGTTACTTCTATTGTCAGTCCTACTTTGAGAAGCATTATCTCTGCTAGTTCTATACTCTCTGCGCCCGCTGTCATTTGGTCTGCTATCATTAGCATTGGTTGTAACCACGAATGTTCTCCTCTCTCATTTTAAAAAGATTTACACTTTTTAATTTTATGCTATTTTAATATATTGTCAATATATTTTTCTATATTTATGTCGGCAATTGGTGACATTTCTTTATGGTGTAACCACATTTTTATTATCTTTATAGGTTGTACCTTGCAATTTATGCTAGAATCTGATACATTCATACTATGTGATAGAGATAATTGTACTTGATAATCAGGGTGTCTATACCCATAACTATAATACCTGTGTTTTCTTGAGAAAATGTATTCTATCATAATCTATGAAATTGAGGTAAATATCATGAACGAAAATAATAATTTTGAATACGGTCTACAAGATGAAGATGATATGACCGTAACCCTGACACTGGATGATGATACTGAATTAGAATGTGCAGTAGTTGCTATATTCCCTGTTAAAGACAGAGATTACATTGCTTTACTTCCACTAAATGATGAGTCTGAAGAAGTATTCTTATATCGTTTTAAACACACTTCTGATGATGACTTAGAATTAGAAAACATCGAAGACGACGAAGAATTTGAACTAGTTGCTGATGCTTATGATGAGCTAGTAGATGACGAAGAATTCGATTCAATGGTAGAAGACGACGAAGAATAATAATTTGAAGGTCGTATATGACATGTTGGTTATATACGACCTTTTTTGTTACATAGGAAATTGCTTCGCAATCAAAACTCTATTTTTAATAATTACAGCTGTATTAACTGGTTATTCAAACAGTAATTGATATCTAGGAGACGTTCTCCCTCCATCTTTTTAAATCTCACCCAAAGTTTCCCTTCTTGTTTCTTTACAATAACACCTTCCCCATAGTTTTTATGGTAGATTGTTACTCCCTCTGACAACTCCTCAGAATCTAAAAATAACTCCCTTACAAAACGGGATACGGCTAGCTCCTTATTATACCTCTCTTTTACCCAAAAGATGGATAACATGGATTTAGCTCTTGTCATTGCTACATAAAACATGCGACGCTCCTCTTCTAAGTCTTCCTCTAAAACAGCCTTATGATGAGGGGTAATCTCTTCGTTAGCATCGATAACAAAAACAATTTCATACTCTAGCCCTTTGGCACTATGCATGGTAGCTAGAGAAATGGCATCCTGATTATTTTCATAGCGATGCCTACTCTGTTCTTGCAGTTCTTCTTTATATTCCTCCATATGAGCTACCCATTCCTCATAGGTCTTATAAGGCTTAGCTGCTTCTGCAATCTCATCAAGAGTATCTGTTAGCTCTTCCACCTTAATTCTCCTAAATTTCGCGTATTCCTCAAGGTATTCCTCATACCCAACCGCTTTTCTAATATAGTAAATTGCTGAATAGGGATCCATACCCTTTATCATCTCTAAATCATATTCTAGCTTATTGATGCGCTCTAGCATCCACATCTTATCTGCATAATAACTTCTTAGCTGTATAAAATCTACCTGGGGAGTGGTTAAGCACTCTCGATTAATATAGCGTTTTGGTCGATTCATAATCTGCAAAAAGCTTCCACGGTCTCTAGCCCCTCTAGCGATATTAATGTAATCGATCAGATTTTTTGCAATCCAGTGATCATAGATATTAGGAATGGAATCCTTCATCTTAAAGGGTAGGTTATATTCTAGCAATTTTTCAATTAAACTTCGTGGTTGTATATTGGTTCGAAAGATTACTGCCATATCACTATAAGCCACCCCTTTTTCATGATAGGCTTTAATTTCTTCAATAACAGCTTTATTTTCTAAGGAAAGAGAAGCAAATTCCTGTAATTTAACCTTCTGACCATCACCATGAATTGCTTTAATTTCCTTTTGAAATCTTTTCTTATTGTGTTTAATTAACCGTCCTGCACTATCTATAATCTCCTTAGTAGAACGATAATTAATATCTAGTAACACTCTCTTCGCATTAGGATAATCCTTCTCAAAATTCAACATAATCTCTGGCTTTGCTCCACGAAAACGGTAAATAGATTGATCATCATCCCCTACAATAAAGAGATTATCCTGTGGTTTGGCAAGCATCTTAATAATCTTATATTGCAGAGTATTAATATCCTGAAACTCATCAATTAAGATATATTGAAACCTTTTCTGCCATAAGGTGAGAATATCTGGTCTCTGTACAAATAACTCATAGGTGAAAATCAGCATATCTTCAAAGTCTAACTGATTATGTCTTCTTAAATAGTCGTCATAGGCATGATAGATTTTCTTAAAGATTTCCTCTGAACAGTTCATGGAATAGTAGTGCTCTAGATTTAGCATATCCCCTTTCACTAGGCTTACCTCAGCCTCTATAGCAGAGATAAAGTCCTTCTCATCGTCTAGATCTAACTCCATATGACGGATTAATTCCCGAAAAAACTGAGACTTTTCTTCCTCTTTGATAATGTTTGCCGCAGTAAAGCCATAAGCATACCGCAGTATTTGAAAGAAAACAGCATGGAAGGTGCCAAACTGCACCCCCGTATGCTGTTTTCTCATAAGTCTCTCAAATCGTTGCTGCATCTCTACAGCCGCTGCCTTCGTAAAGGTGATTACCAAAATGTGATTTGGTGCTACATGATGTTCCTCTATTAGCGCCTTAGCCCGAGAAGTGATCACATAGGTCTTACCAGAACCAGGACCTGCCAATACTAACATAGGCCCTTCGTTATGCATAATAGCTTGCTTTTGCGATTGATTAACTTTCATTCTGATTTCTCTTATCCTTCTATTGCTGCTTTCAGCTTATCGATACCTACTTTAATTCGTCTAATAGATTCCTCTTTACCTAGAATCTCCATAATCTCCCATGCTCCACCTGGAGTAGATTGCTTTCCACTTACTGCTGTACGAAGTGGCCATAATACAATACCGTTCTTACATTCCTTCTTTTCTATGAAGCCTTTCACAGTGGCCTCAATAGCAGGGATAGAGTACTCATCTAATTCCTCTAATACAGGAAGTAATTCTTGTAATACCTCTAAAGATATCTCTGAGTTGGTCTTCATCTTCTTATGGGTATACATTGCAATGTCGTAATCAGGCATTTCCTCAAAGAAGTCAATCATATCAGCAATATCTAAGAAAGTTTCAATTCTTGTCTTAACTAAGTCTGCAATTTTAGTTACATCTAATTCCTTCTTGATTACTTCCTTTACATAAGGAAGTGCAAGTTCTAAATACTTGTCCTCATCCATATTCTTAATATATTCACTATTCATCCATCTCAACTTCACCATATCGAAAACCGCAGGGGATTTGTTAATATTAGCATAGTCAAATAGCTCAATAAGTTCATTTAAAGATAGAATCTCTTGGTTATTTGGAGCACTCCAGCCAAGTAGTGCCACAAAATTCACTACAGCCTCTGATACAAAGCCCTGCTCTATTAAATCTTCAAAGGATGCATGTCCACTTCTCTTACTAAGCTTCTTATGCTCCTCATTGGTAATAACAGGACAATGAACATACACAGGAACCTCCCAACCAAAAGCCTCATAAAGACGATTGTACTTAGGTGAAGAGGATAAATACTCACTACCACGAACAACATGAGTAATGCCCATCAAATGATCATCCACTACATTGGCAAAATTATAGGTTGGATATCCATCAGACTTAATAAGAATCATATCATCAAGTTCTACATTATCTACAGTTATATCTCCAAAAATAACATCATGGAAGGTAGTCTGTCCTTCTTCAGGGTTGTTCTGTCTAATTACATAAGGCACTCCATTTTTTAAGTTCTCCTCAATCTCTTCCTTAGACAAATGAAGACAGTGCTTATCGTAGTGGGAAATCTCCTTTCCCTCTCCATCTATATTAGTTGCTAGGCTTTCTAAACGCTCCTTACTGCAGAAGCAATAGTAAGCTTCTCCTTTATCAATCAACTTCTTCGCATATTCTAAATAAAGACCAGTAGCCTGACGTTCACTTTGAACATAAGGACCTACTCCACCGTCCTTATCTGGACCTTCGTCATGAATTAAACCAGTATTACGTAATGTGTTATATATAATCTCAGTAGCACCCTCTACATAGCGTTCCTGATCAGTATCTTCAATTCTTAATAAAAAATCTCCGTCTTCATGCTTTGCAATTAAATAAGCATACAATGCGGTTCTAAGGTTTCCTACATGCATACGTCCTGTTGGACTAGGGGCATATCTTGTTCTTATTTTGGTCATATTGGTTCTCCTTTATCTAATATAGCATTTGCCTGCTTTTCTACATGTCCTTTAGTATATATGAATTGATATAAAATATCAACATTATGTTCCAAATAACGAAGCTCTTTGCCTAGTTTCTAGGCAAAGAGCTTTCATTCTATTTCTCTTCATTTATTTCTTTTGAAATCTCATTTACTATTTCTTCTGCGGAATGAATTAAATTATCTTCCTCTTTTGGAAACTCCTCTGGCTCCCATAAATCAGGTGAACGTTCCATTGGCCCATCGGCTAATGCTTCCTTCATGGCCAGACGATTGTCGATAAACCTCATAAAAATAACCTTAATCAGTACACCTACTGGTACCGCAAGTAACATTCCAAGTAGCCCACCAACAGAACTACCAATAATCAAGCAAATAATAACTAACAGTGGATGCACCTTAATACTATGGCTCAAAAGCTTTGGACCAAGCACATTGGCATCGATAGCTTGCACGATTACCAACGCTATAATTGCAATAATCATCTTGGTAAATTCTCCATTGACTAAACATACCACGGCAGAGGCACCATAAGCGATAAAAGGACCACAATACGGTATCAGATTACCCAATCCAGATATAATACCTATAATAACAGCAAATTTAACTCCCACGATAGCTAACGTCGTACTAATTAAAATCATCATACAACCAACATCTAATAAGGTACCCTTCAAATATCCAGAAAATACATAGTCTGCATCATGTAAAAATCGTCTAATTTTAATGTTAACTTTTTTACTAAATAATGCTCGACTAATCTTACTAACCATTCCACCAATCATCTTACCATCAATTAACAGATAGATTGCAATTATGACACTAAAGAATAAGGTAGAGAAGAAACCAGTAATGTTAGACAAGGAGTTACCAAAACCAGAGATAAAAGAGGAAGCCTTCTGTAATATTGTCTCACTGGCATCTTTAATCACCTTATTAATCTCACTAGATTCAATATTCAGGCTGTTCAACTTCTCTGTAAATTCCTTAGCAAATGCACTAAAGCTTTCAGTATAATCCTTAATTATGGCACCTATGCTATCAAAATTAGTCAGACGAATCTGATCAGTCACACTATACACTAAAAGGGTAATAATAAGAGAAATAACCCCTAGTAGCAATAATATAGTAATAAGTACTGCCAGTCCTCTTGTACTCTTCATTCTACTAAACAACTTTAAATGTTTTAATTTTCTCTCAATAAAAGATACGACACCAGCTAACACATAGGCAATTGCAAATCCTATAATGATTGGCTTTAGTACTCTAAGTATCTTGCCTAATTTTCCTGTTAATGTATTGTAGATATCTGGAGCATTGGCTGCAATTAAACTCAAACAGTATATGACAATACATGTAAAAATAACATATAAAGATATCTGCAGGTATTTTCTGTTTAATTTATTAACAAACTTCATTGTTTATTCACCTTTTAAAATAAAATTCTTTAACAGCTCTACCGTACCATCAATTCCAACAAAATCACTTTGTATACACATATGATAGTTATCAGCACGGCCCCACTTCTCATTGGCATGGTAATTATAGTAATTAGCTCTTCTCTTGTCAATCTTTAATATCTGCTCTGCTGCTTTATGAGGTGGCATGTCATAAACCTCAACTGCACGCTTCACTCTAGATTCTAGGCTAGCCCATATAAATACATTCATTACATTACTCTTCTCTCTAAGGAGATAATCTGCACATCTTCCCACCATGACACATGGCCCTTCATCAGCCATCTTATGTATCACCTCTGACTGAGCCAGATAAATCTGGTCGTCAATGGACAAGGTAGAAAATCCAAATTCTTGATTCCCGTATGAGTTTAATCCCATAGCAATGGAGTATAATAGACTATTCGTCGCCTTTTGTTCTGCTCGTTGAAATGCAGCTTCTGCAAAACCACTTTGCTTTGCAGCCCTTGTGATAATCTCGTTATCATAAAATGGTATCTCTAATTCTTTGGCTAACTTCTCACCGATTTCTCTTCCGCCGCTCCCATACTGTCTACTTATTGTTATTACCTTATTCATAACCATCACTCCTATCTTTTTTGTCAGATATATTTTGGATATAAACTATATTATTTGGAATTTTCTCCTTCCCAAAGAAAATATGCCTTTTATCTATTATAGCATATTTCAAGAGTTATCTCAACCTGACATTGTGACTAAGAGTAGTATTATGTCCCTAATTTGTTTAGCTGATTATTCCCATATATATGCTTACCTATACAAAAAACCGGCAACTATAGAATATAGCGCCGGCATAATCTTAATTCTTTTTAAAGTCAGCTAATTTTAAGCCTTCATTTCTCTCTATCACAGTCTGAATACTCCAAGGGTGAATAAATAATAATAACGGATTTCCCTTAAGATCTTTGATTTTCTTAGTATCTGAGGTTACACGAAGAGCAGGCACATCAATTTCTGTATTCTCTATCCATCGTATATGCTCATAAGCTAATGGTTCTAGTCGTATTTCCACATTATATTCATTCTCTAGTCGGTATTGTAATACTTCAAACTGTAGAACACCTACAACACCAACAATAATCTCTTCCATTCCTGTATTGTATTCCTGGAATATCTGAATGGCACCTTCCTGGGCAATCTGAGAGATTCCTTTAATAAACTGCTTTCTCTTCATAGTATCCACCTGACGCACCTTAGCAAAATGCTCTGGAGCAAAGGTTGGAATTCCTTCGTAGGCAAATTTTACTCCAGGAGATACAATAGTATCTCCGATTGAAAAGATTCCCGGATCAAATACACCAATAATATCTCCAGCGTAGGCTTCTTCTATATGCTTACGCTCATCTGCCATCATTTGTTGTGGCTGACTTAACCTAGTCTTTCGATCCCCTTGTACATGATACACATCCATACCTGCCTCAAACTTCCCACTACAGATACGCATAAAAGCAATACGATCTCTGTGGGCTTTATTCATATTCGCTTGGATTTTGAAGACGAAAGCAGAAAATTCCTCACGAAATGGATCAATCTCTCCTAAGTCTGAGATTCTAGGAAGAGGGGAAGATGTCATATTTAAAAAGTGAGTTAAAAAGGTCTCTACACCAAAATTGGTTAATGCGGAACCAAAGAAAACAGGGGATAATTTACCCTGGGCAACCTGTTCTATATCAAATTCGTCACTAGCTCCATCCAATAACTCAATATCATCTAATAAAATGTCATGATACTCCTTAGTTATCAAGTCATCTAACATTGAATCCCCTAACTCGGCCTCAATGGTTTCTACTTCCTTTTGACCATTGTTAGCAGCTAGGAAACGAGAAATCATCTTGGTCTGTCTGTCATAAACACCTTTAAAGTTTTTACCACAGCCAATTGGCCAGTTAATTGGACAAGTTTTAATGCCTAATACTTCTTCAATCTCACCTAATAACTCAAATGGATCATTAGCCTCTCTATCCATCTTATTAATAAATGTAAATATAGGAATGTTTCGCATAACACAAACCTTAAATAATTTAATTGTCTGGGCCTCAACTCCCTTAGAAGCATCAATTACCATTACAGCAGAATCTGCAGCCATCAGGGTACGATACGTATCCTCTGAGAAGTCCTGGTGACCTGGAGTATCTAGGATATTGATACAATAACCATCATAATTAAACTGTAACACAGAAGACGTAACAGAGATTCCTCTCTCCTTCTCAATTTCCATCCAGTCTGAAACCGCATGCTTAGCAGTCTTCTTTCCCTTTACACTTCCTGCAAGATTAATTGCTCCACCGTATAAAAGAAACTTTTCCGTTAACGTTGTCTTACCTGCATCGGGATGGGAAATGATTGCAAACGTTCTTCTCTTTGTAATCTCTTGCTTTAAATCTGCCAAGGGGCACCCTCCTAATTCTATATAAACTGTACTTTATTATTCTAATACCTATCTGTAGTTGCAAAACTATTTAATTCTATACTGTTGGACCTGGTTTGTCAAGGTTTCCTCTTCCCCAAGTAAAAGCATCCCTTCTGAATCAAAAACAGGCTGTAGTACTTGTATACAACCTATGGTTACGACAATGCCTAATACCAAACCAATCAATAGATGAAGGGTGTTGGTAAAGCGGACCACTTGAAAGATTCCATAGTATAGTCCGGAGAAGAAACCACCCATCATTCCTGATGCTAGTAACTTCTTATCCCTAACGTTTACGACAAGTAACACGGGTGTCAAAAAAGCAACAAAACCTAATATACCACACACTAAATCCCTTCTTCTTAAACTTACTTCCTTTTCTTTGAGCGCATAATATATGGCAGCTGTACCTTGGCAAACACAAGCAGCTAATAGCCCCGGGCCTAGTAGGTAACCTACTTCATCTATCTGGAGGCTAGCTATTGTTACTGGAAATCCTCCAAATAAAAATCCACAAAGATGCAAAAGAGGTGATAAAAGCCCTAATACCATACTTCCACAAACAGGAAGTGATAAAAAAATAAATAGGATACCTACACTCAACAGATTATCTAGAAAATTACCAATTGGATAGATAATGAAACGTACTAATACAGCAACAATAACCATAGAGATGTAAGGCATCCACTTTTTTACATAATATAATTTGCTTATCTTTTCTAACCAAGAAGTGATTTTACTATATAGATAAATAACCAGTAGTAGTGGTAAAATTGCTAGCTGCATTCCAGTGATTACCTGTGGATCCTTAAGTATCAATGAAAGGCTTATGGCCATTTCCCTAAGAGGCGGCTCCAAAAGAGTTGCCACTAGTATTAACCCTGGTAATACCTTTACCTCTAATCTTCTACAAGCAGAGGCTCCGATTAAAAAAGGTAACACAAAATATATTTCGCTATTTAATAACTCTAAAATCTGGTATACAAAAGGTGCCGTAATAGAAAGTCTAACTGCTTCCATCATCCATAATAACAGACTAAAGATACAATTTCCTATAAGAAGAGGAAGAACTGGTATGACTACACTAGAAATATACCGCCCTAACTCTTTACTACTCTTTTCACTTGAAAGAAATATGTCCATTTAATACCTCCACAATAAGATTTATATAGTATAAAATGGACATTATGGATGAAAATATGCAATATAGTAGATATAAGTGGCAATATAGAAAAAAGGGTGCTGACAAAAGCACCCTTTAGGATTAATTACTATTCAAATTTGGTATTGTTTACAAGGAAATCAGTAACATTAGTATATAAAAGAGATTTCTTTAATGTCACTGTAGTTGCGCTACCGTAGGTAGATTCTAATTCCTCTACTGTTTTCATATTGTTTGCTTCTAGAACCTTCTTAAGTTCAGTCTCATATTGCTCATCCGTAACGTTAAGGCCTTCCTTTTTAGCTATATTTTGAAGAGCCATATATTGTTTTAGATATGCTTTAGCATCCTCTTTTCTTTCCTTGTCAAAGTCTTCCTCAGATATATTGTTTGCAGTTAAATAATCCTCTAAAGTAGCACTGTAGTAAGAAGCTAACTGTGTAATTAATTGCTGTCTGCTATTATACGCATAGTACTCAACTAAATCTTCAGGATACTCTTTTACAGTAACATTTGCTAAAACCGCTTCCCATACGTTATCCTCAGTCTTGGATTTTGCTGTTTGCTCTGCACTAGCTTCCATCTCATCTCTTACTTCTTTTTTGTACTCCTCTACTGTCTTAGAAGTAGTGGATACCTTCTGCACAAAAGCATCATTAAGTTCAGGAAGTACAGTATTCTTAATGGAATCCAAGGTAATTGTGAATACTGCTTTTTTTCCTGCTAACTCTTTTGTACCATAGGTAGTTGGAAAAGTCACATTAATATCAAATGTAGTGCCTGCAGTATGGCCAATAATTTGGTCTTCAAAGCCATCAATATATTGACCTGAACCTAAAACTACGGTCTGATTTTCAGCAGTACCACCATCAAAAGCTTTTCCGTCTATTTTACCAACAAAATCAATTACAACCTGGTCACCCTCTGCTGCTTTATAATCCTTTGCAGTGTCATTATAAGTGGCATTGCTCTTTAAAATAGACTGAATTTGTTGTTCCACTAAATCATCTGTTACATTAATCACTGCTTTCTTAGCTTTAACACCTTTATATTCGCCTACTGTAACATAACCACTAATGTCACGAGACTCCAGTTCGATCTGCTGTTGCTGAGTATAGATTGCATCCTTTGAAGGCTCTTGGGAAGCACTTGGTGATGTAGAAGCACCTGGTGACGCAGAAGCACCTGGTGATGCTTCTGCCTTGTTAGAAGGCTTTACATCCCCATTCCCATTTCCTTTATTACATGCAACAATAGAAAGTCCCATTAAGACTGTCATAGCGATAACAGCATATTTTTTTCTCATAATCTACCCTTCACTTTCCTAATGTTTATCACCGATATACGATTTTACATTACTTTCTAACATATTCTAAGTATAAAAAAACAAATTAAAAGACTATCTTTTTATATCATATTTTCATATAAAAAGATAGCCTGTTTCATATTATTTCACTGTTTTTTCATATTTTATCAAGTTTTCATTAATTTATACACCCAACACCTTTATTTGATGAAACAATAGAGAGGGATTTCCCTTTGGAATCATATTACGCAGTGTCTCCTCTACATAACTCCAATAAATAATTATATTCTTACCATACTCTAATTCCCCAGCAAAACGTTTCTTTAACGTGCAGCTATAATCTATGATTTCTAAGGTCTCTTCTTTTGTAAGAAACTTCTCCTCACCGAAGATCTCCAAATCTTCCTCTTTAAATAACAAGGTCTCATCCACTCTGTTCTTTTTCTTTAAATTTTCGATTTTTCCCTCCACTGCCTCAATGGCAACCCTCTCATAGGTCATATCTATGGTTCCACTTTTTGAAGCTGTATAATAGGGATAACATAGGAGCATTCGATGCTTTCCCAATCTATCATATTGGGAATTGATATAACTCATGGCTTCCTTTGCTGTCACTCCAATCTCACCATAAACATATCCTTTACCAGCATATGTTGGCTCATTTTTCACAGTCCATAAAATAGTATCATCCAACATAGTTGTTGTCCGGCACTGCATCCACGGAATCGTGGGCAAATCTAAATAGTCAAGGATATAACAATTTTGAAGTACATACATACTATTCTCCTTTACGATTTAGGTATTGGTGATTACTATTTAGTATTCCTCTTTCCT
>JAEZGY010000004.1 GCA_023416695.1 Bacillota bacterium | reverse complement strand
AGGTGATATATGTGCCTTTTGAATCAGTGATGTTGCCAGTTCCTAAGGAATATGATAAATATTTAAAACATTTGTATGGGGACTATATGCAGATGATAGGACTAAACAGGAGAAAAAACAGTCATACTATCTATATAATGGATTTAGGGAAATATATGGATACTATGAAATTGTAGAATATGTAGGAGTAAAAAATGAACAATATTTTTTTTACAGTTAATATTTATGCAGAGCATTATAAGAGACTAAAGAAAGTTCTTGATAATATCAACAATGAAGCCCATCACAATTCGCATGTAGGGATACAGATTGTTGTATTAGATGCTACTGGAAAATGCAAAAAAGTTGACGAGTATAATGCAAATGAAAATGTATCTATGCAATATGTTGATTGCAAAGGATTATCCCTTCCTGCGGCTTATAATAAGTCCAAATCTTATTGGACAGGCGATTATGTTACTTTCATTACCGAGGATATGTACTATGAAGAAGGAGCCTTTCATCAAATAGAGCACTTTATTAATAGGCACGAAAGTAGATTAGTCTGCTTAACACCAAATTTAATAGATACCAAAGACCAGCCAAAGGGCTACTTAAAGTTTGGAAAGCGTAATTTTATAGTAGATTTGTCCGTTATGCTATATCATTTAAATTTAAATTTTAACAGTTATTTTATTCGTAGAGAGGATATTAAGGGAAAAAAATTCCGCGAGGACTTGGCCCATCAGTCATTAGTAGACATGTTACTTTGTCTATTAAAAGATGATCCTAAGTATGGAATTGTTAGAAGAAGAATCTTTAGCTATAATGTACTGGAAACGGATTACTATAATTATCCAGACCAGTTTTATAAAACTTGGTATACAAAAGATATAGAGGACTATATTATACCGACCTTACAGAACACTACCTACGATTATGAGAAGTTTGCTATGTTATACTTAATCATGATTAAGTTTGCATGTAACATGAATGACAGATATAAGGCCATTATCTTAAATGAAGAATTAGACGAGTTTATGGATAAGGTGAAGGAAGCCTTACAGTATATACCGGATCATATCATTTCCCAGTATGAAGTGGATCTAAAGAGAGTATTACCACGTTTTATGGGGCTTAATCTACTTCGTTTGAAATATGATGACTATAATCTCACTACTGATGTAGGTATGGTACAGCTTGGAGAAGGCTCCTATAGACCAAGTGGTGATGACGGAGAGAATTATGAGGACAGTGAAGAACAGGTAGATAATAGTTCTTTCTATGCCAAAATAAGGAGAAGGAAAAAGGCTGTAAAGGAAATTCTTGCAGGAACCTATAAAGGCACGATTATAGAAGAGTTTAGCAATATTCAACTCTATGTAATGGCCATTAATTATGAAAATGGTAATCTTGTTATCGACGGTGAGGTTTCCAATGTCTATTTTCTGAACTATGACCAGATAAAAATCACCACCTATATTAATGGAGAGGTTTATCAGGGAGTTAGAAATGAAATCTATACCTTAGTAAAATACTTTAAGAAAAGTGTTAGAAAAGGGTATACCTTTACGTTGACAATTCCCGTAGATACCTTTACCTCTACAGTTAAATTTGGCATTAACCTTGAATATCAAGGATTCATACAGCCTTTAGATGTGAGATTCAAAAAGATCCAGGCAAGAATCTATGAGGAATTTAGAGAAGGCTACTGGTGTTTTGGAAAGCACATTTTAAAATATCACAATAGGGATTGGCATTTTGTAATTACAAAAAAGAATCCTTTACGGGTTCTTAGAAATGAATTTGAATATACCTTGGGTTATCTTAAATACGGAGATGAGCGTTCACGTTCTTTTAAGTGTTTGGCACTTCGTTTAGTGTACTGGCTTACTCGTCCTTACTTTTGCAAAAAACAGATATGGTTAACTTTTGATCAGCTGTTTAAAGGCGGAGACAATGGAGAATATTTCTATCGTTATGTCAGTGAGAGAAAAGATAAAGGGAATATTAGAATTTACTATGTCATTAATAAAACTGCTCCAGAGTACCCAAGATTGAAAGAAAAGTATGGTACAGTGCTAGCATTTAATTCTTTTTGGCATAAGCTGATTTCTTTACATGCTACTATGGTATTTGCCACTAGAGTAGATGTGAAGCTGTATTGTGGTTATTGGGCAGCAGTAGAAAAATACGTTAGGGATTTATTCAATGCTGAGATTACTTGTTTACAACATGGTCTAACGATTCAGAGAATTGCTCAATACCAGAACCGC
The DNA here is from genome assembly GCA_023416695.1 of Bacillota bacterium. Classification (GTDB taxonomy): domain Bacteria; phylum Bacillota; class Clostridia; order Lachnospirales; family Lachnospiraceae; genus KM106-2. The sequence goes on along the minus strand of JAEZGY010000004.1, from coordinate 249 downwards.
TTATTTGACAATACAAAACTTTACTTCTGCGTATCCCCATATGAGATAGAGAATCTATCCCATCCAGTGTACGGTTATAAACCAGAACAGCTGATTCTAACAGGAGCCCCTCGTTATGATGGTCTTGTTAGTAATGATCAACGCTACATTTTGATCAGCCCAACATGGAGACGTAATGTAACAGCAGGAACCAATAAAAAGGGTAGTATGCATGAGTACAGTGAAAACTTTAAGCATACAGAATACTTT
>JAEZGY010000027.1 GCA_023416695.1 Bacillota bacterium | reverse complement strand
AATACCACAGTTAAAACATGCATAACAGTAGAAATGCTTTTCTATTGCTTTATAAAATGTAGATTGAAAGGAGTTTCAACATGATTTATTCACATGAAGTAGAACAAATGTGTCCAATAGCTCAGGGTGTTCACCACGGAGCTGCACCAATCCCACAAGAAGCAAAATGGGTACAATCTAAAGAAGTTAAAGATATTAGTGGTTTTACTCACGGTATCGGCTGGTGTGCACCACAACAGGGTGCTTGTAAGCTTTCCTTAAATGTAAAGGATGGTATCATCCAAGAGGCATTAGTAGAGACTATCGGATGTTCCGGTATGACTCACTCTGCAGCTATGGCATCCGAAATCTTACCTGGTTTAACTGTATTAGAAGCATTAAACACAGACTTAGTTTGCGATGCTATCAACACTGCAATGAGAGAATTATTCTTACAGATTGCATACGGTAGAAGCCAATCCGCTTTCTCTGAAGATGGTCTTCCAGTAGGTGCTGGTCTTGAAGATTTAGGAAAAGGTCTTAGAAGCCAGGTTGGTACTATGTACGGAACTCTTAAAAAAGGTCCTCGTTACCTTGAAATGGCTGAAGGTTATGTTACTGGAATCGCTGTAGACGAAGACAACGAAATCATTGGATACCAATTCATTAACTTTGGTAAGATGATGGACTTCATCAAAGCTGGTGACGACGCTAATACAGCTATGGAAAAATCCAAAGGTCAATATGGTCGTGTAGCAGATGCTGTTAAGATCGTAGACCCAAGAAAAGAATAAGGTAGAAGGAGGATAATCAATCATGGCATTATTTGAATCATATGAAAGAAGAATTGACCAAATCAACAAAGTGCTTAACAGCTATGGAATCGCTTCCATCGAAGAAGCTGAAAAGATTACTAAGGATGCTGGTCTTGACGTATACAACCAAGTAAAAGGAATTCAGCCAATCTGCTTTGAAAATGCTTGCTGGGCATACATCGTAGGTGCTGCAATTGCTATAAAAAAAGGTTGTAGAAAAGCTGCTGACGCTGCTGCTGCAATCGGTGAAGGACTTCAATCCTTCTGTATCCCAGGTTCCGTTGCTGACGACCGTAAGGTAGGTTTAGGACATGGTAACTTAGGAAAAATGTTACTTGAAGAAGATACTAAATGTTTTGCTTTCTTAGCAGGACATGAGTCCTTTGCAGCTGCTGAAGGTGCTATCGGTATCGCAGAAAAAGCCAACAAAGTACGTAAAGAGCCTTTACGTGTTATCTTAAATGGTCTTGGAAAAGACGCTGCTCAGATCATCTCCCGTATCAATGGATTTACTTTCGTTGAAACTGAATTTGATTACTATACTGGCGAAGTTAAAGAAGTTTATAGAAAAGCTTACTCTACTGGTCTTCGTTCTAAGGTTAACTGCTACGGTGCTAACGACGTTCGTGAAGGCGTTGCCATCATGCACAAAGAAGGTGTAGACGTATCCATCACTGGTAACTCTACAAACCCTACTCGTTTCCAACATCCAGTAGCTGGTACCTACAAAAAAGAATGTGTAGAGCAAGGTAAGAAATACTTCTCCGTTGCTTCTGGTGGTGGTACTGGACGTACACTTCACCCAGATAACATGGCAGCAGGTCCTGCTTCCTACGGTATGACTGATACAATGGGACGTATGCACTCTGATGCTCAGTTCGCTGGTTCTTCTTCCGTTCCTGCTCACGTAGAAATGATGGGTCTTATCGGTGCTGGTAACAACCCAATGGTTGGTATGACAGTTGCTGTTGCTGTTTCTATTCAGGAAGCTGCTGAAAAGGGAATGTTCTAAGAAACTCAGTAAAATCAAGGGTTCTAGTAGAAAAGTTTATATATCAGCTATTGGGTTTTGTAAGGCTGATTAAATATAAAAAACGCTTATATTAAGGGTTTTATGAAATGGTGTAGGAGAAGGTTACGATAATTAATGTGACTATTCCTACACCATTCATACATTATTCATACACTACACTCCTACATTTTTAGAAACAAATATATATTTAAGAAACTGAGCCAGAAGCTTAAGGGCTTCTTTTTTTGTGAACAAAAATATGAGACACAATTGATAACCTATAGACTCATATTACCAATATAAGTCGGCTACATAGTCGGATGATTGTTCTAATGGAAGCAATTCTTTAACCACATCAGAGTCTTTAAAGTAGTTTGCTGTTTCCATAAAGTAAAAAGATCTAACCTTATTATTTGGGAGAGTAAGGAGTTAGTACTAAACTAGCTCTTTTCTTTCTTATAGTTTGTTGATATATGGAAAAATAAAGTATATAATAACTGATGTCATATAAAATTTAATTTATGGGGGAGAGAAAATATGAAGACTTGTTTGTTAGGTATTGCTATTTTGCTATTTGCAATTTTGTTTCAACTTTCATCAACAGGATTGGAACCATTTACTTTAGGCATGGGATTACTGGGGTTAATCATTACTATTTCAGGTCGTGCATCTACAGATAACAAATAACAAATATCAATTATGGGTTGTGACATAGCCAAAGATATAAATGACTGTCTATTGTATTATAAGAAGCAGTTAAAAGTGTTCAATAGTAGTTTATTCCTACATTATTCCTACACCTATGCCATGCAAACCTAGTAAAATCAAGGTTTCCAGTTTCTATCCAGGAAGCTGCTGAAAAGGGAATGTTCTAAGGAATAATAGAAAAAAAAGAGCCCTTTAACGAGGGCTCTTTTTTGCGCACAGAAATAACACCTTATGTTAGGGAAAGATTAACGCTTAATCACTAGTCATCCTTGTAAAAATTGTGAGCCTGTATATATAATATAAAGGTATGTACAATAAATCCGAAATTTAGTAGTTATAATAAGAGGAACTTTATGAAAGTACACAAAAAATATTTTACACTCATTGTCTTTATCTTATATTTAATATTATTATGTTGGCTTATTTTGTTTAAACTAGTAACAAGTCCTGAAATGATTCCGAACATGAGAAATATAAACTTAGTACCATTTGCTGAATCAGTTATTGTAAATGGGAAAATATATTTTAAGGAAATTATTTATAATATACTAGCTTTTGTACCACTTGGAGTGTATCTTTCAATTATAAAAAAAGATTGGTCTTTATGGGAAAAAGTTATAGTAGTATTTGGATTAAGTTTATTATTTGAAATAACTCAATACATTTTTGCATTAGGAGGAAGCGATATTACTGACATAATTACTAATACATTAGGTGGTATCTTAGGAATAGAAGTATTCTCATTATTTAGAAGAGTGTTCAAAGAAAAGACAATTTGTATTATTAATATATTAGGTATCGTAATAGAAATATGTGCGATATGTTTGTTGGTATTATTGGTATTAGCTAACTAAACAGTTAGTCATGTTCTAAGTAAGAAAATGCTTAGGACATGGCTAATTTTTTGTGTAAAAACGAAGAATATACGAATGTGATCATACATACATATGGTAATATGGAAAAGTCGAACACAAATGTTTGTCAAATTGTAGGAGGGAAAGCTATGAAACTAAGTAATAAAACATATGATATTCTAAAATGGATGGCACAGTATCTTTTACCAGCTCTTGGTACTTTGTACTTTGGATTATCTGGTGTGTGGGGGTTGGCTTATGGTGAACAAGTGATAGGTACAATTACAGCTGTAGATACATTTTTAGGTGTTTTACTTGGACTTAGTTCTGCTCAATACAAGAAAGATAACAAAGAAGTTTCGTCGAGCGATATAAAAAAGATTAGTTAGTTGCTGTTAGGTTGAGTCTGAAGTATGGGATAATAAGCAATAAACACTCCGCCCTTATGACTTAGAAAGTCAATAGGGTGGAGTGTTTACATTAGGGCTATTTTACTTAGAATAAGTATAAATTATTTGTAAATATGTAGTATTCTAAAGCCTCTTCTTTCATATGCTCCCAGGACTTAAAATTCGTATGGGAGGAAACGTAATGATCCAATGTCTCTGAAGGTAGAGTATCAAAGTCTGCCTGACTTTTGATTACATAGCCAGCCTCTAAGAGAAAATCCTCTAAACACATTTCATTTGTATTAGCTATCATAAAGGAATCAGAAAATAGTTCTTTATACGATATGTTAGTATCCTCTTCCTTTGTTGGTTCGTTTAACATCTCATTTAGTTTCTTCTTTAAATTATCCAAAGTATCGGTCCCCCCATAATTTTACTTATACTTTACTACTATGGTTATAGTATACAATTTGTAACAAATATTGCAATATGAATTTGAAAGGATGTTGGGATTATTGATATTGAAGATTGTTGCATATATGACGAGCGGGAGTTTAGGCGATAATATCTTACTATTATGGCAAATTGTGTCGATATAAACATTGAAACGTATAGTGTAAAAAGACAGATTTTAACTAAATAGCTCGTATAAGATAGGTACTCACATCTTTTTTTATTATACATATACGTATAAGCAGTATTTGGGATCTATTGCAAGCTGAGATGAGACGTTTTATTTGCTAAGTGTATCCATCTAACAAAGGAGGAAGAACTATGAAAATTAAATGGAAAATCGTATTGGCATCAGTAAGTATTATTGTAACCTTAACACTAGCTGTTGTATTCTTTACCCAAAAAGGAGTTTCTGACCTCGTTTTTAATGATAGTTCAGAGGAATTAAAGAATTATTCTACTATGGGACTACAATTATTAGACCACAGCTATGAAGGAAGTTGGTCTGTAGTAGATGGCAACCTCTATAAAGGGGATACGCTAATAAATGAAAACTTTGAAATTATTGATGATTTTACGGGAAAAACAGAAGTTCTAGCAACTATTTTTCAGAATGATACCAGAGTGACCACCAATGTTCATGATGAAAGTGGTAATCGTATGATTGGTACAAAAGCCTCAGAAGCCGTAATTAATCAAGTTATGAATCAGGGAAAAGATTATATTGGAACAGCGGATATTCTAGGTAAATCTGCCCAAACATATTATGTTCCACTAAAAGACGGCAATGGGGAGATTATTGGTATGTGGTTTGTTGGTATGTATACCGATGTAATATCTGAGCAAATCAATAGTGTGGTGCTGTCTATTGTATTATTGGCGGGGGTTTTGTTAATTGTAGCTGCTATACTGACCTACCTAATTGGAAATGCCATTGCAGGAGGAATTTTACTGATTCAAGGCAAAGTAAAGCTTATGGAAGAGGGTAGATTTGATTTTCAAATAGAAGACAAATTACTAAATCGTAAGGATGAAGTTGGAGCAATTGCCCGTTCATATTTAAAAATGCAGGAAGAAATCACTCGTACTATAAATAATATTAAGAATGAATCTAATAATATGAAATCAATTTCTAATGAAATACTAACTAGAGTAGAAGAAGTACACTCTAGTATAGAAGATATTTCAGCTACAACAGAGGAACTCTCAGCAGGAATGCAAGAAACTTCTGCATCAACGGAGGAAATGAATGCATCCACCTTTGAAATTGAGACTGAGATTTCAAATATGAAGGAGAGAACCTTTAATGGCGAAAAACTTGCAGAAGAGATTAAGTATCGTGCAGAAAAACTAAAAGAAGAAACAATTAAATCCCAACAGAACACAATTAATATCTTTGATAGATCCAATGCACAGTTACGAGAGTCTATTAAGAGAACAGGTGCAATCGAAGAAATCAAAGAACTATCAAAGACGATTTTGCAAATTACTAGTCAGACAAATCTGTTATCCTTAAATGCTGCAATAGAAGCAGCTAGGGCTGGAGAGTTTGGAAAGGGATTTGCAGTCGTTGCGGACGAGATTAGAGTTTTGGCTGAAAGTTCAAAAAGTGCGGTTTCTAGGATAAATGATATTACCTATAATGTTTCTGAGGCTGTAGAAAGTGTTGTAAAGGATGCTAAAGAATTACTGGATTTTGTAGATAATCAAGTGTTAAACGATTATAGGATATTTGTAGATACAATTAGAAATTATGATCAAGATGCTGATACTATAAAAAATGTCGTAGGTGAGATAAATGTTATTGCAGAACACTTATATGACACCACCAAGCAAATGAGACAAGCAATAGATGAAATAACATCGGCAGCAGGAGAAGGGGCTGAAGGAACTGCAGACATAGCTAACAGAATAGCGCATATTGTAGATAAAACGGATGATGTGTTAAAAGAATCTATGGAAAATCATAAAATAGCAGAGAAATTAGATGAAGATGTAGATTTCTTTCAGATTTAAAAATGCAGACTTCCTGTATCTCAGATGAGTACAGGAAGTTTTTTTTTTCATAATAGCTATTTCAATACTTGCAGTATTTAGCAAACTATTTCTATTTCTAGGACTGCAAGGAACTGGATATAAGATACCTTTGGAGTTATAATAGGTTTGGTTTCAAGTATTTTAGGATTATAGGAGGAGAGTTTAAGTATGAGCAGACACTTATGGGAGTTATCCTTAGAGGAATTGTGGAAGCTGTTCCCCATCATGCTAACCAGTCATCAGTCCTATTGGAAGCATTGGTACCTAGAAGAGAAGAATTACCTAACCAGTATCCTTCCATCAAAGGGAATTGTCTGTATTCATCATATTGGTAGTACTGCAATCCCTACCATATGGGCAAAACCAATTATTGATATTCTAGTGGAGCTTACTAAGGATAGTAATATGGAGGCAATAAAAGAATGCTTGGTAGAGAGAGAGTACATTTTAATGTCTGAGACAGAGAACCGAATGTCTTTTAATAAAGGTTATACAGAAGAGGGGTTTGCAAAAAAAGTATTTCATATACATCTTAGGTTTGATGGTGACCATGATGAAGTGTATTTTAGAGATTATCTTTTAGAAAATCCATCCGTTGCAAAAGAATATGAAGGATTGAAATTAGATTTATGGCAAAAATATAAATATAATCGTGATGGGTATACTGCTGCAAAGGCAGAATTTGTAGATAAATATACAGAATATGCAAAAAATAGGTTGTTGTAATAGAAGGAGTCGATATTCCTCAAGATTGGCTCCTTCTATTTATTGTATTATGACGAAAAGAGGTATATAATATGACATTAGTAAAGAATACTTAGTTACTGAAATTATTCATATTTGGAGGATAACATGAATATTATTGTCGTTGGCTGTGGGAAAGTTGGACGTACGCTAGCTGAACAGCTAATTCAAGAAGGTCATGATGTTTCGGTTATTGATACCGATCGTAGTGTTGTAGAAGAGATAACTAATAGTTTTGATGCATTAGGAGTAGTAGGGAATGGTGCTATTTATAGTACCCAGAAAGAGGCTGGTATAGAAGATGCCCATTTACTAATTGCAGTTACTGATTCAGACGAACTGAATTTATTATGTTGTTTGATTGCCAAAAAAGCAGGAGATTGTAAGACGATTGCAAGAGTTCGTAATCCAATCTACTATAGGGAAATTGGATTTATTAAAGAGGAATTGGGATTGTCTATGGTAATTAATCCTGAGTATGAGACTGCTTGTGAAATAGCACGTCTACTTCGTTTTCCATCGGCAATTGATATCAACATTTTCCATAAAGGAAAGGTTGAACTCTTAAGCTTTAGAGTTGGTGAGGGGTCGATTCTTCATGAGATGAAGGTAAAAGAAATCCACAGTAAATTGAAGTGTGACATCCTTCTATGTGTAGTGGAGAGGGGAGAGGAGGTTATTATACCTAACGGAGAGGTTACCATTAAGGAAAAAGACCTTGTATCTATCATTGCTTCTCATAAAAAGGCTATGGAGTTCTTCTTGAAAATAGGGGTGCTACACAGCTCTGTAAAAAACACAATGCTAATTGGTGGAGGAGATATTTCCTATTACCTTGCCAATCAGCTTACCAAATCCGGTATCTATGTAAAAATCATAGAAGAAAATAGAAAACGATGCGAAGAGTTGACTGAGTTATTGCCAAAGGCAATGATAATTAATGGAGATGGTACCGACCAAAAAATCTTATTAGAGGAAGGAATCATGGATGTAGAATCCTTTGCCTCTTTAACAGGAATTGATGAAGAAAACGTAATGCTTTCCTTATACGCACAAAGTAAGACCAATGGAAAGATTATTACTAAGATTAATCGTATTGCATTTGATGAGGTAATACGTAGTTTGAATCTTGGAAGCATCATATATCCCAAATATATTACGATGCAATATATCTTGCAATATGTTCGTGCAATGAATAACTCTATTGGAAGCAATGTGGAGACCTTGTATAAGATAAAAAAAGATAAGGCTGAGGCTCTGGAATTTCAAGTGAATGAAGGCTCCAAATTAATAGGCGTTCCTATAGAAGATTTAAACCTTAAGCCAAATCTAATTATTTGCTCCATCAATCGCAATAGAGAGATTATAACGCCAAGGGGAAAGGATTCTATAGAAAAAGGGGATCACGTAATTGTTGTAACCACAGATATTGGGTTGCATGATTTAAGTGATATACTAAGGAGCTAATTATGAACAGAAGATTTATTGGTTATATATTAGGTTGGATCTGTATTTTTCAAAGTGTATTTTTAGTAATTCCCTATATGGTTTCCCTATTCTATAAGGAAGAGAGTGGTGCAGCATGCCTAATTTCTTCTGGAATTTGTCTTATAGTCGGGGGATTACTTACCTTTAAAAAACCCAAAGAGAGATTCTTTTATGCCAAAGATGGATTTGCCTGTGTAGCTTTAGGTTGGATTGTATTAAGTCTTACTGGAGCACTACCATTTATTATTAGTGGTGAGATTCCGGATGTGTTTGATGCATTATTCGAAACAATTTCTGGATATACCACAACAGGAGCAACTATACTTTCCGATGTGGAAGCTTTATCAAACTGTATGCTCTTTTGGAGAAGCTTTACCCATTGGATTGGTGGAATGGGAATACTAGTGTTTGTTCTTTGCATCATTCCTCTTGCTGGGGGTAACAACATGCATCTTATGCGGGCAGAGAGTCCCGGACCGAGTGTAGATAAGTTAGTGCCAAGGGTAAGACGTACCGCGTTGATTCTATACGGCATCTATACTTTTTTAACAATTCTCCAGATTGTGTTAATGTTGTTTGGTGGAATGGATGCCTTTGAGTCCATTACAATCTCTCTTGGTACAGCTGGTACGGGGGGCTATGCAGTCCGCAATTCCAGTATCGCGGAATACAGCGTGTATATTCAAAATGTAGTAGCTGTCTTTATGGTACTGTTTGGAGTGAATTTTACGGTTTACTTTATGATCTTGGTACGTAAGCCTAAAATGATATTCAAAAATGAAGAGGTGCGTACGTATTTGGCAATTATCCTAGTTGCTACCTTATTGATTGGCATTAATGTGAGAGGTTCTTTCTCTTCTTTCGGGCATTCCATACAACAGGCATTTTTTCAGGTAGCAAGTATCATTACCACAACGGGGTTTGCGACTACGGATTTTAATCTTTGGCCAACCTTTTCTAAATGCATCTTAGTGTTACTAATGTTTATTGGTGCATGTGCCAGCAGTACCGGAGGGGGAATCAAAGTCTCTCGTATTCTCATTGCTTTTAAAAATGTGAAAAATGGGATTTCCTCCTTTATTCATCCTAAGAGTGTTCATGTCATTCGTGTGGATGGAAAGAAAGTCGAAAAAGGAGTTGCTCATTCCGTAAGTATGTATTTGATTCTGTATCTTTTTATATTTATTGGTTCCGTCCTTTTAATTGCTATAGAGAATTTTAGTTTTGAAACCTCATTTACCTCTGTGGCAACAACCTTAAATAATGTAGGACCTGGACTTGATGGAGTGGGACCAACGGCCAATTTTGGAGGCTTTTCCGCCTTCTCAAAATGCGTCTTTATGTTTGATATGTTAGCGGGAAGATTAGAGCTAATCCCTATGATGATTTTATTTTCACCTTTGGTGTGGAAAAGAAAAAATAGAAAGTGGGCTGTCAAAAAGAAATAGTTTGCAAAAAGTCTTTTGTTAATTTATTAAAACTTAGCAAAGGGCTTTTTTTTATTATATAATGCAAGAATAGGAAAAAACTGTTATTATATTTATTATGAAAAGTTATAGAACAGCATATGTATTTATTTCGTAGTATGTGAAGTAGAAGGGGAGAACTAACGTGAATAAGAAAATTAGGCGAGCGTCACTTATCGTTTTTGTTTTAGCTCTAGTGATAGTAGGGGTATGGATGGTAAAACATATTTTTAATTTTAGTCATGAGATAAAACTGAGCTTTCAAAGTGAGAACGTATCTGGAAGACTTGAGGAGGTTAACAATGCTTTGCAAAATGAACTCTCTAGACCGGAAGAGGCAAGGGTTGATAACTTTCAGGTGAGAGTACCTAAGAATAAAAAAGAGATGGTACTTAGAGGCCAATTATACACAGGAGAGGAAAGTGTTTATTTAGACTATGAGGAATATGCTAATAGTGGGACTCTTCGTGTGGATAAAGAGGAGACCATAGAACATGAAAAGTATCTAACCTGGGGACAGTTATATGGCGCAATAAAGGCAATGGATATTGATCGTATTATAAACTATAATGCCGACTATATTACCATAGAATACCCCTTAAAGCCTTCCAATACATATGAAGGAGAGTTTTCCAAGGAGGAACGACAACAGATCTATAATTATAATAATATTGAGGATATACCGGTAGAAGGTGAGGGAATGCATCGGTTAGGTTATTATCTTTATGATGGGAAACAGTGTTATCCTGTAGAAGACATGTCAAAAATGACAGGACGATATTATTGTATTGATGTAATATTTTTTGGTCGAGACCAGGAGAATAAGGGTTATGATGGTAAAGCATCTTTAGGAATTCTTGTTAAGAAGTAGAGGAAGCAGAAATGGACTCTGTTTATGAAGCACAGTATAGTGTTTTCGTAAACAGAGTTTTTATTGAATTACAATAAAAATATATTGTAAAACAGAATAAGTAGTGATATAATACCCATATAAATGCAAAAATAACCAAATGAGAGGAGATTTTTACACTTGAAAAGTAAACGTTATAATAATCTAGTATCGCTCTGTGTATGGTTTCTTCGGATTACCATGATTGTAATTGCAGTGGCCATTCCAGTAGTAGTTACCATAAACTCTTTCATATTACGTAAACTGTTAGGGGTGCAGGTGGAGAATCCGCAGGTATATTATCTATACTATATGACTTTTAGTGAACTTATATTGGGGTATCTACTATCCTTATTTATTAACTTTAAAGAAAAGCTTATTTTTGTGGAGGAGAATGCCCGTTATCTAAGAACCATTGGGTATTTAGTAATTTTAAAGGACTTTTTATACATACCATTGGATTTTATCTTTAATAGAAGAATTAACATTCCACTAAACTTTTCAACTTGGGCCGTGGGATGTATTATGGTTTTATTTTCAAGGCTATTGTTACATGGAATTAAGATAGCGAGGGAACAGGAATACACTGTTTAATAGGGGGATCATATGAAAAAAAGTAAGTTTAATCAGGTTGTCTTACCTGTAATCATTGCAGGTATTGTATCTATGATAATAATTCGGATCGTATCCTATATTGTTTTTCCTAATCCACATGAGGTAGAGGATTCTGTAAATCAAGAAGAGTACAATAGTGAGCAATTAAAAAATAATGAAGAGGTGTTTATTCAACCAGATGTGATGACTGTAGAAGAGGAAGATACAAGTCTTACAATAGGAAATGTCTGTTTAGAGGACTATCTAAAGGAGAATCCTGATGTAATTGACAGGGCCAATACTATTAGTGAGCTTGTCTTAGATGGAGCCTTTAGTAGTAATTGCTTGGATATTATAGAGGGGGATGTAGAACCTACAGATGGGGAAATTATACCATTGGATTTAACCTCTTTATCTATGTTTCCCAACCTTAAAACCTTGTCTATTACAGGACTGGATTTAACAAATAACCTATATGAGGACGTTAATAATCCTATCTACTTTTCCCTAGACCTTGAGACATTAAAGCAATTTAGAAATCTTACTCATCTTAATCTAGAATTTGTAAAGATAGATAATTTCGCCCCATTGGGGGAGACATCCCTTCACTCTCTTGCTATAAAGTCCTGTGATTTTACTACTCTAGAAGAACAGGGATATGAGCAACTTAATGTGATAAATGAGTTAACCTTGAGTGAGGATAATCTGGGACTCAAGATGAATTTTGTATTTAAAAGTCTTAAGAATATAAAAGTATTAGATATAAGAGGAGTCAAAGCGGACGAACTTAAGAATGTTGAGTATGAGAAAGGAATGAAGAACTTAGAGAGCCTTACCTTATCTCTATACCCAGGAAAACAAGAGATATATGATAAGATGTTTAACTCCATGCCTAAACTACAAAAATTAGACATAACCTATGAGCAGGCTGAGGAAAATGATGAGTTATACGAGATACAGAGCTTAGCCGATCTAACAGAATTAAAGGAATTAACTATCCAAGGGCGAATAAAGACAATTTCAAATAATAAATCTAATAATCACTATAGTTATTTGAAATCATTGAGTAATTTAACTTCATTGACTTTACATGATTTAGAACTAGAGGATATCTCTTTTCTATCTGATCTCACTGGTTTAATCAAGCTAGATTTATCCTATAATTATATTGGAGATATATCACCTCTTGTAAGTTTAAAGAATTTAGAATCATTAGACTTATCCTTTAATAGGATAGAGAGCATAGATGCTTTGACAGGCCTCACTAATCTTAAGGCCTTAGCAATTGGTAATAACTTTGTCAAATCTATTGAGGCATTAAGGAATATGAAAGAACTAGAAAGCTTTGAGGCTTCTTCTGGATTATATTATCAGGGAGATCCAACTTACTCTTATGAGAATATATTTAAACACTATTATAATAATATGGAGTATGGCATGTTAGAGAGTAATGAATTAAGAGGTTATAACCCTAAATGCATAAAAGACATCCTCGAAGGAGCAGAATCTGTATTTGTAACCCAACAGAATCAAGCAGGAATCGGATTCAATTTCTTTGATTCTTTCATGGCTGATGATGGAAATTATATTACTTTATCTCCTTATAGTGTACATAGTATTTGGGGCTCTAATCGTAATACTATAGAGGATTTATCACCGCTACAGGAGTTATCAAATCTTGTTTTTCTAGATGTAAGTGGAAACTGTGTAAGGGATTTATCTACGGTAAAAGGATTAAAGAAGTTGATATTCTTAGGCTGCATGGATAATAAAATAGAAGATGTTTCTTTTATCACAGCGGAGAACTTTCCGGCACTAAAGTATGTGTATTTATCCCAGAATAATATAAAAGAAGCCGAGAACCTTATTAGACTAGAATATGATTTAGATGCATATGTACAGTTTTATATGACACCTTTTTATAATAGATACTATTATAGTTTTAAGGAGTTAAGAAAGGTTCCAGTATACGCAGAAATTGGTAGCATTAACTTGGTTGGAATATTTTCCAATGCCTTAACTGGCATTAACTAAAAGGAGGAGTATTGTATGATAGAGAGTAGTTATGTTAAGCTTCTTAAAAAAATCAAGTTATTTGCTATATTAGCATTGGTTTTGGATATTATACTTTTTTTGGTTTTAGGAGTGTTTGCTTTGGTTAATAGCCAATTAATAATAGGTCTATTTCAACTATTAGTTAGTATGTATATTATGTTTCAAATTAAGTTAGCTGCAGATAAATTGCTTTATAGTCCTTTATTTTCACCAGTTCTAGTTCATTATATTATCAAGATTTCTTATGCTTGTTTTATAAGTGGAATTGGGAGTACCATATTAGATACGATTATTTATTCTGTTCAAGAGGGAGGGGTGTACCTCTGTCTACACTTGACTACAATTGGGATAGGTTTTCTTCTATATGTAGGAGCCTATATCTTTGAATATGGTTGCGACATGGAGGACGAATATAGTCTTACCGTGTAGGAGAACATAGAAAGAAAATGGAGGCGTTTATGGCACTTATTATTAGATTAGACCGTGTAATGGCAGACCGTAAAATGTCCTTAGGTGAGTTATCAGAAAAAGTTGATATAACCATGGCAAACCTGTCCATTTTGAAAAATGGAAAAGCCAAAGCTATTCGTCTATCTACCCTAGAGGGGATTTGCAAGGCATTGGATTGTCAGCCTGGGGATATAATTGAATATGTTAAAGAGAACTAAAAGTAATAGAAGGACCTGTTTTCAGTGACAGGTCCTTTTGCTATGCATACAATAAAGAGCATAGATAAATGTATATATAATAATTAATTATCATTATTAAATTAATATTACTAATTGACAATATAGATGAATATCTATATTGTAGAATTAATAAACATATATGGGAGGAGAAGATGATGGATAAATATGAGGATTACTCTAAGGTGATGAAAGCCATTGCGGATGCAAATCGACTAAAAATCATGGACATTTTATCATGTGGAGAACTATGTGCTTGTGCATTACTAGAAAATTTTGAATTTACACAACCTACGTTATCTCACCATATGAAGATACTTATGGAATCTGGTTTAGTAAACAGCCGTAAAGAGGGGAATTGGACTTATTATGGATTAAATCTAGAAAAGGTCAATCAAATGATGTATTTCTTAATGGGCATTGTTACCTCTACCAATGATTGTATTTGTGAAAAGTGTAAACAGAAAGAATGATGTATTAGGAGGATTGTGATGAAAGAAAAGAATGTTCAGGGCATCGGCTTTTTTGAGAAGTTTTTAACTATTTGGGTAGTACTTTGTATGCTTGTTGGAGTATTCATTGGTAGGTTTCTTCCTGGTATCCCAGATTTTCTAGGAAGGTTTGAGTATGCCAATGTATCCATTCCAATTGCTATCTTAATTTGGCTAATGATCTACCCAATGATGATGAAAGTAGATTTTAAAAGTATTAAATACGTAGGGAAAAATCCAAAGGGTTTATTTGTTACCTGGATAACCAATTGGCTCATTAAACCATTTACCATGTTTGGCATTGCGTATTTCTTCTTCTACGTGGTTTTTGGAGGGGTACTTACCGATCAATTTGCAAAGGATTATTTGGCGGGAGCAGTTTTACTTGGAGCTGCACCTTGTACTGCCATGGTATTTGTTTGGAGTCATTTGACAAAGGGAAATGCAGCATATACCTTAGTGCAGGTGGCAACTAATGATCTGATTATTCTAGTTGCCTTTGTTCCTATCGTTAAGTTTTTACTAGGTGTGTCAGATGTGGCAGTTCCATGGGATACCTTATTTCTCTCCGTAGTATTGTTTGTGGTGATTCCACTAGCAGGGGGAATACTCACTAGAACATTTGTTATAAAGAAAAAAGGAGAAGAGTACTTTACAGAGACCTTTCTACCGAAGTTTAATAATACAACAATAATCGGGCTATTACTGACCCTTGTAATAATCTTTTCTTTCCAAGGGGATATTATCCTGAATAATCCAGTACACATTTTATTAATCGCACTACCATTAACAATACAAACCTTTCTCATTTTCTTCATTGCCTACCTTGCGTCTAAGCTATTAAAGCTACCTCATTCAGTTGCAGCTCCAGCAGGTATGATAGGTGCCTCCAACTTCTTTGAGCTAGCGGTTGCAGTTGCCATAGCTGTATTTGGTCCAACTTCACCAGTAGCCCTTGCAACGATTGTTGGGGTGTTAGTAGAGGTTCCAGTAATGCTGATATTAGTAAAGATAGCGAACTCCACGAAAGGTTGGTTTAAGAATGAGTGAATACAAAAGGAGTAAAGCTATGAATAAAATAAAAGTTGCATTTGTCTGTGTCCATAACTCCTGTCGCTCTCAGATGGCAGAAGCATTAGGGAAGTTATTAGCCGCTGATGTCTTTCTTAGCTATTCTGCAGGGACAGAGACGAAACCTGAGATTAATCAGGATGCTGTTCGTATTATAAAAGAGTACTATGACATTGATATGAAGGAAAGTCAGAGAAGTAAGTTGTTATCAGAGATTCCAGAAGTAGACGTAGTAGTTACCATGGGCTGCAATGTAAACTGCCCATATCTTCCGTGTAAACATAGAGAGGACTGGGGGCTTGAGGACCCAAGTGGGAAGTCGGATGAGGAATTTATAAAGACTGCAAAGCTCATAGAGGAAAAGATTCTAGATTTAAAGAAAAGAATTCAAAAAATGTTTTAAATTTGTGAAACCTTAGACCTTAGATTCCTACTGTATTAGTGAAGACCATTATAAATGGGAAAGGAGCGAAGCTTGTGGAGGATGAGAATATATTGGATTTATATTGGCAAAGGGATGAGAGCGCCATTGATGAGACCTGCAAGAAGTATGGTCATTACTGTCAAACCATTGCCCATAATATTCTAAATGACTATGAAGATGTAAAAGAATGTGAGAATGACACCTATATTGCTCTCTGGAACGTGATACCACCGAAGCGACCACTTCACTTTAAAGCATTTTTAGGTCGGATAGTACGTAATATCTCTTTAGACCGGTATGACTATAATGTTGCCAAGAAGAGGAATCACCAATTTGATCTAGTATTATCAGAACTAGAGGAATGCATTCCAGTAGAGCCAACTTTTACTTCGGATTATAAAGAGGGGGAGGTAGCAAAGCTTATTAGTGACTATTTAAGAACCTTGGAAAAGACCAAACGCCAAGTGTTTATACGCCGCTACTTTTATTCAGATTCTATAGCTAGCCTCTCTTCCCAATTTGGAATTAGTGAGAGCAAAGTAAAATCCATGCTATTTCGCATTCGAAATGGGTTAAGGCTTCACCTTCAGAAGGAGGGTGTTAGAGTATGAGGAAAGAGGATTTGTACAAGGAAATAGGGCTTTTAGACGAGGATTTGGTTGAGGAGGCTGAACTCATTCATAAGAAAAAAAGCCTAAAAAGAAAGTACTGGAAGATTGGTTCGTTAGCTGCCTGTCTTGTGCTTTTATTGGTGATAGGGATTGTTGGCTTAAGTAAGCTTTATGAACCAACGGTTAACAGTGAAGAAGAAAGCTTTGCAAACGTTACAGGTGGTGTAAAGGTAAGATATGTTGATAAGACAGTAATGTATAGTATTGCCGACTTAGCGTCATTGTCTAAAGAGGAAATCTTCCAGAAGATGAATACAAACATCTTTAAAGGAACAGTAATGTCCATAAGAAACATAGAAATTGATTTTAATGGTTCTAAGGATTATAAGGCTTTAGCACAAATTAAAGTTGATGAAGTATATCGAGGTAAGGTGAATCCTGGTGAGACCATCACAGTCTTATTGCCTTGCCAAATCAATAGTAATGTTTGGACAGAGGATACAGACACAATCTCAGCTATGAGAGAGGGAATGATGGGAATCTTCATGCCTATGGTGTATGATAATAACAGTATTGCACAGGTGAATGGAGTAACCTTGCATTACAAAGAGCTAGCTGACTGTGGCTTTAGTGATGGAGTACGTTTTGCATTTCTTGAGACATCAAAAGGATTAGTATTTGATAAATATACGTACCCTGAGTTAAAGGATAGTACTACCTTAGATCAGGTAGAGGAGTATATTATTAAAATGATTAATAAATAGAGTCTGACAAGTAGGAAAAGGCAATTATCATAAAATAATTGCCTTTTTTCGTTACTTTCTTTATACTCATGAATAAGAAATAAATTAAACTAAAGGAACGTATATGAAGAGAATAACGATTGGAATTCTGGCTCATGTTGATGCAGGAAAAACCACTCTTTCAGAGGCATTGCTATATGTCAGTGGGAAGATAAGAAGCATGGGTCGGGTAGATAATAAAGATGCTTATTTAGATAATTATGAGTTAGAGAGGGCTAGAGGAATTACGATTTTCTCAAAGCAAGCGGTGTTTCAGACTGTGGACACCGAATTCATGCTCTTAGACACGCCTGGCCATGTGGATTTTTCCGCAGAGATGGAACGCACACTACAGGTATTAGACTATGCTATTTTGGTAGTCAGTGGGGCAGATGGAATACAAGGTCATACAAAAACCTTATGGCACCTTCTTAAGCGCTATAAGATACCAGTATTTCTATTTGTTAATAAAATGGACCAGCCTGGTACAGAGAAGGAGCTTCTCATGAGCCAACTTAAGAGCCAGCTTGATTATGGATGTGTGGACTTTACAAACACTAGGACAGAGGAATTTCTTGATCAAGTAGCTATGTGTGGAGAGAGTCTTATGGAGGAATTCCTAGAGGAAGGAACCATTGATTTCTTACACATGGTAAAAGCAGTGGGCAATAGAAAGGTATTTCCATGTTATTTTGGTTCTGCTCTAAAGCTACAAGGAATTAAAGAGCTTATAGATGGAATGGATTTATATACCCTACCACCAACATATGAAAAGGAGTTTGGGGCGAAGGTATTTAAAATTGCTAGAGATGAGGCAGGAAATCGACTTACCTATATGAAAATCACAGGGGGAAGTCTAAAGGTTAGAGATACCTTGACTGGAGAAATGAAAAGCTCTATCCATATGGAGGAAGACCTGTGGGAGGAAAAGGTGACTCAGATAAGAATCTATTCCGGGGAGAAATTTACTCCTGTTAATGAAGTAGATGCCGGTAACATTTGTGCCGTAACAGGGCTTAATTACACTTATCCAGGGCAAGGACTTGGGGGAGAGGAGTTATCAACTACTCCTATATTAGAACCTGTGTTATCCTATGTGATTGTTCTTCCAGAAGGAATAGATGAAAGACAGATGCTTCCAAAACTTCGCCTGTTAGAGGAGGAGAATCCAGAGCTACATATTCTCTGGGAGGAGGAGCTTAAGGAAATTCAAGCTCAAATTATGGGAGAGGTACAGATTGAGGTATTACAAAGTCTCATAGAAGAACGTTTTGGCGTCAAGGTAACATTTGGACAGGGAAGTATTGTCTACAAGGAAACTATTTCTAATGTGGTAGAGGGAGTAGGCCATTTTGAACCTCTTCGTCATTATGCAGAGGTACATTTGTTACTGGAACCTCTACCTTGTGGAAGTGGTCTTCAGTTTGAGCTTGGCTTAAGCGAAGATGTGCTAGATAAAAATTGGCAGCGACTTATACTAACCCACCTTGGGGAAAAGGAGCATCGTGGCGTACTAACAGGATCAGTCATTACTGATATGAAAATTACTTTAGTAGGTGGACGTGCCCATGCAAAGCATACAGAAGGTGGAGACTTTAGACAGGCTACTTATCGTGCTGTGCGTAATGGATTAAAACAAGCGCAGTCGATCTTACTTGAGCCTTACTATAAGTTTACAATAGAGCTGAATGAATCTATGGTGGGACGAGCTATGACTGACATAGAGAAGATGAGTGGTAGCTGCGAGCTGACGAAATCAGAAAATGGGTGGGCGACGCTTACAGGAGAAGGGCCAGTAGCTACAATGAAGAATTATCAGCAAGAGCTTATGGCTTATACTAAAGGACAAGGAAGAATGTTTTGTGATCTATTGGGATATGAACCTTGTCATAATACAGAAGAAGTGATAGAGGCTATAGGATATGACTCAGAACGTGATGTGCTTAATCCAACAGGCTCTGTGTTTTGTGCTCATGGGGCAGGATTTTATGTGGAGTGGAATGAAGTAAAAAACTATATGCATGTAGAGAGTTATCTAAAACCAAAGGTAGGGCAGAAGGAAACCAAAGTTACAGGGGAGAATAATCAGCCAACAGAGGAGCTATGGATTGGAACAGACGAGATAGACCGAATTTTAGAGAGAACCTACCATGCTAATAAAGGAAGTAAGTCAAACTGGAAAAAGACTAGCAGTGAACAGCAAGTCTATACAGGGCCTAGAACAATTTCTCCACGCCCTAAGGTGAAGAAAGAAGAATACCTACTAGTGGACGGCTACAATATTATCTTTGCTTGGGAAGATTTAAAGGAGCTTGCAGAAGACAACATTGAAGGGGCTCGTGGGAAGTTAATGGATACCCTGTGTAATTACCAGGGGATTAAGAAATGTAACCTGATTGTTGTATTTGATGCTTACCGAATTCAAGGGCATCAGACAGAGATTTTTGATTATCACAACATCCATGTCGTCTTTACCAAGGAGGCAGAGACGGCTGACCAGTACATTGAAAAATTTGTTCATGAGAAAATCAGTAACTATTCCATTACAGTTGCTACCTCCGATGGTCTAGAGCAGGTAATTATTCGTGGTAATGGAGCTTCATTACTCTCTGCGAGGGAGCTTAAGGAAGAGGTAGAGCGTACGGTAGCTGGTGCACTTATGTCCTATGAACAGAAAAAGACGTCTGAGGAGAGAAAATCTAGCTTAGGAAATACTGTAATACCTCCAAAAGTATAAGGAATCCATTTTTTGTGTCGATATACCCTATAAATACAAATTTTTGTAGTTAGGGGGTGCTAGTATGTATATCAACACAAGTCATATTTCTATGGCCTCTTCAAGGAACTATTCTAAGGTAACTTATACGAGTCGGCAAGAAGCCATCATGAGCTCATCAGATGCAGCAGTATTTACCTTATCGGAAGAAGGAAAGTCAGCTGTAGAACAGTTAGAAAGCTATAAACAGGAGTTAGCAAAGGAAGAAGAGAAACGAAACAAGGAAAATCAGCAAGAAGCCTATACCAAAATGTTAGCTAGTGGGCCCGCTGAGATAAAGGAACCAGAAATGTCCCTCACTTCTCTAGAAGAGTTGAAGATGAGGCTCATTGAGAAGCTTCTTGAGTCCTTTATGAGAAGAAGGGGCAGAGATTTAACTAGTTTAAAAGAGGAACTTTCTAAGGCTACTAGTAAAGAATTCTCCATGTCGAGTAAAGAGCTTTCTATCTCAAATAAGCAGCTATCTATAGGAAAGGCTCTTAAAGCAGATTTGAATAACACCACAGTATGGAAGAAGGTCACAGCGGCCTCAGGATTTCAGGATGAAGTGGAGCAAACGGCATACCAGGCCAATGGAATAGTTACCACGAAAGATGGACGAAAGATTGAGTTTGGTGTGATGGTAGAGATGTCCCGTTCCTTTTGCCAGAAATATGAGTCATTAACAGTGGAAGATTACGTGTTTACCGATCCTTTGGTCATTAATCTAGATACTAGTGTTGCCAAGGTAACAGATCAAAAGTTTCTATTTGATTTAAATTCTGATGGAGAGAAGGAAGAAATGTCCTTTGTTACAGGAGGTAGTGGCTTCCTTGCACTTGATAAAAATGGTGACGGGTTGATTAATGATGGAAGTGAGCTATTCGGAACGAAATCAGGGGATGGCTTTAAGGATTTGTCACAGTACGATCAGGATGGCAATGGGTGGATCGATGAAGCAGATAGTATTTTTAAAGATTTAGTTATTTGGACTAAAGATGAAAATGGAGATGACCATCTAATGTCACTGATGAAGGCAGACATTGGAGCGATATACCTTGGAAGTACTTCAACAGAATATTCATTGAATGAGATGAAAACGAACAGTACAAATGCCATAATTAGGAGCACAGGTGTATTCTTAAGAGAGAGTAATGGTGTCGTCGGGACAATTCAGCACGTAGATTTTGCAGTATAGATAGAATAAAAGAACTGCCACATATGAAGTGGCAGTTCTTTTATAATTTTCACTTGTAAACAAGTTGTAAAAACTATCCAAATCGACTTTACATTGACTAATTTAAAGCTAGAATATAAGATATAAAGCTATACTAGGAGGAATTAGTATGAAAAAGAGATTTGCTTGCCTCAAAAAAGCAGTGGTTAGCATTTTAATTGTATGTATGCTTCTTACTGGTTGCCAGTCAGGAAATAGTAATGCAAATAATGCAAACGATACGCAGTCAAAGGCGCCTAATACCAAAAGTCCAACGACATCTAGTGCTGCTTCACCAACAGCATCTGCTACAACAAAAAGTATACTAGAAAGAGAAACAGTTGATAAGTCTAATATGGATTTATCTAGTATGACGGCTGAGGAGATTACTTCTTTACTTACCTTAGATGAAATGGCTGCTCAGATGGTTCAACCAGCATGTTATTATGTAGATGAAGGAGCTATGGAGGAATATGCCTATGGCTCAGTTCTATCTGTAGCAGGTGATTTTAACGACAAAGATTGGATAGAGTATATTCGATCTTTACAGGAGGCAACCTTAAAATCTGAGTCCGGAATTCCTTTTATTTATGGACAAGATGATGTACATGGGGTGAACTATTGTAGAGGAGCTGTCATTTTCCCTCATAATATAGGGATTGGTGCAGCAAATAATGAGGAACTGACGTATAAGATGGGACAAGCAGTTGCGGATGAAGCAAAGCTTTGTGGTATGCTTTGGAATTTCTCTCCATGTGTAGCAGTTGCTACAGAGCCAAGATGGGGAAGAACCTATGAGAGCTACTCCTCCGAAGTCTCCTTGGTGAAAAGCCTTTCTGGTGCTTATTCTAAGGGAATGTTAGATTCTGGATTAGTGGTATGTGGAAAACATTTCTTTGCTGATGGCAATATTACGTATGGAAGTGGAGAAGATGATTTCCTCGTAGACCGTGGCAATGCAGAACTGTCTGATGAAGAGATTGCTAATTTATTATCCGTTTATCAAAACCTGATTGATAAAGGGGTACAGACCATTATGATTTCTCATAGTAGTTTAAATGGAGTAAAGATGCATGAGAATGCAGAATACATAGGGAAACTTAAAAATGAAATGGGCTTTAAGGGCATGATAGTTTCTGACTGGGAATCCATTCACCATATAACAGGAGATTCTCTTGAAGAGCAGGTAATTACTTCTATCAATGCAGGAATTGATATGCTAATGGAGCCAGAATCTTTTGAAAGCTGTAGAGAATATATTGTACAGGCTGTAAAAGATGGCAAGATTAGTGAGGAAAGAGTAACAGATGCGGTAAACCGTATTATTAAGGTGAAACTAGATGCGGGTATTATTAAAGATCCATTAATGAATGATATGAAGACAGTACAGTCTGAAGTGGGTTCTAAAGAATATCGTAAGCTTGCAGAGCAACTTGTTGAAGAAAGTCTTGTTTTATTAAAAAACGATAATAAAGTGCTACCACTAAAGAAAAATATGAAGGTGTATCTGACTGGTCCAGCCCTTGAAAATGTAAAAGCACAGTGTGGCGGATGGACAGGTGATTGGGAAGGAAGTAGCTCGGTAGAGGGATGCACAACAATTTTACAAGGCTTTAAAGATGTTGCAGAGAAATATGGATTTACAATCATTACTGATGAAGATGATGCGAAAGACGCAGATGTAACCATCCTTTGTGTGGGCGAAGATTCTTATGCTGAGTGGAACGGAGATACAGAGGATTTATCACTTACGGGAAAGCTTGGTCTACCTGATAATAAGTCAGCAATTGAGGAAGCAAAAGAACTTCGTGATGATAATAACATTCCTACTGTGGCTTTAATTGTAGCAGGTAGAAACGTATTGATTAGTGACTATTTAAAGGATTGGGATGCAGCAGTAATGTGTTATCTGCCAGGTAGCGAGGCACAGGGAGTTGCTCATGTGCTATCAGGAGAAAGTAACTTTAAAGGAAAGCTTCCAATGCCTTGGTATGAATCAGTAGATCAGATTAAGACTTCTAATTCTATGTTTAAAGTAGGCTACGGATTAACTTATTAATTACATCTTGTTTTTTATACGGCATGGTCTTTGGACCATGCCGTTTTTCGTTTCCCATAAAGATTGATAGAAAAAAATATTATTTAACGATATAATTTTCTTAAAATAATAATTTATGCAATGAACGGGGATTTTTATTGTGTATATAATTGAAAGGCCTTTACGTGAATAAGGAAGGAGGAAGAAATGGAAGATAAAGAAATAATTGATTTATACTGGCAACGTTCAGAAACTGCCATTAATGCAACCGCAAAAAAGTACGGAAAATACTGTAAAACAATTGCCTATAATATTCTGCATAATCATGAGGATGTGGAAGAGTGTGTCAATGACACTTATTTAGGTGCCTGGAACTCTCTGCCTCCCCATAGTCCCAATCGCTTATCTACATACTTGGGAAAGATTACTCGTAATCTATCAATAAATCGTTTTAAGAAGTACAATACCGAGAAACGAGGATTTGGACAAACAGAATTGGTACTGTCTGAATTGGAGGATTGTATACCATCCACAAGTAATGTGGAGCAGGTAGTAGAAGATATGATTTTAATCAGTGCAATTGAGAATTTTCTTTATGCCCAACCAGAGATAAAACGGAATATCTTCATTAGACGCTACTGGTACTTAAGTTCCATTCGAGATATTGCTAAGGTATATAGTATGACTGAGAGCAATCTTGCCTCCTTGCTTTTCCGTATGAGAAGGGAGTTGAAGGAGCACCTTGAAAAGGAGGGTATTATGCTATGAAAAATGAAAGATTACTTGACGCAATTGGAGATATCGAGGATGAGCTGATCTCTAATGCAGTCAATGATACAAAGACTAAGAAAAAGGGTGGCTGGCTTAGATGGGGTGGTATAGCAGCCTGTCTTGCAGCTGCAGTTCTTTTTGGGCTACAGTTTATACCAAAAGAAAAGTCTGTAATTCAGACAGGGCCTCTTGTTAAAATCACGGTTCCAGAGCAAGTAAAAGGAGACATGGGACTTGGTAATGTAAGTGCCTATGATGCTTCAGAATTTGTTAGTGGCAATCCATGGAATGAAAATACGGAGCTTACAACCCTGCCTGTCTATAAAAACACTCTAACCTATGTCTATAACGGTACCTACGAAGTGCTAGGAGCAGATTTTGACAAGATGAGAGAGCGCTTATTAGAGGTTGCAAAGAGGCTTGGCCTAGACACAGATAACCTCACAATTACCGATGATTCACCTGACGAAGCAACAAAACAGCAAATAATAGAAAAGTTTAAAATAATAGGAGAACCCGTTCCTGATGCTTATTTTAAGCCAACAAGACTTATGGCTGAGACAAATGGGATAATGATGGAAGTTGACATGGAGATGACAGTAACCATAAGCTTTGAACCTACGGTTACACTTCCAGATCAATATAACTACACTCATTATGCACCATATGAAAATTATGTTGCAGTTTCTAAGTATCTAAAAGAGGAGTACAAGGAGCTAATTGGAATGGATGCCCCACAGGTTAGTATAGAGGGTGGAGATTACAATATAGACCATAAGCAAGATTATAACATTGAGTTTTTTGAAGGATATGGTAATCAGGTGGAGAAGATTGTCAATTATAATTATAATAAAGTGATGTTTTATTGTGATGAGAGCGGTAGACTATCAATGGCTAG
The DNA here is from genome assembly GCA_023416695.1 of Bacillota bacterium. GTDB lineage: Bacteria > Bacillota > Clostridia > Lachnospirales > Lachnospiraceae > KM106-2. The sequence goes on along the minus strand of JAEZGY010000027.1, from coordinate 40,365 downwards.
AGTTGTTAAGACAGACTTATCCAAAAAAATGGGAGACTATCCAGTGATTACTGTAAGTAAAGCACAAGAACTTTTGCTTGCAGGTAAGTATATTACATCTGTTTGTGATGAAATGCCTGAAAAGGATTATATTAAGAAGGTGGAACTTGTCTATGGCATAGGATGGGAAGAAGAATACTATATTCCATACTATCGTTTCTATGTTGAATTACCAAAGGAGAAAGGTGACGATGGAATGAATAGCTACGGATATTATTATGTGCCTGCCATTGACGGTGCATATATCTCTAATATGCCGACGCCTAATTTGGAAAATTAATCTTCATTGTCTTTTGTAAAAGGAAAAGCGATACTTATGTTTTGACTTAAGTATCGCTTTTGGTGCGCTTACGGTTCTAACAATTCATTTGATTCTGGGTGCTTTTCAAACCAACTTACGGCAAAGGAGCAGGTAGGTATGGCTTTTAGATTACGCCTAGTTAGTTCTTTAGTAACCGCTTCTAATAGTTTACTTGCAATTCCTTGCCCCCTTAGACTTTCATCTACATAAGTATGGTTGATTTCTACTGTTGTTTCCTTCACATAAGGGAAGGTAACCTCAGCGATTAGTTTTTTATGTTCATCCTTTAAGTAGATTCTGTTTTCTTCATAAATAAAATCCATATTATTTTTTACCTCCTGTATTATGATTGGAGTAAAATCAACAATTTTTAGCTTCTCTGTCCTTCATAGTATCGAACAAAGCTGCGCTTTCCATTAGTTCAATACCTAGTTCTGTGGCATATTTTTGCATTTTAAAACCAAGAAAGTAAGAATAATTTGGTAGTATATGTAAATAATAGAAAGGGTAGGTTGATACTTAGGTTGCTATTTTTTGTCTACATATGATAGAATAAGAGCACACTGTCAAAGGAGTGATACTGGATGAAAAGGTTAATATTTTGCTTTATAGTTCTAATGTCTATGTTGACGTTATCTGGCTGTGGTGCTTCGGTTACCTCCAAGACTTATTTTAATTCTGAAGGCGGTGGCACTCGTTCTATTACAGCAATAATTAGTGCTAGTGATGCAAAAAATTTGACAAATGGATTTGATGAACTAGATATTTTATTAAAGCAAGCGGCTCCAGATGGAATCACCATCAGTAGGACAAATCTAGATAATGGAGATGCAAAGTATCAGTTTTCTATACAATTTAGTAATATCGAAGAATATAATCAAAAGATAACTAGTATAACAGGGGAAAGTCATAATGCTACCTGGCAGACCAGTGAGAATGCATTTCAAAGTAATGTGGAATTCTCTGAGGAGGACTGTAGCTATGAACTTATTTCATGGGCGATAGATGCATTTAAGGACAGTAAGTATTCGGCCTTTGCTAGTTATTTTACCTTATATGATGTAACTAAAAATGAGATGTATTTTGAGGATCAGCTAGTGTATAGTGGAACTGGTAATCCTAGCTTTTATGTGGAAACTTCACCCAAATTAATAAAAGCTAATATATATTCGGATTTCTCGTTTGAGAAGCAAAGCAAAAGAATCGAGCTATTGTTTGAAAAAGGAAGTCTAGATAGAATTGATTTAGAGGGAGCTAAAAAAATCCTTGAAGGTTATTCAACGAAGGTTTCTATCGATACCGCCAATAGTAAAATCACCTATGACTTAGTGGGGCAGGAAGAAATACTAGATTTTCTTAAGAGTGCTGATTCGAGAAATCAAGATACTTCTCTTTCCTATGAGTTTGTAAATAACCCTTTTCAAAAAAAATATGTATTACAGGAAAACTATTTCTTAACTGAGTTTTTAAATACCTTTTCCATGACTGATCCTAATGTGTATGTATATGTAAAGCTTCCAGAGGTCAATGAAGAAACTAAGTTTACCCAGGCGGGACAAGCAGTGGAGGTTCCGGCTCAGTATCAATATGGTACCTGTGTTAGTAAGGACTATGGCTATACCATGGAGAGTAACTCCAATCACATGGTAGATTTAAAAAACATCGAAATTACCTATGATATTAGTAGTGATCTAAGCTGTAAACGCTCCATAGAGGTATCTTATCTTAAAAATAATTGCGATATCACCAGGGAGCAGTTGGCACAGTATTTTCCACACATAAGCGATAAGATTACATTTTTTGATGAAGGGGATAGCATTCGACTTGTTTTTGTTTCCTTTCAAAAAATGGACCAAGGTCTAAACGAGAGTTACGGTTTTGAGAAGCTATCAAGACAAAATCTAAAATACGTTCGGTATGGATTTTATGACAATCTAGATCTAGATAATTATTTACCTGTGCTAGAGGGATATCAATGGAATATGGATTTGATTCGCTACGATTATGAGGTAAATATCGAGAAAGCTGCTGGATTATATGGTGGTAAGGTTGGAAATCAGGAGTATTTGGATTCTAAAGAAAAATTAAGTGAGCTAGAGTATGATGAGACCTATGTACTAAAAGGTAGCGATACAGCAGATCATAACATTTCAATAGAACTGTGTTTTAAACAAATGTATCAGCTATATTATTTCTGGATCATTGCAATTATTTTTCTAGTTGTAGTTGCAGGTTTAGGCATTACTTTGTATTATACGAAGAAGAGGTCTTCTAAAATAGAGGATCATATGGATAGTCAATGATAAGTATGGGGCAATATGCCCCATACTTTAAAAAGTCTCAGAGAGGATATTATTATGACCTTAAGGGAATATATCGTACATAACAGAATAGTATCAGATGGAGCTATGGGAACATATTATGCTAGCAAAAAGGTGGATCAGCATGCCATTAGCGAGTTAGCTAATCTAAAAGAGCCAGAGTTTGTGAAGTCAATTCACAGAGAATACATAGAAGCAGGAGCTACTATGCTTCGCACCAATACCTTTGCAGCTAATGTGTTTTCACTTCATATTGGAGAAAAAGAGAGGGAACAGATCCTACGGCAGGGAGTAAGCCTTGCCAAAGAGGTAAGGAAAGAAGCAAAACAAACCTTGTTTATTGTAGGTTCCATTGGTCCAATTCCGAATCAATACGGAGTAGAGGAAGAGGCTCTACTATTAGAGTATAAAGCTATTGTGGACAATTTTATAGAAGAACAGGTAGAGGCAATCCTGTTTGAGACCTTTGCTGATTTTTATTACATAAAAAAGTTAATACCGTACATTAGAGAGAAAAGTGACGTATTTATCATGGCCAATTTCTGTGTCAACAAAAATGGCTATACTATGTCTGGAATTTCAGCCAATCGCTTATGTCGCCAAGCAGAAGAGATAAAAGAGCTAGATAGCTTTGGGTTTAATTGTGGCATAGGCTCTGGTCATATGCTAACCCTTATAGAAAATATCGTCTTGCCACAGAATAAATATATCACGATTATGCCTAATGCAGGATATCCAGAGCAGTTACAAAGTCGAATGGTATTTCGGGAGAATTCTCAATACTTCTTTGAGAACATGCAAAAAATTAGTCGCCTGGGAGTCTCCATATTAGGTGGTTGCTGTGGAACTACACCAAAACATATTGCCTTAATGGTACAAAAGCTTATAGGAGAAGGCATCTCCATTACTAGTATTACGGAACTACAAAAAAGTACTACACAGAAGCAGATAAAACCTAAGGAAAATGATTTTTATAAGCTATTCTCCTCTGGTAAGAAGGTAGTAGCTGTGGAGCTTGACCCACCTTATGATGCCGATTACGAGAAATTAGTGGAACTCACTAGAAGGCTACAAGCAGGTTGCTGTGATATCATTACTATGGCTGACTCCCCTATGGGAAGAAGTCGGGTAGATTCTATTCTTATGAGTATCAAGCTACATGAGGAAACTGGAATGCCAGTAATGCCTCATGTGTGCTGTAGGGATAAGAATATGATCGCCATGCGTTCTTGTTTACTTGGAGCTTATATCAATGGCATTCGTAATCTTCTTGTAGTAACTGGAGATCCTGTGGCAGGAGAAAGTAGAATTAATACAACCTCGGTGTTTGATTATAATTCGATCCGTCTTATGAATTATATAAAAGAGATGAATGACGAACACTTTAACAAAGATCCTATTTGTTATGGCGGTGCTCTTAATTATGCTAGAGGAAGTCTAGATAAGGTTGTTGATCGCATAAAGAGTAAGATTGATGGAGGAGCTAGCTATTTTTTTACTCAACCAGTCTATTCGAAGGAAGATATTGAGAGGCTGTATCAGATTAAGCAAAAGGTGGATACAAAACTACTCTGTGGTATTATGCCGTTTGTCAGCTATCGCAATGCAAACTTTATCAAAAATGAATTTTTTGGTATAACAGTTCCAGACTCTATTGTGATGCGTTATCATAAAGATATGTCAAAAGAGGAAGCTGAGCTTGTAGGAGCCGAACTTGCCAATGAGCTGATTGACGAGTTAAAAGATTTTACAGATGGTTATTATTTTATGCTACCATTCAACCGGGTAAGTTTAATGGATAACATTCAAATACAGTAAGGAAAGGTGAGGAATTGTAGTATGACTAATAAGGAATTCGAGCAATTAGTACAATCAAAATATGTCATCCTAGATGGAGCTACGGGCTCTAACCTACAGGAGGCAGGAATGATTTCGGGTGTATGTCCTGAGACATGGATTTTAGATAATCCCAATGCGTTAATCGAGCTACAAAAGAATTATTTAGAGGCAGGGTCTGACATCATACTTGCCCCCACCTTTACAGCAAATCGAATTAAACTGAAGGAATATGGCTTAGAGGATAAGGTAGGAGAATACAACAGAGCCTTAGTGGAACTATCAAAACAAGCGATACAAAGAGCAGAGGTTAGAGACCGCAAAGTATATGTGGGTGCAGACTTAACTATGACTGGAGAGCAGTTATATCCTATGGGAAGCCTCACTTTTGAAGAGTTGGTGGATGTTTATAAAGAACAAATTATGCACATTTTAACGGCAGGAGTAGACCTGTTTGTAATAGAAACCATGATGAGTTTACAGGAATGTCGAGCAGCAGCCCTTGCGGTTAAGGAGTTATGTGATTTACCATTTATGGTAACGCTCACCTTTAATGAGGATGGTCGTACCTTATATGGAACGACTCCTGAGGCTGCTATGGTAGTATTACAGGAATTAGGAGCTTGTGCAGTGGGAGTAAACTGTTCTGTAGGCCCTAAGAAGCTCGTTAACATCGTGGAAAAGATGTGCTCAGTTGCTACAGTTCCTGTCATAGCAAAACCAAATGCAGGCCTTCCATTATTAATTGATGGCAAGACTGTATTTTCCATGGATTCAGAGGAGTTTGCTAAAGAAATGAGCCTCCTAATTAAAGCAGGGGCTAACATATTGGGAGGCTGTTGTGGAACAACACCTAAACATATCCAGCTGCTTGTAGAAAGTTTGAAAGGACAGTCCTTAAATAAGGTTCCAAACAATAGATTCTATGCTCTTGCCACAGAACGTACTTTACTGCAAATCCACTTAACAGGAGGATTTACTGTAATTGGAGAAAGAATTAACCCTACGGGGAAGAAACCATTACAGAAGGAGTTAAAAGAAGGGGTTTTAGATTTAGTAGGGCAGATGGCAGAGGAGCAGGTAGAACAAGGAGCCCAGATTCTAGATATTAACATGGGGACAAATGGGATAGATGAGTTGGAAATGATGGTCAAGGCTATCTATGAGGTGACTCAGTTAGTGGATGTACCTCTTTGCATTGACTCTAGCCATGTGGAGGTCATAGAAGCAGCTCTTCGTATTTATCCTGGTAGAGCCCTAATTAATTCCATAAGCTTTGAGCCTGAGAAAGTTAAGCGCCTTCTTCCCATAGCTAAAAAATATGGAGCTATGTTTATTCTCTTGCCTTTGTCTGAAAAGGGACTTCCAAAGGATATGGAGGAAAAACGATTTATCATAGATTCTCTGATAAAAGAAGCTAAAAATGTTGGCCTTACCAAAGAGGATATTATTGTAGATGCCTTGGTAAATACAGTAGGTGCTAACAAGAAGGCTGCCATAGAGGCCCTAGAAACCATTCGGTACTGTAAGGAAGAGCTTAAGGTGTTAACCGTATGTGGTCTTTCTAATATCTCCTTTGGGCTACCTGAGAGGCAGTTTGTTAATAGTGCATTTCTGTCTTTTGCAATAAAAGAAGGACTTACCATGGCGATTGCCAACCCGGGCCAGGAGCTTTTAATGAATCTAGCCTTTGCCTCTGATTTACTACTAGATAAAGAGGGGGCAGACCTTCGCTACATTAACCAGGTAAGTAGCCACCCAGTAGAGGTGAGAAATAAAGCGAAAGAGAAGGCACCTACTAGTAATTATGAGCAGTTGCAAAATGAGAAAAGAGAAGGTATATTATTTGAGGATGTAGTAAAAGGAAATCGTAAGCACATTGTGGGGCATGTAAAGGAGTCGCTAAGTGAAGGGGCTAAGGCCTCTGAACTGTTAGATGAACATTTGATACCAGCCATTAATCAGGTCGGGCTTTTATTTGATGAACAGAAGTATTTTCTTCCACAGCTAATAGCCAGTGCAGAGACCATGAAGACTGCAATTGATTATCTAGAGCCTATGCTAGAGGAGGCGAATCATGGAAAGAAATTAGGTACCATAGTAATAGCCACAGTAGCAGGTGATATTCATGATATTGGTAAGAATCTTGTGGCACTCATGTTAAAGAATTATGGTTATGAAATCATTGATCTTGGCAAGGATGTTCAAAGTGAAAGGATTATAGAAGTAGCAAAAGAGAAAAATGCAGACATCATAGGATTAAGTGCATTAATGACCACTACTATGCTGGAAATGAAGACAGTAGTAAAACTTCGAAATGAAGCCAATCTTAAGGCTAAGATTATCATAGGGGGAGCTGTAATTACAGAAAGCTTTTCAAAGGAAATCGGTGCAGATGGCTATGCCAGCGATGCCCAGGAGGCAGTTAGGGTTGTTAAAGAATTACTAAAGTAGGGATTAGATAATGAATCGATATATAAATACACAGCAAATATATGAGGAAGAGTATTGGGAGAGAAAAAGAAACTTTCACAAGCTCTATATGAAAAAGAAGAGGCGCAGAAGACGCATCAAGATGATAGTTCTTAGTATTGGATTTTTATTAGCTATAACGGTAGGCTTTTGTGTTGCCAAGGCAGAGATGGAAATTAACGGTGTAATAGATCTTATGGGGAAGAACACAGAGGGTGATCTAGGTAATGTAGACCTATCAGGAATAGACTTAGTTTCTGATGATGAGGTGATTAATATTTTACTCATTGGTTCCGATAGACGGCCCAATGAATCTATAGCTGGACGTTCCGATTCTACTATGATTGCAACAATTGATATGAAGCATGGATCCTTAAAGCTTAGTAGTCTCATGAGGGATATGTATGTTACTATTCCTGGATATGAGGACAATCGGTTTAATGCTGCCTACTCCTATGGAGGAGTAGAACTTTTATACGAAACCATTGCTAATAACTTTAAGATTAAGCTAGATGGCTATGTGGTAGTAGATTTTGAGGCATTTACCAATGTTATAGATCGGCTTGGTGGTGTAGATATTAGTATCACAGAGTCAGAGTATGAGCACCTCATCGATTATTATAAAGACAAATCTAGTAAAAATGCTGTGAATCAATTGGTACCAGGTAAGAATCTTATGACTGGAGAGCAAGCCTTATGCTACTCTAGAATACGAAAGGAAGGCAATGGGGATTTTCGAAGAACAGAAAGGCAGAGGACAGTACTACAGGCTATTTTCAAAAAAGCCAAATCTCTCTCCTTGACGCAACTTTTTGATATGATGAAAACAGTTATGCCTTACATTTCTACAGATTTAGAAAATGAAGAGATTATTAGTTATATGAAGACTGTGGTTATGATGGGTACTACAGAGTTAAATCAGTTTAGGGTTCCTGTGGATGATACTTTCACAAATGAGACCATTCGTGGTATGAAGGTTCTAGTGCCAGATATGGATACCAATGCCAGACTCTTATACGATTTTATTTATAATCAAGAATAGGTGTTAGCCATATAGACAATCAGTGGACTCCGGTTACTGAGTGGAAGCCGGAGTCTTTGTTTTTTTATTATGCAGTGTGGTAAAATATAACTATATATTATAAATGAGAGGGATTTTCAGAAGTTTTGGTTATGACTACTATAACTAATTAATATATTTGACAAAATGTGCTTCCCTTGACAAACAAAACCAGTATTGATACAATACTTACAATCATATAAGTAATGAGATAGCGAAAGGGTGCCCCCATTACAGCCTTGTGATGGTAGGCGCTTTTGTTACATAGGGAGGGCATGTTATGAGAAAAATGGTACTATCTATTCTTGTAGATAATACTTCAGGTGTTCTTAGTCGCGTGGCTGGACTGTTTAGTAGAAGAGGGTATAACATTGACAGCCTTACTGTTGGTGAGACGGAAAATAATGCTTATTCCCGCATGACGGTTGTGGCAAATGGTGATGATAATATCTTAGATCAGATTATCAAACAATTAGCAAAACTTGAGGATGTAAAAGAGATTAAAGAGTTAAAGGATCAGGAAAGTGTATGCAGAGAGCTTGTACTAGTTAAGGTGGCTGCAACTCAGGAAGATAGACAAGCTGTGATTGCTGTAGCAGGTATCTTTAGAGCCAATATTGTAGATGTGGCTAAGGATTCTCTTATGGTTGAGCTTACTGGTAACCAAGCCAAGATTGATGCCTTTATTCATCTTTTAGAAGGATTTACAATTCGCGAGTTAGTTCGCACCGGTATTACTGGACTCCCAAGAGGATCTGGTGATATTGCGGATTACATAGATTAGTGACCCCCCTTTAGATTTCCTTATACTTATAGGTAATACAAAGGAGAACATAAATATCATAGTTGTTATAGGAGGATTTGATTATGTCAAAGATTTATTATCAAGAAGATTGTAATTTGGCGTTATTAGAAGGAAAGACAATAGCTGTAATTGGTTACGGTAGCCAAGGACATGCACATGCCTTGAATGCAAAAGAGTCTGGTTGCCATGTTATCATTGGTCTTTACGAAGGAAGTAAGTCCTGGGCGAAGGCTGAGGCACAGGGATTTGAAGTTTATACAGCTGCTGAAGCTGCTAAGAAAGCGGATATCATCATGATTCTTATTAATGATGAGAGACAGGCTGCTTTATACAAGGAAGACATTGCTCCAAATCTTGAAGCAGGCAATATGTTAATGTTCGCTCATGGTTTTGCAATTAATTTCAATCAGATAGTTCCTCCATCTAACGTGGATGTTACAATGATCGCTCCTAAGGGACCTGGTCATACAGTAAGAAGTGAATATCAGGCAGGTAAAGGTGTTCCTTGCTTAATCGCAGTAGAGCAGGATGCAACAGGTAATGCCAAGGAATTAGCACTAGCTTACTCTTTAGCAATTGGTGGAGCAAGAGCAGGTGTTCTTGAGACTACCTTCCGTGTTGAAACTGAGACAGATTTATTCGGTGAGCAGGCAGTACTTTGCGGTGGTGTTTGTGCTTTAATGCAAGCTGGTTACGAGACTCTTGTAGAAGCAGGATATGCTCCTGAGAATGCTTATTTTGAATGTATTCATGAGATGAAATTAATCGTAGATTTAATCAATCAATCCGGTTTTGCAGGAATGAGATACTCTATTTCTAACACTGCAGAGTTTGGTGATTACATCACTGGACCTAAGATTATTACCGACGAAACCAAAAAAGCAATGAAGAAGATTCTTGCTGATATACAGGATGGCACTTTTGCACAGCAATTCTTAACTGATATGAATTCCTGTAACATGGCACATTTCAAATCAATGAGAAGAAATGCTGCGGAACATCCATGTGAAGCAGTTGGCGAAGAACTTCGTAAGCTTTACAGCTGGAATAAAGAAGAAGATAAGTTAATTAACAACTAATCAATTCGTAAGGGTTAAGAGATAAGATAGTAAGAGTCAAAAAGGTGACAATAACATTTGTCAACCATTTTGACTCTTATTTTTTCTTCTTACTGATTAATAGGAAAGTTTGTAATATTTCTAGCAACTTATATTATGAGAAAGTTTATGTATCAGAGGCATGTAAAATGACTTGGGTTGTAAAAATACGGTTTTTTAAAGAAAAGGAACATATTCCATGATACTTGTCCGCAAGATAAGCAATACTTTTGGAACCATATCCATGACCCACTCTAGAAGATAAGGGAAGTCCATCTTTAAAAGACACAGGCTGAAGACAGGTATTATCTAGTTTAAGGAACAAGCGGTTATCATCACAATTGATTTCTAAAGATAAATGTGGTGAAGCTTTGCACTGAAGTAGACAGGTTGTAGCATTTTCTAGTGCATTGGAGAGTATTGTGCATAAGTCCATCTCGTTTACAAAAACTTTATTAGGAATATGAAGTTCTAAGTCATAAGGGATGTTTTCCTGTTTTAATTGACTTATATATGTAGATAAAATTAAATTAACAGAGTTATTCTGACAATATTCATCTATAATTAAAGCATCATTTTTTTGCTCGATAGCAGACCCTAACTCTAGCAGCTTTTCTAGGTCCCCTTCTTTTGCATATTGCTTCATCAGTAGAGCAAAATGTCTTATGTCATGTCTTAAAACTTTACTTTCCTCAGAACTTGCTTTTAATGTGGCCAGTTGTCTATGCATAGATTCGGCATATAAATCTAGAATATTATTACGGTTTTCTAACTTTAGTGTACGGTCAAACGTAATGAAATACAAATGAATATAAGACATTATGATATAAAAAAACAAGGTAAATATTATTTCTATCATAAGCATAGGTTTGGTATATAACAAATCTGTGTATACATATAAAAGGTAGGAAAGGACATAGACAATCATTAAAGGAATAAAAAAGTACATGATGTCTCTTTGCTCTCGACGAAAGCTTTGTCGCACTAGTGGAACTACCCATCTATAAATGACAATACTTAGTAGCAGAGAGGCAATTATTCTTGCTGTGGCCTCCCCCACTGGCATATTTGGTATGAATTCTAGAAGAAGAGCAGCAACAACATATCTTGGAGAGGTTAAATAATAACATAATAGAATAGAAGCCAAGGAAGCAATCAAGTTTTTTTTGTAACCCAATAGACAAACAAACAGTAGTGGTAGATGAACTAACAGGGGGTAGAAATGAGTCACTGTATTCATAGAAGATATGTATCCTATGGTAAGCTGAAGACCAATGCAAAGAAGAGAAAATACAGTAAATATTAGTTTATTTTTCTTTTCTTTCAAATTAACATCTAAAAATAGCAAGGTAAAAACACTTCCATAAAAATAAGTTATGCATACATTTAGGCTCCATAGTAAAAGCTCTAAGTTTATCATATAAGTCCTCCCTACGAATGAAACAGATTTTGTGCAAAATTAAAGTAGGCTTCTTTTGTGTTTACTTGATAATTCTTAGAAATTGGGACGTGATAATTCGGATGAAGTCTTATATCGTTGGAAGCAAATTCTCTAATGTAGTACATATTGATTAGGAAGGAACGGTGTACTCGAATAAAAGAACCTTCTTTTTTTAGTTGGGCTTCCATCTCATTCATGGTGCAGTAGGTTTCAAGCTGTTCATTGGTATTTAAAAAGACATATAATTTATTACGTCTAGATTCAATAAAACATATAGAATCGTAGGGAACCAGCTTTGTAATCCCTTTACTTTTAATTTGTAGTTGCTTTGGTGGTTCTATATGCTTATGTTGAAAGATTTCTTTTAAAGTAAAGAGAATCTTATCTTCCTGTAATGGTTTTAATAGATAGTTAGTTGCTTTCACTTCGTAAGATTCTATAGCATATTCTTTGGAAGAGGTCAGGAATATAATATCTGCAGTAGCATCAAAGTTACGAATTTCTTTGGCTAATTCCATTCCATTGATACCAGGCATAAGAATATCCAAGAAATAAATATGATATCTAAGTTTGTGTGTAAAATCATCTAATAAGTCTGGAGGATTGTGGTAAACCTTAATAGAATAAGGAATAGATAACTCCTTCGCCCATGTATGTATAATATTTTCTAATTCAGTTGTGATTTTATGATCATCATCACAGATACATAGTTCAAACATCTTATTCCCCTCATTCTTATTTAGGATTAGAAAATCATCTTATTAATATCATACTTTATCTAAAGAGAAAATTCTATGAAATAATTACTAAAATGTGGGAGATGTGACCGAAATGTGTTCTTTAATAGTGAAATAAGGTGTTATTAGGACTTATAATATCAATAATATAGTCGTTTGTTGGGGAATACTAAGGAACAGGATTAGTGCTCATACTTAGTATTAGTGGAAGAAAGGAAATTACTATGAAATATAAACTATGTTTAGTGGCACTTACACTTGCGATGGGACTTTTTATTGCCCAACCCGCTGCAGTTCTTGCGGTAGATACACAGACTGAAGAGGTAGATAAACAAGGGACTAATAATAGAAGAGATGACGGATATCAAGCTGCCCTTGATAAGTGGAATAAGCTAACAGATAAACAGAAACAGGAGGTCTATACTATTCTAAAAACCAAGCAAAAAGCGGACATGGACTTACTAAATAAACTTGCTGAGTTTGGTGTGTTGGACAAAGCCCAAGCCACTGCTATGCAATCAGGACTTCAGAAGTTGTATGATAATATGATGGAAAAAGGGGAATTCCCTTTAATGAGGCCTCATAGAAACAAATAGTCAATAGGGATTACGTAACAATAAAGTGAAAGAGTACTAAGCCATAGCTAGTAGATATAGGTGTTTTTCTTATATCTACTAGCTTTTTGTCCTGTAAAAATGACATTCTGTCCTAAGAGTAAAATTTTTGGAGTATTTTATGATATTATTTCGAATATATTGAAAGCGTTGTCAACGTATAGCAATTTAAGATGGAACAAATGGGAAAATCGGGGATGGTTCTTTTCCCCAGAATGAATCAATTTACGATCCTAAGTTAGATATCATCCTTAAAGGAGATAATATAATTACTACGAATGGACTATACGGATTTCGCTTAGAGAATATAAATGTTACTATTTCTGGGGAAGGAAGCTTAACGGTTACAAATAATTGTAATCCTGGTATGTCATCTTCTTATGGAATTACTTGTGACAGTTTGATCATTAATAGTGGTAGTCTAGCTGTTGTTGCTGACAATATGAATGCTGGCGGTATTCATATCAATGGCGGAAATGTTATTGTTAGATGTAGTAACCCTAGTGTTGAGGAAGGGCAATCTAGTCAATTCACATTAAAAACAGCTCCAGTTCTTCCTGGTAATGATACAGCACAGTCATCTACTTCTTATGATGGTAGTAACCTTGTTACTTATGTTCCAGCCAATAATTCAACTTACAAGTACTTTGAATACAATCACACATGTGCCAACTGCCTAACAAAGAATAAGGTAGAGCCAGGCTGCATGACAACAGGAACTGAGGAATACTATACTTGTAGCTGTGGTAAGTTATATGCAGATGCTACTGCTACAAGAGAAATCACTGCTCCAACTGTAATTCTAGCTTTAGGACATAGCTTTTCAAAAGACTGGAGCTTTGATGCAACGAACCATTGGCATGCAGCAACCTGTGAGCATAGTACAGAGGTAAAAGATAAGGCAGCTCATGTATTTGGAGATGATACTATTTGTGATATTTGTGGATATGACAGTAAACCATTTGTACCAGGAAAAGTCAGTATGGAGAACTCTGTTAGTAACAGTTATTCTGGTAAGGTTTCTGACGAGACAGATGTATTAAATAAAGTTGTTACAGAGGAAGATAGAGCCAGAACAGAGGATGGACTAAACGTAAACATAATTTTTACAGTAGAAGACATCAGTAATACCATATCGGATGAGGATAAGGCTTTAATTGAAAGTAATCTAGGAGATAATGAACAAGGAATCTACCTTGATATTTCCTTATTTAAGCAGATAGGAAATGATCCACCACAAAAAGTCACAAAGACCAATGGAAAGATAAAAGTAAGTATTTCTTTGCCTCCTTCTCTTATAAGTCAGGATTCTAGTGTTCCTAGAACTTATAAAATTATTCGAATACATGAAGGAGAAGTTACTATATTGGATGCAATCTACGACCCTGCTACAGGCCTATTAACCTTTGAAACAGATAGCTTCTCTACCTATGCAGTTGTTTATAATGATGCAACGACCAATACAACACCAACTACTGAGCCAACTACGAAACCGAGTGCTGACCCTACCACACAGCCTAATAAAGAAAAGCCAACAGATCAAAAGGACGATGTTCCAAAGACTGGTGATGAGGGTGTTACATATATATGGTTAATCATTGTTACAGCTAGTGTAATTGGGTTAGCATTAACCTTAGGTCTGTATCTTAAAAGATATCGGACCAGAGTAAATAAAGAATAAGATAATAAAAACTAGTAGAGTTATGAACCGACCCCCAAAGTTAGACCCAAAATGATATGTACCCCCTGTACTGTTTTGCCCAGTAAAGGGGGTACATATCATTTTTCTAACAAAAGTGGTTCACTTCAGTGACCGGTGGTCTATACTATGCTAATTTACTTTTACTAAGCCTTCTTGCGCCTAATATTTACAACACCAATGATAATGGTACCTAAAGAAATAAAGAGGAAAGCAATCCATAACCACAAAGTATAGGAGGCATCGGTTTTTGGTAAATCACCCTTTGCAAGGGCTTTGATATCGGCATTAAGCTTAGCTATCAGAACATCCGATAGCATTGTTTTTTCAGCATCACTTAAAGCATCGTATGCTAGTTTGGCTGCTCGTATGGCATATCCATCACTTGCTTTTACCTTTGCTTCTTCAGGAAGACCATTAATAAAAGTTACAACCATTAAAGAGTTTTCAATTGCGACTAAAGCCTCGTCAATGGTATTAAGCTGTGTTTGGAGTCCAGTAAGCTCACTGTCTGTGTAATTACTTTGATAGTTATGTAATGCTGCTTCTAATGCAGCTTTGGCTTTCTGTAGTTTGTTCTTATCGCTTAGCTTTGTATTACTTTTTGTAATGTCTTTGGTATCCTTAATATCCTGTACCGTTGATGCATTTGACGCCTTTGTAAGTTGGTTTAGTAAAGTATTTACTCGGTCTTTCAGCGTATCTAGTGCACTTTTTTCTGAAGCAGATAAGCTCTCAGAGGCAAGGAGTGTATCTATGTCTTTAAGAAGCGTATTAACGGTAGTTATATCAGAAGAGTTTATGTTATCCACTGTAATAGAATCAATGGCAGAAGATAAACTTACAATTGGTTTCATGGTAACCGTACATGTGGAAGAATTACCAGCCTTATCCGTGGCGACGATGGTATAGGTTTTATCAATGTTTCCTTCCAGTAAGCCACCGTTTGTGAAATCGTTACCGTTTACCTGAATACGATCCATATTATCGTCTGTTACAGTTATTTTTTGGGTGGTGTAACAGATTGAGTTATTGGTAGCAACATGGATTACAGGTGCTGTTGTATCAAAGATTGTACCATCTGAGCCGAAATAAGTTACATTTCCTGCATGGTCGGTGAGCTTTACATAAAGTACAAATTTATCCTTATCCATAGGTGACATACTAAAATGGTTACCCTCTGTCCAATCTGCGATAGCCTCAACCTCTGTTTGAGTAAGGATTGCACTTGCTTTATAGTATTGCGTACGTGCAACCCCACTTAAAGAATCTGCTGAGGTGATATTTACATCGATGGTATCTTTACAGTATAAGCCAAAGGAAATAGTATGGAGGAATCTTTTAACAGAGCTATTGTTAAAGGTAATATCACCGGTTGGTATGACGGTATCTCTCTTCACGACAACTGTTTTCTCGTTGGAAACAATTCCACTTTCACTCTTTGCTCTAAAAGTGTAGGTTGTTGCAGGCAAATCAGATGAAATAACGATTGGAGTGGAATAGTTTTGCCAGCTTCCTGCTCCGATTTTATATTCGATTTGAGTTGCTCCTAAGTTTGCACTTTGGTTACTTACAGTTAAGGTAATAGAGTTGTAATTAACCCATGTGTTTTCCTTATATCCGTTTGTATTGATACTTACGATAGGGGTAGCTTTATCAATTTTATCAATGACCACCTCTGTTTTGTTAGAGATATTTCCGGCATTGTCCATAACCTTGATCTTTACTGTTTGATTTAAGGAAAAGGCTTTGTAAGCTACATCCTGCCAGGTTACTCCATCATCAAAGCTATATTTTCTAATACCACTGTCTGATGAAGCAGTTACGGTTAAGGTTACATCATTTTGGGTATAAGAGGTTGTATTTCCAGTAACGTCAGTAATAGTAGGAGTACTTTTGCTAAGTTTTACTGTAACAGGACTACTGGTTATACCTTCTATTCCTGAACCAGATATGGCACGGAATATATATTGTGTGCCGGAGGTTTCACTTGAGATGGTGATGCTAGCTTTTGTCACATTAAACGGATTCTCTGTAGTAGCTGCAGTTGAAGTAACTGTACTCATGTCAATCCATGTACTTCCACCATTTATTGAGTATTGATATTTGGAGATTCCACTAAGAGCCGTAGAACCAGTAAGGTCAATTCTTACACTGTCCTTGGTCCATTGTCCACTAGTGTACCCATTTGTATCAATTGATGGAGTAGTTGGCTGTGCTTGATCGATAACGAATGTATCTGTGCTTACCACAGGGGTTTCATTACCTGCATTGTCTACGGCGAATACATTGGAGATACTGCCCTTGTACTGAGGTGCAATGGTAAAGGTGGCTTCTCCGCTTGTTGCAGCGATTGTATATTCTATGCCATAAAGTGTGTATTTGAATAGTTTTATACCACTTAAAGCATCAGTTGCCGATAACTTCAGAGTTATAGTGTTGTTGAAGAATAAATCAACAGTGGAGCTATTTGAGAATTTGTTCCATCCATTCTGCCAGTAGCTAACCTTCAACCCAGTTGGAGCAGTTTTATCCAAATCATAGGAGATGCTTTTTCCTTCAGTGAAAGCACCGGTACTGCTGTTCTTTAAGTAGAAAGTTACGATATTGTATTGGCCCTCTTTGTTCAATGTAAGAGATGATGTCCAGTATGTTTTATCTGCGGAAATTAAATCATAGTCACCTTTTGGACTTAGAATTAAGTTAGTCTTATTCCAGTCGATAACACTTCCCATTAAGGAATAATCATCTGTAGTAATCTTAGTGCTTTGCACTTCTAGTTCTGCAGTTGTATTGGATAAATCAAAGGTATAATTGTTGGTTGCGTTACCACCTGAGTAAAGAACGCTAAAGTTAGTTAAAGCAGTATTTGTCGTATTAACGTAGGATGCTGAAACTGCAGTAGGCTTTATAAACCCAGTCAGATTCTCATCCTCACCAGTGACAAAGCCAGTTACCGTAACAACAAGTGGAGGAAGTGAAGTGCCAACTTTTACGGTAACCTTATTAACGGAGACAGTGAGAGTTGCTTTGGTTATTGTTACATTGGATACCGTTGGCTGCACTAGGGTATAGCAATCTGCTTTTGATCCGGATAAAGAAATGATAGGGATGGTTACTGCTTTATTAGTCCCTGCATTTTTATCAACTAATGTACCAACAGTTGGTATCGTGGCACTCACTTCACCGCTATTTACAACACCATTTAATAGTCCGCCAGTTAAGGAAACCTCTGTTGTTCCGTTATAAATACGATCCGTTGCTGTCAGTCCTGTGATGGTTAATTCTTTCTTTTCAGCCGTAATGGTGCTTGTTGTTACTGTTTGTTCCGTGTAATTAGTGCTTGCTGCTTTGGTAGCTGTGATTGTAAAATCACCAACTCCCACAATGGTTACTTCGCCACTGTCTAAAACTGTAGCAATCGCAGAGTTACTTGATTTATAGGTAACATCACCATCACCAGATCCCCCAGTTGCTGAAACAGTAAAGCTATCTCCATAGGTTTTGGTAGTAGAATAGCTGTCAAAAGCTAGGGAGGCTTGATTGCCTTTTCCTATGGTAACACTTTCATTATTTGAGGTTGCATTGGTAGTACTAAGGTCGCCATCAAAGACGGCATAGTAGGAGTAACTACCAACATTCGGTTTTATTACGGGAAAACTTACTTTACCGGTTGTATCTGTTATTGCAGTACCTAAGAGAGTGGTGTTCTGATAAAATTTCACTGTTTGATCAGAAAGCTGATTAGCACCAGTAAGAGTTGCGGTTAATTTTACATTATTGCCATAGATAATAGTATATGATGATGCAGTAATAGTTAGAGTGGCTACCTTCTTATACTGTGCCGTAACTGTAATATCACAGGTTACGACTATAGACGATAATGATGAAGTATTTTCGGTATCGCTTAGATTTAAAGCCACCTTAGTTGGGATAGGATTACCGGTGGTTGTCCCGAGGTTTGTAGAGTTTCCAAGTTGTCCATATTGGTTTAATCCAAAGGTCCATACATTCCCATTAGTATCACATAGTACCGTATGACAAATAGAAGCGGCTATGCTAGTAACATTACTAATACCTGTTAGCTTTATAGGTACTGGGTTAATATCAGACGACGAATATCCAAGACGTCCATATATATTACATCCAAAGGTCCAAACATCACCATTGGTATCAAGGGCGACCGTATGATCATATCCAACAGAAATAGCCGAGCAGTTAGTAATCCCCAAGATAGAATCAAAATAATCGATACCGATAGGGACACCATTATTTGTTGATCTACCAAGTTGACCATAGTAGTTCGATCCACAGCTCCATACAACTCCAGAGTTGTCTATTAGCATAGTTTGTCTTCCACCAGCTGCAATGCTAGTAATATCGCCGGTTGAGTCTACTGTCGTTGGAGTAGGATTAGGGGCTTTGATTAGGGAATTTCTAATGTCGCCAAGTTGACCATATTCGTTTGAACCAAAGGTCCATACACAACCATCGGAATCTAGCAGTACAGTATGATTATCACCGGCCGCAATAGCTTTCACTTGTGTAGATGTTGTTACAAACATTGGGAACGGGTTTGCATTACTAGTATTAATATTATTCGAATAACCAAGTTCTCCATATGTATTCATTCCAAAAGTTAATACACGACCAGCTGTATCTAGAAGTACTGTGTGATAACCTCCAGCAGCAATAGCACTAATCCCAGCAACACCAGGTATCTTTTGAGGAGTGCTGTTGTAAGAATCAGAGGTAGTATATCCAAGCTGACCACAGCCATTATGGCCAAAGGTCCAAACTTCACCATAGATATCGAGTAGTACAGTATGATAATATCCCGCAGCAATGTCTTTGATATTGCTAACACCTGGTACCTTTTTAGGGGTTGAGTTGTAAACGGTATTTGTATCATAGCCTAGATTTCCAAAAATGTTTGCCCCAAAGGTCCATACATTACCATTTGAATCCAGCAGTATGGTATAATCATTTCCGGCTGCTACTTTTACAATCTTTGCATTTACCTTTTTTTCCAGCGCAGTTAACTGATAGCCAGAATTAGGCTCTAGTGTATACCCCTGTGCAGTCATAGCTGCAGCAAGGTTTTGTCCATTGGTAACGGTAATTGTTGCGGTATTACCACTAACGGCTATACCATTTTTCATTAATTTTCCGTTTGTACCACCGTTGATTGTGACAGAATAGGTTGAAGTTACTGCATCTACAAGAGCCGGTTGGCCTGTTATAGGTATCATCGTTATAATCATACATACGGTAACGATACCTGCTGTGATTTGCCGCCTCTTAGTTCGAAAATACTTTGTGATCGTTCCTAATAAGCGAAACAGAGCATATAGTGGATACAGTGTAAAGAGTGCAATGCGTTCTACCCGTTCTTTTCTTGATAAACCTTTGAAATGACTCATATTATTCCTCCTACTTGATTTGGTAGTGTTTGATTGACCTACCTTTTTATATGAAGATTTTCATTATGACATCTTAATTAATTTTATGAATCAATATAAATCTATCATACTTTATTTTGAATAAAAATTCTAGAAATTAATAGATTAAAATGGATATTTTAGTATATAAATGGATATTCGAAGAGTAAAGAGTTAAGGTGATGTTTTTGAAAAAGGCAGAGTACAGATAATATGTAGGATACTAGGAATACTAAGAAGCAGGATTAGTGCTCTTGCTAAGTATAAGAGAGGAAATTACAATGAAATATAAACTATGTCTAGTGGCACTTACACTTGCCTTTGGATTTTTTATAGCCCAGCCAGCTGTAGTTCTTGCAGCAGATACACAAACCGATGGGGTGGAAAAACAAGGGTCTAACAATAGACGTGATGATGGATATCAAGCTGCCCTTGGTAAGTGGAATAAGCTGACAGATAAACAGAAACAGGGCAGTTCCCTTTAATGAAATCTCACAGAAATAACTAGTCAATCAAGATTACGTACCAGCAAAGGGAAAGAGTACTATTCCATAGCTAATAACTATATATGACGTTTTTGGTTTTTGCTCAATCGAACAATATTTTTTACATACTTTTGGTGTATTTTTATGGTCAAATATGGTATAATCTGTATAAGAATAGGACTTGTGAAAATATTTTGTTAGGGAGGATGTATACATGGAAAAACAGAGAAAGCTAACACGAAACAATGCGTGGAAACGATTTGTTGTAGGAGTTTTGAGTTTGGCTTTGTTAATGAGTATAATGCCACTAAAGGCAGAGGCAAGGGTGGTAGATTTCCTACAAGTAGGAGATCTTTCTGTTGATTTGTATGGTATAGAAGACAATAACTATACATATGGTACGAAGGATGCTATTAAAGAAAGAAATCAGTCCACATTACCTGATGATGGATGGAGTTGGGCATTCCAAGTAAACGCTACAAAGAAGCAATACAAGCTGATCCTGAATAATTATAGTTATACAGATGAAGATGGTAATAAGGGCTTTATTGGATTAGAGTACCCTTTTTCTGGTAGAGAGTGTGAGATCGTCTTAAAGGGAATGTCTACTATACAAACAACAGGGATGTATGGCTTAAAATTTGAGGAAGAGAGTGTTACCTTTTCTGGGGATGGAAGCTTACAAGTCTATAATGAAGGGATAGATATTGGGGAAGATTTTTATGGAATAAAAGCTCAAAAACTTACTATAAATAGTGGCAACTTGGAAGTTAGTGTAGATAATCCGGTTGGCTATGGTCTTTCTGGAGAAGAGGGTGTTACTATAAATGGTGGCACTGTAAAAGCAGAAGCATATAAGTGCGGTATTGTTACAGATATCAGTTCTGGGTTTATTGCTATCAATGGAGGTAAAATCATAGCTAAATGCAATAACCGTAAGCTCAGTATGAATAACGCTAAGTATGGGCGTCGTAGTGGTCCTGCATTAAATGTAGCTCCTACTTTCTTCGGTAATCTAACTGCTCAGGCATCTACTTCCAATGATGGTAGTAACTTGGTTCCATATGTTGCTGCTGATAATTCAAGCTACATGTACTTTATATTTGATCATGTATGTGCAAACTTACTTACTAAACATGCTAGGGTAGAGCCAAGCTGTATAACAGATGGAACAGAGGAATACTATGAATGTACCTGTGGTAGGTTATACTCAGATTTATTAGCTACAACTCAGATCACTGCACCAACCACAATTCCAGCTAGTGGTCATAGTTTTTCAACCATTTGGGATTACAATGCAACCTACCACTGGTATCCAGCAACTTGTGGCCATAGTACAGAGGTAAAAGCCAAAGCTACCCATGTGTTTGGAGACGATACTATTTGTGATATCTGTGGATATAACAGCGCACCACCTGTACCTGGTGTAATCGATGTGGATAGTCCAGCTACTAATAGTTATTCCGGTAAAGTTACAGATGAAACAGATGTTATAAATAAAGTCGTTACTGATGAGGAAAAAGCAATCTTATCAGATGGCATGAATATAAAGGTGAGCCTAAAAGTTGAGGATATCAGTAATACAATATCTGACTCGGATAAGGCTTTAATAGATAAAATATTAGGAGAGAAGGAAAAGGCATTATACCTTGATGTATCTTTATTTAAGAAGGTTGGAAATAATCCAGAGCAAAAAATTACAAAAACCAATGGAAAGATAAAGGTTAGTATTGCATTACCACCTGCTCTTCTAAATGAGGATACTAATGTGGCTAGAACCTATAAAATTATAAGAATACATGAGGGAGTAGTCACTATCTTGGATGCAACCTACGATCCTGCCACAGGGTTATTGACCTTTGAAACAGATGAATTCTCCACCTACGCAGTTGTTTATAGCAGTGATAAGGCACAAGGGGATCAAAAGGACGATGTTCCAAAGACTGGTGATGAGGGTGTTACCTATACCTGGTTAATTATTGTTACAGCTAGTGTAATTGGGTTAGCATTAACCTTAGGTCTTTATCTTAAAAGATATCGGACCAGAGTAAATAAAGAATAAAATAATAAAAAACTAGTAAATATGTTGTATTCCAAATATATCTACTAGTTTTTTTTTGCTTTGGACGATATAATAGAAGACTGAACTTATAGGTATAAAATGAAAGATTTGGTGGATAAATGTCTGTTGAATTAGAATGTATTGTGGATAAATTACTAATATGGTTCGATGAAAATAAAAGAAGTCTTCCTTGGAGAGATAATCCTAAGCCTTACTATGTGTGGGTTTCAGAGATTATGCTTCAACAAACCAGGGTGGAGGCAGTGAAAGGTTATTTCGACCGGTTTATAAGGGAACTACCAACAGTAAAGGATCTTGCAGAGGCAGAGGAAGAGAAACTATTAAAATTGTGGGAAGGCCTTGGGTACTATAATCGTGTTCGTAATCTTAATAAGGCCGCTAAGGTTATTATGGATGAGTATGATGGAATTATTCCAGATGACTATCATATGTTACTAAAATTACCGGGAATCGGTTCCTATACAGCAGGTGCCATTGCTTCCATTGCCTACAACAAAAGGGTGCCTGCAGTAGATGGGAATGTGCTACGTATTACAAAGCGACTTTTAGCAGATTTTTCGGATATTTCAAAACAGAAGGTAGTAAAGGAAGTAGAAGACCAGATTAGTCAGATAATGCCTTTTAGAGCAGGTGATTTTAATCAGGCCTTAATGGACCTTGGAGCTACTGTATGCTTACCAAATGGTAGACCTCACTGTGAACAATGTCCTGTAAAGGAACACTGTGAGGGCTATAAGCAGGATGTTTGTATGCTTCTACCTGTGAAACCTTCAAAGAAACCTAGAAGACTGGAAGATAAGACTGTTGTCATAATGGAATATCAGGAAAAGATGGCAATTAACCGTCGAGGCAAAAAGGGGCTATTGGCAGGTCTGTGGGAAATTCCTAATATTGAGGGAAAACTTACTATAGATGAGCTAGAAAAGAGACTTCATCAATTTGGAGTAGAGGAATATGACATAGAATTACTGGGTCGTGCGAAACATATTTTCTCCCATATTGAGTGGAACATGTTAGGGTATCACATTTATATAAAGAAGTGGAAGGGGCAGAATAAACAAAGGCCTGTAATGCAAGAGGATGGGAGTTTCCTACCGATGCCAGAGGACTATACCTGGGTAGACAGAAAAGAACTTTCTGAAAAATATGCCCTGCCATCTGCCTTCGATTACTATAAAATTTGGGATCAAAGGTAAAACATAAGAAAACATAACAAATAACAGAAAAGAGAAAGAGTATAGGATGAATAACAAGAATTATGGATTATTTACAGCAATCACCATGATTGCTGGTGTAGTCATTGGATCGGGGATTTTCTTTAAATCCGATGATATTTTGAGTTACACTAATGGAAATATGTTGTTAGGTGTATTAGTATTTATTATAGCGGCAATAGCAATTATCTTTGGGTGTCTAACTATCTCCCAATTGGCAACTAGAACAGACAAGCCAGGTGGGATTATTGCATATGCCCAGGAGTTTGTGAACCTTAAGGTTGCTTCTGCTTTTGGTTGGTTTCAAGCTTTTTTATATGTCCCAGCATTAATTGCAGTTGTATCTTGGGTGGCAGGTTCCTATATTTGTCAATTGTTTGGTGTTGAGGCTTCTGTTGGTAGATGTAGTCTAATTGGTCTAGGTTTTACTGTTGCACTATATATACTAAATATTATTTCTACTAGCATGGGAGCACTTTTTCAAAATGCATCTATGTTAATTAAGTTAATCCCATTGCTTCTTCTTGGAATTATCGGTTTCATTTACGGTAATCCAGGTGAGATAGCACAAGCAGATCTAGAGACGATTCGAACTACCTCCATTGGAACTAAATGGTTTGCCGCCTTTGCACCGATTGCCTTTTCCTTTGACGGATGGATTGTAGCAACTACCATTAGCCATGAGATAAAGAATAGTAAGCGCAATCTACCAATTGCTTTAATATGTGCACCAATCGTTATTCTTTTGGCTTATGTTTTATATTTTCTTGGAGTAAGTACTCTAATCGGTCCTGATGAGGTAGTAAGATTAGGTGATTCTAGTGTCTACGCTGCCATCAAAGTCATCCTTGGAGATACTGGAAGTAAGGCCTTATTAGTGTTTATTGTAATATCTGTACTAGGTACATTAAATGGATTGATTATTGGGTTACTGCGTATGCCATACTCCTTAGCAATTCGAAATATGATTTTTGCTCCTAAAGTACTTAAAAAAGAGTCAAAGCGTTTAAGAGGAATGCCACTGAATTCAGCTATCTTCGCTTTCCCAGTTATTTTAGTTTGGGTGCTCATACATTACTTGACTATGAAGGCACGTATGCAAGGTGATGTTTCTGAGATTTCTATCTGTGTAAGTTATCTTAACTACTGTGTACTTTACGTGGCTGTTATGAGGTTAGCGAAAAAGGGTGAGATAAAGAGTAAACTAAAGGGTTATGTAGTGCCAATATTAGCTATTTTTGGTTCCTTTGTCATTCTCTTAGGAAGTATAAGAAATCCGTATTTTCCGGTATATCTGTTAATCTGTCTCTCCATTATGGCAGTGGGATATTACTATGGACGTAATGCAAAGGAGATAAATTAATAAAGAACATTCCAAATAAAGAATATTCCAAATAAAGAATACTCTAAATAAAGAAAATGGACAGTTCACTAGGGTGGCTGTCCATTTTCTTTATTAATACTCTGTTATGTTGTATGTATCCATTGTTTATAAAACTCAATAAATTCAATCATAGCATCTGTAGCTGGATATTTTGTGCTATAGGCAAATCCAACCTTTCTTGTTTCAATAGGGGATTCTAGGGGAACCTCAATTAGTGTTCCTGACTTAAGGTCTTCTTCAACAAAATTACGAATGACACAAGCAATGCCCAGTCCAATTTTTGCAAATTCAATTAGGAGATCCATATTACTAACTTCAAGTACTTGGGTTGGTGTAATCCCATATTGCTTAAAATAATCTTCAATAAACATTCTAGTAATATTGGCTTCATCTAAAAGCATGATATTAGCTTGGGATAGTAAATTGTTAAGGGAGGCATCCTCCTCACGAACCAGTAGATTGTTTATATAGCTTTTAGTGGTTACAAAGCAGTCTGTTATATTGCTGATAGGAAAAAATGTTAAGTCGTTGTTTTTATTTGCTTGTCCAATCAATCCTATGTCTAACTTATTCTCTTCCAGTAGCTCTATAGTTTTAAAGGTAGATTCACAGCTGATTGTAATCTTAATATGTGGGTGTTTTTCCACAAAAGCTTTTAGATAAGGCAATAGAAGATACTTACATAGGGTGGTGCTAACACCTATGCGAATATGTCCAACTCCAAGTGTCTTAATCTTATTAATACGTTGGTTGGCAAGCTCAAGAGAATCAAAAGCTGTGCTTGTGGATTCATATAAAATCTTGCCTTCCTCAGTTAACACAACGCCTCGACTATTACGGTAAAAGAGGGGGACTTCTAAGAGCGCTTCTAGCTTACTAATTGACTTACTAATGGCAGGCTGACTTATGTACAATTCTTTTGAGGCTTTAGAAATATTACCAGCCTTAGCAACAGTATGAAAGATTCGGTAAAGAGATAGATTTTGTTCCATAGCAATCGTCCTTTCTTAGCTATTTTCCATTAGTATCTTGTTTAGAGCTTCCTTCTCTAAAGCGGTAATAGGTAAGCTGGGTTCGGGAGAAGAGGGTGATTCTAATTCTTCCTTGGTAAACAAAGATAAATCCATACATACCACGTCCCTCCATGTTCCATGTTTGTAACCAGTCTTTTCATACCTGCCACAGGTAATAAAACCAAACTTCTCATGAAATCCAATACTTGCCTCGTTAGGATAGGTAATATAAGCATAGAGATGATGATAACCTTGTAGCTTTAAGAGGGCAATAAGAGCTTTGTATAATCTTTGCCCAATTCCTTTGTGATGGTAGTTAGGATGAAGATAGATGGAGGTTTCTGCATCCCAGGAATAGGCATCCCTTGTTTTAAAGGGAGAGGCATAAGCGTAGCCTACTATTTCTCCTTCTATACGATAGACTAAGTAGGGATATTTAGCATTTGTGGTAACAATACGATGCTCAAATTCTTGTAAGCTCGGAACCGCGTATTCAAATGTAATAGCAGTGTTTGTGATATAGGGAGAGTAGATGTCTAGAATCTCCCCAGCGTCCTCTTTTGTAGCTAGTGTAATACCAGATTTCACAAAATCAATCCTTTCTTTGGAGAATAAAGGATAATGGCCATAAATATCTTAAAACATAACTTATGGTTATAGCTTCTATTCATATTAAGTATTTTAATTATAGCAAAACATATGGTATACTTTCAATAGTAAGAGAAAAAGAGCATTAAAGGAGGACAATGCAATGGGAATGACTATGACGCAAAAAATATTAGCTGCCCATGCTGGTTTAGATAAAGTTGTTGCTGGACAGTTAATCGAGGCAGATCTTGATCTTGTTTTAGCCAATGATATCACCGGTCCAGTTGCCATTCATGAAGTGGAGAAGCTGAATAAAAAGACTGTTTTTGATAAAGATAAGATTGCTCTTGTACCTGATCATTTTGCCCCTAATAAAGATATAAAGTCTGCAGAACACTGTAAGTGTCTTAGAGAATATGCCATTGAGCATGATATAACCAATTATTTTGAGGTGGGAGAGATGGGAATTGAACATGCTCTACTTCCTGAAAAAGGATTAATTGTAGCAGGAGAGACCTGCATTGGAGCGGATTCTCATACTTGTACTTATGGAGCTCTTGGTGCATTTTCTACGGGAGTTGGTTCTACAGATATGGGTGCTGGCATGATTACTGGTAAGGCCTGGTTTAAGGTACCTTCTGCAATTAAGTTTATCTTAACTGGTAAACCAAGCAAATGGGTTAGTGGTAAAGATGTCATTTTACATATTATTGGAATGCTAGGCGTTGACGGTGCTCTTTATAAGTCCATGGAGTTTGTGGGGGATGGCATTAAGAATCTTTCTATGGATGATCGATTTACCATTGCTAATATGGCCATTGAGGCTGGAGCAAAGAATGGAATTTTTCCTGTAGACGATCAAACCATTGCTTATATGAAAGAACATTCTAAAAAAAGTTATACAATCTATGAAGCAGATGAGGATGCTGAGTATGATGAAACATATACCATTGATTTAAGTGCACTAGAACCTGTCGTTGCATTTCCTCACCTTCCTGAGAATACTAGGTTGGTTAAGGATGCAGGAGAAGTTAAGATTGACCAGGTTGTTATAGGCTCTTGTACCAATGGAAGAATTGAAGATTTAAGAGTGGCAGCAAAGGTACTAGAAGGTCGACATGTGGCAAAAGGAATTCGTGCGATCATCTTCCCAGCAACTCAAGCTATCTATTTACAGGCAATCGAGGAAGGTTTAATTCAAACCTTTATTAAGGCTGGAGCCGTTGTCTCTACGCCAACCTGTGGACCATGTTTAGGTGGTCATATGGGTATTTTGGCAGCTGGAGAGCGTGCAATCTCTACCACCAACCGAAATTTCGTTGGTAGAATGGGTCATGTGGAATCAGAGGTATATTTAGCAAGTCCTGCGGTAGCAGCTGCAAGTGCTGTTACCGGCTATATTAGTGAGCCGACAGACCTTGGGTTATAGGTGAAGGCTCATAATAGATGAGACTTAATTATATTAAAAATGTAGAAATGGAGGTTTGGATTCTGTTAGCAATATCAGAAGCAAATTGACTGTAGTAATCAGTCTAACCTAAAAAAATATAAAATCAGTGATAATTAAGGCAACATTAGTTGTGATACGTACAAACCATTTTAGAAGGAGGATATCTATGAGGGCTTTCGGCAAAGTTCATAAATATGGAGATAATGTGGATACAGATGTAATTATTCCAGCTAGATATCTCAATTCTTCTGACCCAGCTGAGTTAGCGAAGAATTGTATGGAGGATATAGATCCGGAATTTACAAAACGAGTTAAAAAAGGCGATATTATTGTGGCAAATAAGAATTTTGGGTGCGGTTCTTCTAGAGAGCATGCGCCGATTGCCATAAAGGCAGCTGGTATTAGTTGTGTTATTGCAGAGACTTTTGCCAGAATTTTTTATCGTAATTCTATTAACATCGGGTTACCGATTATCGAATGTCCAGAAGCAGCACAGGAGATTGAGGCAGGGGATGAAGTTGAGATAGATTTTGATTCAGGTATTATCTATGACATTACAAAGGATAAGAAATTTAAAGGTCAGGCTTTTCCTGCTTTTATGCAAAAAATAATTGAAGCAGAAGGCCTGATGAATTATATCAATGGGCAGTAGAGGGTATTAGTCAAACGATTCGTAGAATCGTGATTGGAAGGAAAATAAAAAAACAGGCATAGCAGTTTGCTATGCCTGTTTTCGTGTCTCTTTTACAGGTGAACTAATTTTTTTAGACGATTCACCATAAGCAAAGTAAGAGTAACACTGTATTATAAGGTATTTCTTTAAAACCATATGTATAAAATATATTAGTTAAGTACAAAATAGTGGCTGTAATACATTATCATGTAAAAGACATGGTGGATTAAGAAAGGAGCCAGGTTATGAAGAATAGCGATCAGTTTGACGACGAATTATTAGACTATGGTGATGATCGATTAGACTCCATGGAGGATTCTTATGGGGATGAGTATGAAGACTACGAGGATGAGGATGACGAATACAGTTACGAAGATGAAGAAGATGAGTATGATTATGAGGACTTCATCGAAGGTCAATACGATGAGAGAGATGATTGAGCTTAGTAATGCTTACAGTGAGTTTCTCCATATCTCTTGACAGAAGAGGAAGAATCATTTATAATGTCGATAACTTCATCGGGTTACCGATGATAAGGACGAGTACGTATCACTGAAAACTCATCAGAAAGACAGCCAAAGTGCGCGCACATTTGGGCAGATGTCTTATAATGTGTAAAAGACTAATGTCGCCCTAAGTAAGAACTCTTACTTAGGGCTTTTTCATTACATAGCAATAGAAACAAGGGAAGAAGGGAGTTTTTAGTATGAATTATAATATAGCAATCATTCCAGGAGATGGGATTGGCCCAGAAATCGTGAAGGAAGCAACCAAGGTACTGAATAAAGTAGGTAGTGTTTTTGGTCATTCTTTTACCTATAAAGAGGTCTTAATAGGTGGTGTCAGTATTGATGCAACGGGTTATCCTTTGACTGAAGAAGCCTTAGAGGAAGCAAAGAAAAGTGACTCTGTATTATTAGGTGCTGTAGGCGGGAATGTAGGACAGTCCAATTGGTATGAGCTACCTCCTGACAGACGTCCAGAAGCAGGATTACTAAAGCTTAGAAAGGGGCTAAACCTATTTGCTAACATTAGACCTGCTGTTTTGTTTGAAGAACTAAAGGGAGCTTGTCCACTAAAGGACAGTATTGTTCAAAAGGGTTTTGATTTTGTAGTCATGAGAGAATTGACTGGTGGAATATATTTTGGAGAACGTAAAACAATAGAAGAAAATGGTGTTTTAAAAGCCATAGACACACTTACATATGATGAAAATGAAATAAGAAGAATTGCCAAATGGGGATTTGACATTGCCATGAAGCGTAATAAGAGAGTTTGCAGCGTAGATAAGGCCAATGTACTTGATTCTTCTAGACTTTGGAGAAAGGTAGTAAAGGAAGTATCTTTAGAGTATCCTGAAGTAGAACTCTCTGATATGCTAGTGGATAATTGTGCTATGCAGCTAGTAAAGGACCCGACTCAGTTTGATGTTATACTGACGGAGAATATGTTTGGAGATATCCTTTCAGATGAAGCTAGTATGGTAACTGGTTCCATCGGCATGCTAGCTAGTGCTAGCTTAGGAGAAACAAAGCTAGGTCTTTATGAGCCAAGTCATGGTTCCGCACCAGACATTGCTGGACAAAATAAGGCAAATCCAATTGCTACCATACTAAGTGCAGACATGATGCTTCGTTATTCCTTTGAATTAGTGGAGGAAGCAGATGCTATAGAAAGAGCAGTGAAGCAAGTGTTAAAGGATGGATATCGTACTATAGATATTATGTCTGAAGGAAAAGTGTTAGTTGGAACTAAGGAAATGGGAGATTTGGTGACAGAAAGAATACAGTAAGTTGCTATATTGCATAGAAAGGATGAATAGAATGAGAAGTGATCAAGTAAAAAAGGGGATGGCCCAAGCGCCTCACAGATCCCTATTTAATGCTTTGGGATTAACAAAAGAAGAATTGGATAGACCGCTTATCGGTATTGTAAGTTCCTATAATGAAATTGTACCTGGACACATGAACTTAGATAAGATTGTAGATGCAGTAAAGCTCGGTGTAGCTATGGCTGGAGGAACTCCAATTGTATTCCCTGCAATCGCCGTATGCGATGGTATCGCAATGGGACATACCGGAATGAAATATAGTTTAGTTACTAGAGATTTGATCGCAGATTCTACAGAAGCCATGGCTATGGCTCATGCCTTTGATGGCTTAGTAATGGTTCCTAACTGCGATAAAAACGTTCCTGGTTTATTAATGGCAGCAGCTAGAGTGAACATTCCAACGGTATTTGTCAGTGGTGGGCCAATGCTTGCTGGTCGTGTAAAAGGGGAGAAGAGAAGTCTTTCTAGTATGTTTGAAGCAGTTGGTGCTTGTTCTGCAGGCACCATGACGGAAGAAGAGGTAGAAGAATTTGAGAATAAGGTATGCCCAACCTGTGGCTCCTGTTCTGGAATGTATACCGCTAACTCCATGAATTGTTTAACAGAAGCATTGGGCATGGGGCTTAGAGGAAATGGAACCATTCCAGCAGTATATTCTGAGCGTATTAAACTTGCAAAGCATGCAGGTATGCAAGTAATGGAGCTAGTACTAAGGAACATCTGTCCAAGAGACATAATGACAGAGGATGCATTTATGAATGCTTTGACAGTAGATATGGCACTTGGCTGCTCTACCAATAGTATGCTTCATCTACCAGCCATTGCTCATGAAGCAGGGGTAGAGTTAAACGTAGATATCGCTAATAGTATTAGTGCTAAGACACCAAACCTTTGCCATTTGGCACCAGCAGGTCCAACCTATATGGAGGATTTAAATGAGGCTGGTGGTGTATACGCCGTAATGAATGAATTAACCAAGAAGAAACTTTTAAATCTAGATGTTATGACAGTAAGTGGAAAGACTATGGGTGAGAATATCAAAGGTTGTATGAACTACAATCCAGAGGTTATTCGTCCAGCTGAGAATCCATACAGTGAGACAGGTGGAATTGCCGTTCTTAAAGGGAACATTGCACCAGATTCTGGTGTGGTAAAGCGTTCTGCTGTTGTACCAGAGATGATGGTACATGTTGGACCAGCTAGAGTATTTGATTGTGAAGAGGATGCCATAGCAGCCATTAAGGGTGGAAAGATTGTTGCTGGAGATGTTGTGGTAATCCGTTATGAAGGACCTAAGGGTGGACCTGGTATGAGAGAGATGCTAAATCCAACCTCAGCAATTGCAGGTATGGGTCTTGGCTCATCGGTAGCCTTAATTACAGATGGTCGCTTCTCTGGTGCATCTAGAGGGGCTTCTATCGGTCATGTTTCTCCAGAGGCAGCGGTAGGTGGACCGATTGCCCTTATTGAAGAAGGAGATATGATTAAGATTGACATTCCAGCCAATACATTAGATGTAGACGTTTCTGATGAAGAGATGGCAGCTAGACGGGCGAAATGGCAACCAAGAGAGCCAAAGATTACAACAGGTTACTTGGCACGTTACACTGCAATGGTTACCTCAGGTAACCGTGGTGCTATTCTTGAGGTGCCACATAAATAATACAATGAAGTATAAGTTGAAATACGAGGAAGAGGTGTAGCATGCAATTAACAGGGTCTGAGATATTAGTTGAATGTTTGAAAGAACAGGGCTGCGATACCATTTTTGGGTATCCTGGTGGAAGTGTATTAAATATATACGATGAGTTATATCGTCATAAGGAGGAAATTAACCATGTATTGACCTCTCATGAGCAGGGGGCAGCACATGCGGCGGATGGTTATGCAAGAGCAACTGGAAAGGTGGGAGTTTGTTTAGCTACCTCTGGACCAGGGGCAACAAATCTGGTTACTGGAATCGCAACTGCTTATATGGACTCTGTTCCCATGGTGGCAATTACAGGAAATGTAACGGTTCCACTTCTTGGCAAGGATAGCTTTCAGGAAGTAGATATTGCCGGGATAACCATGCCAATCACCAAACATAATTTTATTGTAAAGGATGTCAATAAGTTAGCAGATACCTTAAGAAAAGCCTTTACCATAGCTAAGACAGGAAGGCCTGGACCGGTGTTAGTAGATATTGCAAAGGATGTAACGGCCAATAAAGCAGAGTATAAAAGAAAGGTTCCAAGGAAAATTGAACCAGTGGCACATACCATTAACCACGATGATGTCAATAAGGTAATTAAGCTAATACATAAGAGTCATAAGCCAGTAATCTTTATAGGTGGAGGCGCTGTAATTTCAGAAGCACATGAGGAAATCGTAGAGTTTGTTGAAAAGGTAGATGCTCCAGTGACGGATACTTTGATGGGAAAGGGTGCTTTTGATGGAGAAGCAGATTGTTATACAGGGATGCTTGGAATGCACGGCACAAAAACTGCCAATTTAAGTGTCACTCAGTGTGATTTACTTATCGCCATTGGTGTTAGATTCTCAGATCGTGTTACTGGAAATGCGAAGAAGTTTGCCAAAGATGCTAAGATTGTACAGATTGACATTGATCCAGCTGAGGTGAATAAAAATGTGTTAGTCGATCAATGTATTATTGGTGATATCAAAGAGGTTCTTAAGGTAGTGAATAGCCAGTTAGAACAACAGAATCATAGCCAGTGGATGGAACATGTGATGGAAATGAAGAAGACTTATCCTCTTTCCTATCATAAAGAGAAGTTGACAGGACCTTATATTATAGAGAAGCTCTATGAGTTAACTAAGGGAGATGCGATTATCACAACTGAGGTAGGTCAGCATCAGATGTGGGCTGCTCAGTTCTATAAATATAAAAAGCCTAGAACCTTCCTTACTTCTGGTGGTCTTGGAACCATGGGATATGGATTAGGTGCTTGTATCGGTGCGAAATATGGTTGTCCTGATAAAACAGTCATCAATATTGCCGGAGATGGATGTTTCCGTATGAATATGAACGAAATAGCCACTGCAGCAAGATATAACGTCCCAATTATTGAAATTGTGTTTAACAACCATGTTCTTGGAATGGTAAGACAGTGGCAAAGTCTCTTTTACGGGGAACGATATTCCTATACTGTGTTAAAAGATAAACTAAATTATGTGAAGGTAGCAGAGGCCATGGGTGCTACTGCTTTTAGAGTAACAGAAAAGGAAGATGTGGAGACAGTACTTAAAAAAGCCATTGAAATTAATGGACCAGTAGTGATTGAGTGTGTTATAGATTCTGACGATAAGGTATGGCCAATGGTTGCTCCAGGAGCCGCTATTAGCGAAGTATTTTCAGAAGAAGACATAAAAAACGGGACGAAATGATAAAACTTTTTAAAGATATTGACTAAGATTTATCAAAGTCATATAATAAGAACAGTATTTATTGAATATGCTTATAATAAAGGAGGAAATGAGAAGTGGGACGTGTGTATAATTTTTCAGCAGGACCAGCAGTGTTACCAGAAGAAGTTTTAAAAGAAGCTGCTGATGAGATGTTAGATTACAAAGGCACTGGCATGAGTGTGATGGAGATGAGCCATCGTTCAAAAGCTTATGAACAGATTATTAAAGAAGCTGAGCAAGATTTAAGAGATTTAATGAACATTCCTGATAACTATAAGGTATTATTTTTACAGGGTGGAGCTTCCCAACAGTTCGCTATGATTCCTATGAATCTTATGAAAAATAAGGTAGCTGATTATATTATTACTGGACAGTGGGCAAAAAAAGCTTATCAGGAAGCATGCATTTATGGCAAAGCAAATGCGATTGCATCCTCTCAAGATAAGACTTTCTCTTATATTCCAGATTGCTCTGATCTACCTATTAGCGAAGATGCTGATTACGTTTACATATGTGAGAATAACACAATTTACGGAACTAAATTTAAGACATTACCTAATACTAAGGGCAAGACTTTAGTAGCTGACGTATCTTCTTGTTTCCTATCTGAGCCAGTAGATGTTACAAAATATGGTGTAATTTATGGTGGTGTTCAAAAGAATATTGGACCTGCAGGTGTAGTAATTGTAATTATTCGTGAAGATTTAATTACCGAAGATACCTTACCAGGAACTCCAACTATGTTAAAATATAAGATTCATGCAGATAATGAATCCCTTTATAATACGCCACCTGCATATGGCATTTACGTTTGTGGTAAAGTATTTAAGTGGTTAAAGAAGATGGGTGGACTTGAAGTTATGAAGGAACGTAACGAAGAGAAAGCTAAAATCTTATATGATTTCTTAGATGAAAGTGAAATGTTCAAAGGTACTGTTGTAAAAGAGGATCGTTCTTTAATGAATGTTCCATTTGTAACTGGTAACGATGAATTAGATGCTAAATTTATCAAAGAAGCAAAAGCAGCAGGTTTTGAGAACCTTAAAGGTCACAGATCTGTTGGTGGTATGAGAGCTAGTATTTACAATGCAATGCCTAAAGAAGGCGTTGAGAAGTTAGTAGCATTTATGAAGAAATTTGAAGCTGAGAATAAGTAGGGGGGATAAAAGCATGGTAAAGATTAATTGTTTAAATCCTATCAGCCCTATGGGCATGGATCTACTTACAGATAATTATACAAAAGTAGAGGATTTTAAGGATGCAGAGGCTGTTTTAGTAAGAAGTGCTGCAATGCATGATTTAGAGCTTTCTGATGAATTATTAGCAGTAGCTAGAGCTGGTGCTGGTGTAAATAACATTCCTTTAGATAAATGTGCTGACAAAGGTATTGTTGTATTTAATACTCCTGGAGCCAATGCAAATGGTGTAAAGGAATTAGTAGTAGCAGGTCTTATGTTAGCAGCCCGTGATATCCTTGGTGGTGTGAAATGGGTTGAGGCAAATAAGGACGATGCTAATATCAGCAAAACTATGGAGAAAGCCAAAGCAAAATTTGCTGGTAGAGAAATTCAAGGCAAGAAGCTTGGCGTTATCGGACTTGGTGCCATTGGTGTATTAGTTGCCAATGCAGCCAATCGTTTAGGTATGGAAGTGTATGGATGTGACCCATTCCTTTCTGTTGCTCATGCTTGGAATCTTTCTAGAGATATTAAGTATATTAAGAGTAGAGACGAAATCTTTAGAGAATGCGATTATATTACAGTACATACTCCATTATTAGATGACACTCGTGGAATGATCAACAAGGATACTATGGCAATGATGAAGGATGGTGTTGTGATCCTTAACTTTGCAAGAGATCTTTTGGTAAATGATGATGACATGAAGGAAGCATTAGCTAGTGGAAAGGTTTTTAAATATGTAACTGATTTCCCTAATGCAAAGACCGCTAACATGGATGGCGTGATAGCATTCCCTCACCTAGGTGCATCTACTGAAGAATCTGAAGATAACTGTGCAGTGATGGCTGTTCAGCAGATTATGGATTATATTGAGAATGGTAATATTAAGAACTCTGTGAATTATCCTGCTTGTGATGCTGGAGTATGTGCGACTGCACATCGTATCACCATTAACCACAAGAATATTCCTAATATGATCAGTCAGTTAACAGGTGTATTTTCTGGTAAAGGCTTAAACATTGAAAACTTGGTGAATAAGTCTAAAGGGGATTATGCTTATACCGTAGTTGACTTTGATGGTAACAGTATTGACCAAGTAGTAGCTGGGTTATCTGCTATTGATGGTGTGTTAAAGGTTAGAGTAGTTCAATAATAAATAGACATAGAGGCAGTGGCTTAATTTATTTAAGACACTGCCTTTTTTGATGTATAGGAACTTGCACTCAAAAAAGAAGGGAGTTATATGGGGAAGAAAAAAGTGATGATTACTTGTGTGATAAGTGCAATATTTATCATTGGGGGGAGCCTTACAATCTACCTAGTAACTAGAACATCTGGGATAGTTACCGCTCACCAACTAGAAACAGAAATTCTAAACCAAAACAGTAAGAACATTATCTATGAAAGTATAGAAAATGAAACGAAGCATAGCATCATTTCTGCAGCATGTATTTATTATAATGCAGAAGATAACAGTTCCGATAATATAGCTTTTTGTGCTGATGGTGAGATAAGCTATGTTGATTTAGGCTATGTTGATTTAAGTGAAGAAGAACATATGACCTATACAAAAGGGAAGAAGATGAGGTTTGTAAATGATAATTCCATAAGTGTGACCCTTACGGACGAACAAGGGGATATGCATAAATTTATGCTAATATTTTCAAAAGAGGATGATAAAATCACCTGTGGTATTATAGGAGAAAAATAATATGTGAAAATCTTTGTTAAGAATGATATTGTTATAATTAGTTGATACATTTTTCTTGAGTCTCTTGTATATTACAAGACTTCTTTTAGAGAAGTATAATATCTGTATTACTTTACTATAGGAGGAAGACTTACGTTGGCTGAGCAAGATACTGTTATTGTTCTGGTAACTGATGAAATACCACTATAGAGTATATTCAGTTCTTCTATAGTCATAGCCACTGGATAATATCTATCATAAAGTAATTTTCTTTTTAACTCCTTAATGACCCTTTAGTAGATAATACTATATTTACAAAAAAAGGAAATATAGCACACTACTATATGTAATATTATGGAATAATATTATAATACTAGGGGGGTATAAAATGATAATAATAAGCAAGGTAATGTTAAAAAAGGGGATAAGTGTAACGGTGATTGTAATTTTTTTCTTATTAATACAAATTACAGCTTACGCAAGCCCCCAAAATCAATGTTCTAACAAAGAAAGTATATTAAGAGTAGGAGAATTAAAGGAGTTAAGAAGTAAGAATTCTGATACATATTTACTTTCTGATGGTACTTATGAATGTGTGGTATATGAGCAGGACAAGTATTATTATGATAATAATGGAAACTATCAGGAGATAGATAATTCCATTGTTATTGAACAGAGTAGTAATAATGGAGTAGACTATAATTACACTAACAAAGCAAACTCCTTTGATGTGAATTTTAGCGAGGGAAATATATGCTCTATTAATGTTAACCATAATGGAAACTATTTGGATTTTACACTAAGGGATACAAAAGATAGTAAAGTAAACATATCAAAAGGTATAGATATTAATGGTATATTAGGATTGAATAATTTAGGAGATAATAGTATAACTTACGAAAATGTTTACAATAATGTAGATTTAGTATATGAAGTAAGTAATGACTGCTTGAAGGAATATATAGTATTAAAAGAGAGAACAGATCAGTCTGAATTTGTATTTGATTATAAACTGAATGGTTTATCAGTAAAAAGAGAAGATAGTACAATATATTTTATAAATAAAGATGGACAAAAAGTATATGAATTAGGTTCACTATTTGCTGTAGATGCAAATGGAAAATTCACAGATAATGTAACATGTACATATAAAATAAAAGGTGATACTGCCCAATTTACTATAAGGTTAGATAAAAAATATATGAATAGTTCAGATAGAGTATATCCTATAGTGATTGATCCCACTATTATGGTTACAGGAGCATATGTAACATATGATTCATTTGTAGCAAGTAAAATGGCAAGCACGAATTATTATTTAAACAACTATCTTTACTCGGGATACAATACTACATTAGGCAAATGTAGGACTTATCTTAAATTTGATTTACCCACAGAGATAAAGTCTGGGAGGGTAACAAACGCTTATATTAGATTAGAAAAAGCTAGTGGTGCTACTCCTAATATCAGGGCTTACAGACCAACAGAATCATGGGATTCCACTAATATAACATGGAATAACAGAGCATCATATAATTCATCAATTGAATCTGATATTGCTCAAAATGATTCAGGTTCCTGGTATAGGTTATATGTAACAAATACAATTAAGGGGCAAATGGCTGGTACCATTAATGATTATGGGTTTCTGATAAAAGATGATAATGAAGATGATGCGTCGCAATGGACTAAATTTTACAGTTCTGAAGCATCTTCACCCCATAAACCGGAACTTCATATTGTTTATACTAGCGACATATATTGTGGTAATAGGGCTTATGTAGCATCTACAGGGTACTCACAAAATTGTATGGGATATGCTCTAAATTATCCAGTTTACATTACAGCATCAAGACTGGGAATGACAACTGCAGAGTTAAATAATATCACGACTACAAGTGAACTGTTAAATTATGTAATTAAAAAGTCGGAGAGTTGGATGGATGAAAATTTAGGAGAAAAGAAGTATAACTATTTGGGCAATTATCAGTCAGATATAGAATATAATCAGTATAGAGTGGTATTACGCGTTGGATATGTGGATGTAGATGGTAATGGGAAATTTAATTACGATAGTGGTTTAACAGATAGGTATGATTATCACTGGTGGTATCAAACAGCTACAGGACAGTGGGCAGAAAAGCAGGGTTGGTATTCTTCAAATTTGGTTTCTGGTACAAATGTTAATACTAATCCTAAACTTATTAACTGGGGGGTTTATAATAGTTCATGTAGGTATTATGCCATAGATAGATAAATTAAATATTGGGGAGGGTTGTAGGATGAGTAAAAAAATAATTGCTATGTTTATGTTATTAACCTTTGGAGTTTCATGTTTAGTATCATGTACTTCATTATCTGATAATACCATGCCAAGTAATAGTGCAAATCAGACACCTGGTGAAAAGAAGCCTGTAGAAACACCTGGTGAAGAGAAGCCTGTAGAAACACCAGATGATTCTCTGAATTTGGATTTACCAAGGGATGATATAGTCACTGATTGGAATCCAACCAAGTATCTTGACGACATTACACAATTGGACACGGATAAAAGTCTGGATAGCATAATTCCAGTGTTTGAGGAAGACTATGTTTTGAAAAACGAAAAGCTAGAGGTGTACTTGGGTAGGGATGCAGGATTTTATAATGATACACCAAATTCAAGAATGGATTTTACTGAATCAATACTGTCTGTGTTTCCAACAAAAGCGGTTAGAAAAACAGCAAATGGACATTATATCATGTGTAATACGGATACTGGAATCCGTATGTATTTCTTTTTTGATAAGAACGATAATGAGGAGTTCGCATTATCAGGATTTCCTATTATCATGCAAAAAAAGTTGTCTTATAAAGAATTTCAAAATGTAGCAGTTGGGGATTCTATTCAAGAAGTGCAGCAGGTAGATCCTATTATGTTAAAGTATATTGAACATTTTAATGTATTTAATGATAAGGTGCTGGAAGCATATACTGAAATGAATGCAGGTGCTATATCTATTCATTTACTAAGTGATGGTATACTTAAGATTGTGTATAAACGAGAGAATGATGGATATACAATTACAAATATGGAGTATTCAAAAGATTTTAACTTAAAGTGTTTTACCGGAACGTATTGTTTTAAAATTAATGATATCGATTATGTAGACAATGGCACAAGTAAATAAATCTTTATATAATAGGCTCTTTCTTGATAAGTATCCTACATAAAATCTTATCCGGAAAGAGCTTATTCTACACATTTACAACCCTAGTCCAAAATGCTATAATAGTAAGAATTAAGGGAACTAGGAGGTTATGAATGTGGCTGAGATAAAACCATTTTCCTGTGTGCGACCTAATGAGCAGGTTGCAAGTCGAGTAGCGGCACTTCCCTATGATGTATACAATCGTAGCGAAGCTTTAGAAGAGGTAAAGAGAGAGCCTCTTTCTTTTTTGAAAATTGATCGGGCTGAAACCCAGTTTGACGATAGTGTTGATACATATGATGAAAGAG
>JAEZGY010000063.1 GCA_023416695.1 Bacillota bacterium | reverse complement strand
CATATACTGACATATATGCTCCCTTTGTAACATGTGGAGATCACGTTAGGCATTACTTGGAATGAATCCTTTCTTCCTACCCTCATAAGTCCATTCAGTAAAAATGCTGATGTTACGCTTACACCCTCCGTAACTCGCTGTAAACAGTTGGTTCTTACTTACTCTTCTTATTCAACGGTTTATTCCATTATTTGGTTTTCTAATTATGATTAGTATATACAGTTAATAATAAAATGTCAATCCAAAATTTGCTAAAGTTAAAGAATTTTATTAAGGAAAGAGTAGATATAGATATATTGAGATAAGTATTAGATTATGATAATATAAGTAAAAGGTATTAATTAGGGAAGGGGTGCTCATATGTGTTACGTAAATGTATCAGAGTTGCAAAAGCTTAATGGCATATATATCAGTAATATTAATGAGGGAATGAATGAATATCTTTGCTATATTCTTGAGGGAACAAAAGAACAACACAATAAGCTCCTTGTAGAACTTGTGAAGAAAAATGAGCCACAGGGTTCTTATGTTGACTTTTATTATAAGAGAATTGACAATTCCAATATTAACCTTCTTAAAAAGCATTTAATAGAGGAAGAGAACTCTCTTTTGGACACCATAATAGAGAAAGCCCGTGAGACCAAAGGGGAAGAGGAGTTCATTATTACAGAGTTAACAGATGAGAATCTTAACCTTTTACTTTCTCTTAGTTATAAGGAGCTTTTATTTTCTAGTTTTTATTTTACCCAACTTCCATGTACTATCTGGAGTAATTATGGAGGGAGATTTGTGCTATTTGCGAAAGAGCAAAGGTGCTGTGATACGGTGTTAGAGCTAGCAAAAGAGATAGGGCTACAGATTGATAAATAGGCTTTATGTTATGATTCATTTAAGATTGTGGAATAATATTTCCGAATGATTGACAGTACAGTTTAGTGGTGATACAATAATAGAAGACTTAATTGTTTTGGTAGCGTTGGGGGACGCGAGAGAGCAATACATACAAAAGGAGCTGGATAGGCACAGTGGGTGCTTACCCTGCTCCTTTTTTGGTTGTATAGGAAGTCTTCTAGTACAAATATGAGATTAATGAGAAATCCTTTAGCAGTAACTAAGGATTTTATTTATCACAGCCGAAATAGTATGTGTAGAGAAAGATCTAAATTTACAGAGTGGATGTGAAATCAATGGATAAAATCAATGTGAATGCCATGTCTGGAAAGGATTATAACCTTATAGAGACAGAGCAAGGGAGCAAGGCTTCACTACAAAAAGGTGATATAGTAAATGGCATAATCACCGACGTATCTGATGTGATTTCCATTGCCTTTAACGACAAAGAGGTTAAAGTGCCTCAGTCGGCAGTACAAAATGCCAAGGAAGGTCAAATAAGACAGTTTGAGATAAAGGATATATCGAATAAAAGTATTGTATTAAGGGAAGTTGGAACTAATACAGAAGGAAAATCGTCGGGTGTCTTGCAAACCAATGTATATAATGGTGGCAAGGCTTTTTCTGGTTCTATACAGGATAAATCCTATGAAGAGGTTGAATCAAAAAAAGAAACTGTACTTAGTCAGATGGAAAAGGTAAAAACCAGTTTGACAGTAGAGGATTATGTAAGTTTAAAGGAGTTAGATAAGTCTCCAGAGGAGAATAGCTCTGAAGAGTTTGAGAAAAATCTTGATCGAATTAAGAAACAGAGACAGTTTACAGAAGAACATATAAAGAAACAGATTGATAAACTAGACAACAAACGGGAGTTGATTGAAAAGGCTTCGATCTCTTCTGTTAACAATGCGGAGGAGATTACAAAGAGACTGGAAAAAGCTAATCTACCAGTTACAAAAGCCAATATAGAAAGGGTGTCTACTGCATTAGAGATGGTATCACACACACCTAAGTTAACGTCAGAGGACAAAGCCTATCTTATAGGAAATGAAAAAGAGGTTACACCAGAGAATATATATAAGGCGAGCTATACTGGAAGTAAGTTTAATAACATCCCGAGTACAGTAGTTATAACAGAAGAAGAGTGGGAGGAGTTAAAGCCTAAGGTAACAGAGCTACTGCAAAAGGAAGGTATTAAAGCTGATACGGAGTCATTAGATAGTGCCAAATGGCTGTTGGGAGAGGATTTGCCTATTACTGGTGAGAATATTGAAAAGCTTTCTCTTTTAAATTCTCTGCAAGGTAGTTACAACGAGAAAGAAGTGCTAGATCTTATTATCCAGGGAATGAAGGACAATACATATCCGGAAAAAGCAAATTTAATTCAAGCAGAGCAGAGCTTAGAAAATACAAAGAAAACCATTAGAACTATGGATTTACTACAACAGCTAACAGATGAAGTGGCTGAGAGAGTAGAGCCAGATGAGATGATATCTCTTAACACCATAAGTCAGTATCAGAACGCTAGTGTAGAAACAGATGGTAAGAATTCCTTAGAAGTAAAAAATATAACAGCTAGAAGACAGCTAGAAGAGCTTCGTTTAAAGCTCACTATGGAGAGTTGTTATCGTCTATATCAACAGGGAATTGAAGTTGATAAGGAAGGATTAGAGAACGTCATTAACCAATTAAAGAGCATGGAAGAATCTTATTATCATCAGTTTTATGAGGCAGCAGACGTTGTGCCTGATGAACTTAAGACGAATCTATTAGCAGCCACTGATCAGGTTGTCAGTCAGTTAAAGACTATGCCAGACACTATTCTTGCTGCAACCTTCTCCATAAGAAGAAGCATTACTTTAATGGGGTTGTATGAGACAGGTAGAAGTACGAAAAGTAACTTAGTTGCTACTGGACAAAAAGCAAAACTAGATAACTATGAAACCTTAATGACGAGTCCTCGAAAGGACCTAGGAGATTCTATAAAAAAGGCTTTTTCCAATGTAGACTCCATACTTAAAGATCTTAATATGGAGCTATCAGAGAGTAATCGACAGGCAGTACGCATACTAGGATATAAT
The DNA here is from genome assembly GCA_023416695.1 of Bacillota bacterium. GTDB lineage: Bacteria > Bacillota > Clostridia > Lachnospirales > Lachnospiraceae > KM106-2. Next base: position 8,431 of record JAEZGY010000063.1, on the reverse strand, counting down.
TCCATAGACATCACGAAAGAAAATATAACACAAATGAAGGAATATCAACTGCAGGTGAAGAGTGTTATATCTAGCCTTACTCCTGAGGTTACAGTTTCCTTGATTCAAGAGGGAGACAACCCTCTACAAGTATCATTAAGTGAGTTAAATGAAAAGCTAGAAGCAATTCAGAAATCCTTAGACACAACATCGGAGGAGAAGTTTAGTGAATACCTATATAAACTAGATCAGAAAAAGAGCCTTAGTACAGAAGAAAGGGAGGCTTATATAGGGGTCTACCGACTACTTTATCAAGTGGAGAAATCGGATGGGGCAGCAGTTGGTGCAGTCGTTAAAGCCAATCAAGAGCTTACCCTAGGTAACCTTCTTACTGCCATAAGAAGCAAGAAGAAAGAGGGAATGGACATTATCGCTGATGAGGAGTTTGGAGGATTAGATACCACAACTACAGAGACCTCCATTACGCAACAGATAAATAAAGTTTATATGGGGCGTCAAATAACTCATGAGGTGTATCAGAAATTAGAGCCTGCTATCATAGACCAAGTTTATCAATCTGAAGTTATGGATAGTTATATGGACCTTGGGATAGAACAACTTTATGATGCTAGTACAAATAGTACAGACCAGGTGAACTTCCAGTTTAATGAACTGAAGTATCAGCAGATGCTAGAGAACTATGGAAGGACGAAGGAAGCTACTATATTAGTACAAAACGGCCAAAAGGTTAGTGCGAATCAGTTAGAAGCAGCTAGCATACTTATGACGGAAGGTTCCCCTCTGTATAAGGAGATAAAGGAGCAGGCAAGAAAACTAGATACTGACTTGGCAAAGAGTATTCAAAGTACCTATGAAGGGGTTATGGATCGCTTGGCAGAAGGTACGGTGGAAGAGTCCTTTCAGAGTCTTACCTCACAGTTACATCAAATGTTCGAAAAAGCTATGGATACGGAGAATGTAACAGTAGATCAGATAGAACAAATCAGAAAATATCAAAACTGTATTCGTTTAGCGGGTAGCTTAAGAAATCATCAAACCTTTGAACTTCCTGTAGTAGTAGGTGAGGACATATTAAACCTTAAGGTTAAACTAGTAGAAGGAAATCATGAAACATCTTCTGTTAAAATTCAAATGAGTGGTGAACAGTATGGGACAATGGATGCAGTTGCTACGGTAAAAGGAGATATTCTAGAAGGTTACTTTGTATGTAATAATCGACAAGTGATGGACCAACTTGTTTCTAAGGAAACCGATATACGACAGGAGATAGAGGATCTAGGATTTAAAATAGACCAATTTACGATTACTATGAACCGAAAGAAGAAGGAATTCTACCAAAGTGATAGTGTTGAGAAGATAGTAGAAAACAAACCTTCTACCCAGAAATTATATCAGCTAGCAAAAATATTTGTTACCTGTGGGAAACAGGCAACCAATCAATAGAAAGGATGAAATTCTATGAGAATAAATCACAATATTTCAGCACTAAATACTAAAAATGCGTTGAATAAAGCAAATACAAATATGGAGAAGGCATTAGAGCGCCTTTCAACTGGCTATCGTATTAACAAAGCTGCTGATAATGCAGCAGGTATGGCGATTTCTACTAAAATGAAAACACAGATTGCAGCTTTAGAGCAAGCCAATCGTAACTCAGCAGATGGTATTTCTGTAATCCAAACAGCAGAGGGCGCTCTAAATGAAGTTCATTCTATGCTACAGCGTATGAGAGAGTTGTCTGTGCAAGCAGCCAATGGTACTCTTACAGCAGATGACCGAGCAACTCTGAACGCGGAGGTAACACAACTAAAAGAAGAGATTGACCGTGTTTCTGCAACAACAGAATTTAATACAAAAGCTTTGTTAGATGGATCAGTTGATCGTAAGGTGTTATGCTCTAATAAAAGTGTAGACGTTTTATATATTTCTGATGAAGTGGATATTCAGGATTATGAAATAATCATTGATAATCCTCCAGCAAAAACCACAGTAACTGCTCAGAATACTATCCAGTCAGGGGTTTGCCCAGGAGGAAAGCTTAGTATTAATGGAACGAGTATAGAGCTTACAGCTGGTACCAGTCCAGAGGCGACCTTTGATAGCCTACTAAATTTCTGTAATACAATGAACATCTCGCTTTCTACTACAGGCGGGGTGAGCCTTCAGGCAGGCTCTACTTTAGTTATGACTAGTACCTTGTATGGTGCAACCCATGACATTGATTTTACAGATAGTAGTCCAGACATGCTTACCTACCTTGGCTTAAATAGTTATTCTAAGAATATGGGTATGGAAGCCCAGATTACAAAAGTAAGTGGATTTAGTAGTACCTCTACTGTATTAACAGATGGTAACTATGTTACCATTACAGATCAGGGTGGGTTTATGATGAGACTCGACTTGGCAGATACTATAGCAAGTAGTCATTTAACCATTTCGGTGTTAGATGCAGGTCCAATGCAGGTTCAGGTTGGAGCTTCAGAAAATCAAACCATGACGGTTCGAATTCCAAAAACAGATACAGCTAGTCTAGGAATTGCCACTTTAAATGTAAAAAATCCAGAGGCTGCAGAAAAAGCCATAGAACAGGCTGATTTTGCAATTGCACAGGTTAGTGCAGTTCGTGCTAAGTTAGGTGCATATCAAAATCGTTTGGAACATACCATCAATAATCTAGAAGAATCAAGCCTTAATACTACCGAAGCGTTATCCAGAATAAATGATACTGATATGGCGGGAGAAATGACGGAGTATACCCAGAAAAACGTATTGGTACAGGCTGCAACTTCCATGCTTGCCCAAGCAAATGAAAAGCCTCAGCAGATTCTTTCGCTTTTACAGGGTTAAAGTGAAATCAGGCAGAAGGGATGATGACCTACATTGAATAACGAAGATAGAAAAGGCTATACAAATAGAGTTGTACAAGCCAATAAAAGTGAATTGATTGTAATTCTATATGACATAGTTCTGCAGGATTTAAGAGAGGCGAGGGAGAGCCTTGCCATAGCAGACATAGAAGAGTTCCAAAAAAGCTGTGATCATAGCTGTAAGGCAGTGAATGAGCTTATTGTGTCTCTAGATTTTAGGTATGAAATTTCTAACGATTTATTTCGCCTGTACCGTTATGTAAATGAAAACGTCACCAAAGCAAAGACTACGAGACAAGAAAGCCTTCTTATTAATGGCTATAAAACTATGGAGAAGCTTCGCTTGGCTTTTGTGGAAGTGGCAACACAGGATAAATCAGAGCCAGTGATGAAGAACACTGAGCAGGTGTATGCTGGACTAACCTATTCAAAGGGTAACTTAAATGAATCCCTGCTAGATACTTCTTCCAACAGAGGGTTTAAAGCTTAATGCCTACCCATGCAATAAGAACTATTTGTTTGTTATTTCATAAAATTTATGTAAGGAGAGCTGCCCTTTGTATATCAGAGTGCAGCTCTTGTTATTCAATCATAAGTAAACTTACAAGGCAATAGACTCATCTGATAGAGCTTTTACCTGATTTAATAAAAAGTTATATCTCTTATGTGCTGCATTTACCTCATAAATATAGGCATCTATTAAGTCGGGATCTAAACTGTTTTCGAAGTTAGAATAGGCCGTCTCTAATGCAATCTTTGTCTTTTGGATTTCTTGTAGAAGCGCTTCTTCCTGCGGGTTAATTTTACGCTTATGATGCTTCATCGAATCAAACCTTTCCCCAAATATCTTGCATAGTATTTTATAAAACGGATAAAATATCCACTTTATAGCCATACAGTATATTATAGTCTGTAGACTGGAAGAATATTCATAATATTTTATAAAAACATGAAAAATTATATATCATAAAATTTCCATTAAAGTATATATTGTATAAATACAAAGTAAAAAATACAAGCCATCCATAAAAGAAGGGGGATATGATGTGGAAAAGTATGTGCTAGTTTTACTCTTTTTGTTGTGTGCAGCTCTTTTTGCTTTTTCGATGTGGAAAAAAAAGATAGAAATTTTTATTAACTTTATCCTTCGACTTTTTGCTGGGGCTGTAGGCATATATTTAATCAATGCGATCTTTGGGTTGATCAATATACAAAGTACAGTTGGATTAAATAGTGTTAATATATTAGTGGTAGGAGCACTTGGTATTCCAGGATTTGTTTTACTCTATTCTGTAGGGACTTACTTTATGTTTCGTGGGTAAATGGGTAATATTGAAGACGAAAAATGCTTGTCTAATTAGAGGAAATGTGTCGGACAAGCATTTTTATTGTTGCTTAAATCTTGTTGACAGTGTAGTAGATACATATTATCATAAAAATGTAAAATATATACAAATAAAGAGGTGGTTTCTATTCCCTATATTGTTCTAAGTGGCTATCTATTTATTGCTATGATTTTTGACCTACTTACATATCGAGTAAGTAACAAGTATATTGCTTTAGGATTGTTACTTGCACTCTTATTTCAGATTGGTAGGTATCAAGCATGGGGTATTCTGTATTTTCTAATTGGGGTAATCATGCCCATTCTACTTTTATTTCTCTTGTTTTTAGGTAATGTCTTAGGTTCTGGTGATATCAAGCTCTTCTCTGTCATTAGCGGAGGCTTGGGAGTATCTTATGGTATTCATTGTATCTGGTATTCTTTTTTGGCAGGGTCACTCCTGGTAATCTTTTTATTCATTCTTAGAAGTAATTTTCTTATGCGGTTTCAGCATTTTACTCAGTATGTGAAAACATGTTTTTTTAGTAAATCAGTTAAGGTGTATTGTGATAAGGAGAGTAGGGACAAGTCTACCTTTCATTTCACAACGGCTATTTTTGTAGGCTTTGTATGCCTAGCATTAAGGCAATGATAGAAAGGGGTGTTTAGGTGGTAAGGGAGACGATATGCCTTTGTGATTCAGACCTTCTCTATGGAAGAATGATTATTAAGGCATTACAAGAAGAGGTAGTTCTTCCAGTAGTGTATGCGTATTTTAGTGAATTAGAAGCCTTTTATAATTACTTAAAAGACAATAAGGTACCCTTACTTTTACTTGAGAAGGAAAAAGAGGAAGAGTTCTATAAGGGGCTTAAGGGAAAAGGTTTACTAGAGGAGGAGATATACCAATGGAAAGAGAAAATTCTACTTCTTTCTAAAAAGGAAGATGCTTATGAGAAGGAACTGTATAAATACTTACCTCGTCAGGCACTTGCTTCGTTGCTTAAAGACTGGTGGGAAGCTAGGTTTGGAACAAGGCAGGAGGTGAGACACTTAGCGTATCATAATCCTAAAGGAATGCAGATTATTACAGGATATATTACCTTCGGTGGAGTTAGACTAGAAAGATATTTAGAAGAAATACAACACAAAGGGATGCCTAGTCTTGTGCTGAACCTAGAGCTATTTGCTTATACAACCCCTCACGACAAGCCAAAGAAAAATATGTCAGATTTAATTTATTTGGCATCTATTAATCGTCTCTCAAAGGCCAATATTAAGGACTTCCTCTACTCGGTGGGGAGTGTAGATTATGTAGAGCCTTTGGTTCATTACGGTGATGGCTATGAATTAAATGAACAGGTAGCCGTTGCTTTAGTAAATTATCTAAGGACACTTCCTTATAGCAGGATTTTTATTATTACGGACTGTCGATATCGTGGATCAGTAAGGCTTTTAGAGCTAAGTGATGATGTGGTGTTAGAAGAGCCTGATAATACTATAGAGAGGTATAAGAATAAGCTAATACTTCAGATGCTACATCTTGAGGAGAGAGAAGAATTGTTGAACAAATTGGAGACTGTAAAAAAGGAGGAGGTGTATGGCTAGAGAGGAGCTGTATATGGAGGTAAAGCACCAGGTATTAGATAATCTCCTTCTGATTAAAGACATCTCCGATGAGGATGTGTTAGATTACATAGACCAGGTGATAGAGAGCTATGGGGAGAGACAGTTTCTTAGTATAGAGAATAGACATCAGCTAAGAAATCAGGTATTTAACTCCATTCGTAGGTTAGATGTACTTCAAGAGTTACTAGATAACCCGTCTATAACAGAGATTATGGTAAATGGGGCCAATCATATCTTTTATGAGGAACGAGGGTGCCTTTACCTTTGGGATAAGAAGTTTGAATCGGAGGATAGATTAGGTGATGTGATTCAACAGATAGTAGCTAAGGCAAATCGTGTTGTAAATGAAGCCAACCCTATTGTAGATGCAAGACTGGCGGATGGTTCTCGTGTGAATGTAGTATTAGCTCCTGTATCTATGGATGGGTCCACCCTTACCATACGTAAGTTTGGAGAACATAGTATTACCATTGAACAGTTGATAAAGTATGGCTCTATTACCCCAGAGGTGACAGCCTTTTTAAAGAGGCTAGTACAAGCAAAGTATAACATTTTTATTAGTGGAGGAACAGGTTCTGGAAAGACTACTTTTCTCAATGCACTTTCCTCATTTATTCCAGAGGAGGAGCGTATTATAACCATAGAAGATTCTGCGGAGCTAAAACTACGTAATCAGCCCAATTTAGTAAGGATGGAGGTGAGGAATGATAATATAGAGGGAAAGCATGGAGTCAGTATACGAGAGCTAATAAAGACCTCCTTAAGAATGCGTCCCGATCGTATAATCGTAGGGGAAGTTCGAGATGCAGCAGCGATTGATATGTTAACTGCACTTAACACAGGCCACCTTGGATTCTTTTCTTGCCTACACCATCTCCATCAGAGAAATCACTGTTATTGGGTTCCTTAATTGTTATTACTTGTCCTGATTTAAGGAGCATATCTATGTCTCCATTAGCTGGAAGCTCAATTCTTTCTATGTAATTAAGAATTCTGTCTCTATCAATGACTGTAAAATTTCGTAGGTCTGCAATGGCGGATTTGATCTCAGCAATCTTGTCTGAAACATAGGAAACACTTAATTTATTGGATTCTTTGTCCTTGATGTTTTCTGTAAGATTGTCTATTTCCTCGGTTAGTGCATTAATTTTTCCTTTAATACGTTCTTTAGCAGCTTCGTTGAGACCACCCTCGGAAAGAGCATTAATTAAGCTGTCAATTTGCTTTTCACGAGAGGTTTTCTGCTTTTTCAATTTGTCTATCTCATTACCATTGTTTTGAGATGCTTCAACACATTCAGTAAGAACAGCTTCCAGTGTCCGGCACACTTCATTTTGTTGATCTATAGTCTGTTTAAGTGCCTGTCTTGTGATTTCTTCCATATCATATTTATTAATACGAGAGACTGGGTTTGAACACTCAGAATGTGCCTTTATGCGATAAATAGGAATTGTCTTATTTCTATCTGCATATCCAAAATGGTATGGCTTGCCACAGACAGGGCAAAAAATTTTGCCGGCATATTTGTGGGTGCCTTGAAAACGGGCTTGTGTAATCTTTTTATCCGGCTTCTCGTAGACTGTAATTCTGTTTTGATGTATTCTTTGAGCCATTTCAAAGAGGTCAGCATCAATAATCTGTAAATCAGGTCTTTTAACCAGTATCCATTGTTCTTTAGGTAATGGAATACGCTTTGATTTAGTTTGTCCTGTTCCTAGTTTGCTGGTGCGTTTATTGATGTAGAATTTACCTATGTATCTTTCATCTTGGACGATATTAGAAACTGTACGCCCACAGATGTTAATGCCTTCTACCTTTAATGCCTTTTGAATTGATGATGGTGTACCATTGCGATAAACATAATCCTCAAATATTCTGCGAACAATTTCAGCCTGATCTTCGTTTACTGTTATGGTCTTGTCATCTTTGTGCCAGTCATAACCGTATGAGCAATCCTTAGCACTAAGTTCTTTGCGTTCACAACGAAGTTCTTGTGTCCTTCTTCCGTTAATGCTCTGACGTTTAACATATTGAGCATCTATAGCGAAACTAATACTGTGCAAGAGTTCAGAACCCATATCCTCGAAATCGTGAACCTGTCCATCCTCAAGGGTTAATACAGTAGTGTTTTGTTCAAGTAATAATCCCTTTAATATCAATGAATTAAGTTCATCACGATTCAGTCTGGATAGTGCTTTAGTGATGATTAAATCAACGTTCCCAGCCGATATTTGCTGTAGCATTGCGTTATATTGTGGTCTGGTAAAATCATTCTTACCTGAAATACCATCATCCACATAAGTACCTATAAGTTGAACATTTGGATGGTTTGCAATATATTTCTGAGCAAGTGCTACCTGATTAGAACAGGAATCTTTTTGTCCATCATTATCAGTAGATACTCTTGCGTAAATGACAGCGTATATAGAATCTGAATTTTCTGTATTAAGTTTTGCTCTTAGTTCTTCTGCATAACTCAAATGCATTCCTCCTAGTAATACTTTAAAAATCCTTCTTGTAACGAATATATGTCTAAATGAAGCTGTTCCCGTATTTTGCAGAAATTAGCGGTTCTCCAGTGTACATCATTAAGGTTGTGAACGAGGATTAG
>JAEZGY010000099.1 GCA_023416695.1 Bacillota bacterium | reverse complement strand
TTCCGGGTTTCCAACCTGGTAAAGCCAATATTATTGCCCTTAACTTGATGGTTATACTGATATAGATAGGATACAATCCTCTTATAATCCGCCAAAGACCTCACTCCTTTATACCAATTATATGACTGAGGAGAGAAAATTATGACTAGATTTCTTTACACAGAAGGACGAAACCAATAAAGGTCATAAGGTTATTTTAACCTTATGACCTTCCCTTTATTTTTCACTGATTAATGCATCCGTTAGAGCTGCAAACTCTTCCAGTGTTAAAGCCTCTCCTCTTATGGTTGCTGGTTTACCAATTACCTCTAATGCTCCCACTACCTCTTCCTTTGTAAAGCTAAGCTCTGGAGAGTTATTAAGTCCATTTTGTAAAGTCTTTCTACGCTGGTTAAAGGATGCTCGAATAATGGCAAACATCATCCTCTTATCCTTTACCTGTACTGGCTTTTCTTCATGTAGTGTTAAACGTATCACGGCAGAACCCACATTCGGTCGTGGCATAAAGCAGTTTGGTGGTACATTGGCGACAATATAAGGCTCGGCATAGTACTGCACCGCTAAAGATAGGGCACCGTAATCTTTTGAGCCAGGTCCAGTCTGCATGCGGTCTGCCACTTCCTTCTGTACCATAACGGTAATATTGTCAATAGGTACCTCGTTCTCTAGAAGTCCCATTATGATTGGAGTGGTGATGTAGTATGGTAAGTTAGCTACCACTTTAATTGGCTTACCGTTGTTATACTCATCTGCAAGTCTCTTAATATCTACTTTTAATATATCCTCATTAATTACTGTTACATTATCATATTCTGATAAAGTATCCTGTAATATTGGAATGAGATTCTTATCAATCTCTACTGCAATTACCTGCCTAGCGTGCTCACAAAGATATTGTGTCATGGTACCAATTCCCGGTCCAATTTCTAACACCAAGTCGTCTTTGGTCACATTAGCAGAGCGAATAATTTTCTCCAACACATGGGTATCAATTAAAAAGTTCTGTCCAAACCGTTTTTGAAAATTAAATCCATATTTATTTAAAATTTCTATTGTATTCTTTGGATTACCTAATGTGGCCATCTCTTACCTCTTTTTCATATACTAATTCTGGGCTTTTACCCTTCTTTTATTTGATATAATGCCTTAGCATTGGCATTGGTGATCTCTAATACTTCCTCATAGGAAAGGTTCTTTATGGCCGCCATTTCCTTTGCAACATAAACCAAGTTGGTAGAATCATTTCGATCTCCTCTATGTGGCACTGGAGCTAAATAAGGGCAATCTGTTTCTAATACCAATCGGTCGATTGGAGCATACTCTACTACTTCCTTTAATTTTTTGGCATTTTTAAAGGTTAATACCCCACCAATTCCTAAATAAAAGCCTCGGTTTAAGTATTCTCTTGCCATTTCTATTCCATAAGAAAAACAGTGAATGACACCACCGATTTCTTCACATTTTGCTTCCTTCATAATGGTTAGTGTATCTTTCGCAGCATCTCTACTGTGTATAACAACAGGTAGCTTTACTTCTTTTGCAAGTTCTAGCTGTCTTCTAAACCATGTTTTTTGAATTTCTCTGTCAGGCTCATCCCAATAGTAATCAAGTCCAATTTCTCCAATAGCGAGAATCTTAGGATGTTTACTTTTTTCTCTTAGCCAGTCCATGTCCTCTTCTTTTAGTGGGGCAACTTCATTAGGATGTACACCAATAGCTCCATACACATTTTCGTATTCCTTTACTAATGCATAGGTTGCCTTGGAAGCGTCCATGGAAGAGCCGATATTTACTACAAACTCTATATTATTATTCCACAACTTTTTAAGTAGCTGACTTCTATCTTCGTCAAACTGTTCATCATCATAATGACAATGTGTATCAATTATTCCGCTCATTTGTGCCTCCTAACTATTTCATGGCTTATATTAACTTATTTTCAAAAATTAAGCAAGCACAAGGGAAAGCCTTGTAATGGCATTCACTAATTTTTAAACTTGAAAAAATCTATTTTTATTTTCATAATACAACGATAACTACCATATGATGTGGTTTTTACTAGTATTTCATTTTCAAAATCACATACAATAATAACACGATAAGTAGTATTCTTACGGTCCCTTCCAATCAAGTGCCATAATAAACCTCCATTTATTATAAATCTTTAGAATACTACTTATCGATTTGATTTTACACTAATTATTATGTCAAAAAAACTTGTTTTTAGACTTTTTTTAAGTACTTTCTCTCTCCAATATCTTATGTGCAATATAAATCTTCCTACCGATACTTAGGTTGCCATTGATGACCATATCTAAAGTACGTACTGCCTCTGCCCCTATGTCTTCAAAGGTCTGTGCTACTGTTGTAAGCTGAGGGCTACAATATTCTGATATTTCCATATTGTCATAGCCCGCCACTGCAATTTCCTTTGGCACTTCAATTCCTAATCGATTCAATTCATTAACACAGCTTGCGGCTATAACATCACCGATGCAAAATATTGCATCTGGTCTATTATCCATAGCTACTATCTTTTGTGCAGCCTCTCGACCACCTTCTTGTGTATAATCTACACAAATCCTTAATGTTTCATCAAATTCAATACAATTATTTCTTAGTACTTGTCTAAAGCCCTCTTCTCTTTGTCTTACAAATCGAAACTTATATTCCTCATAAAAACGTTTATTTGTAACAAATGCGATTCTCTTATATCCTTTATTAATAAGATATTGTGTCATGTCTGCTGCTCCCAGGGTATCATCTGTAAGCACGGTATAGCAAGGTGTAATATCTGCATATTCCCCAATTTGAACAATCGGGTACTTACTAAACTCCTTCCAAGCAAGATTATCATGATATAGATTATTAATAGTAATAACTCCTGCTATCTCTGGGGATAAAATTCTAAATAGATTTATAGCCCTTTCATAACCAGACTTACCCTCTCCAGTATAACTTATAGCAACCTCATATCCCAATTCATAAGCTTTATCTCGTATACTATCCAGTAAATTTTGCTGTAGCATAGCTGTTATAACATAGATCACTTTATTTGTAGACACGACATTTTGTTTTTGTCTTATTGCAGGCTGATATCCTAATTTTTTAATGGCAGCATTAATTCTCTCAACCTTTTCCTCTGTAACTAAAAGACTATTGTTGATTGCCCTAGATACAGTGGCTATAGAAACATTTGCTTCCTTAGCAACATCTCCAAGTGTTACCATACTTTTACCTCCCTAATTTATTACTTTTTATTAAATTTGTCATTTTAATTATTCATAATAACTATTTCTCCTAAAATCATATCATATTAATACAGAATTTTCATCATAAAATTTTCATGAAATTACAAATTGATTTTCATTGCGTTTCAATCATTACATATATTTATAGCTAATATACGTTTACATTTTACAAGAAAATATAATAAAAAACTGTAAAAATTTCTATTTACAACACGTTATTTCTGGTATATTATGAAAATACAAATGTAATATCGTTTCAATTTTCATAATTTTCATGTAATAATATTTAATGCTTTCATTTTTACTTTAAGAACCTATTAGTTATTACAGTTTAAGAAAGGAATTTAAGCGTATGGAATTAACACTTCAAGAGATAATGAAACCTTCTGATGTATCAAAGTCCACCGAAAAAAGAGTAAGCAAACATACAGGAAACGAATCTGTTGTAACCTCTAATAAGGCAAAAAGAATTTCAGACAACCTAGGTTTTAATAAGAAGATGTTATCCTTGCAAAAGAGAGGCCATCTTAACAATCAATTAATTGCACTAGTTGTGCCCCATCTAAACAATCCTATTTATAACGAGATTATAGACGGCGCTCAAGATACAGCATTCGGCTACGGTTATAATCTAGTCATTACTCAATCGTGTTTAGATAATAACTTTCATAAAGAATTGCATCGATTATCTTCACCCTATATTCGTGGCTTAATATCTCTGGATCAATCCGTACATATCAACAAATTAACACAATTCATTAGCCCAAGTTTACCCGTAGTTCAATGCTGTGATTATGACGACCACCTTCCTTACCCCGCTGTGGCAATCGATGATTATAAGGCTGCAAAAAATGCAGTCAACTACCTATATTCCATCGGACACCGTCGAATTGCTTTTTTTAATTCCACATGTGATACCGTATACGGAGCTAAACGAGAAGAAGGTTACAGGGATGGGCTAGAACAGTGTTCTCTTCCTTATACTGATGATTTAGTCTTTCATTTAGACAAGACGGATTATAATATAGCATTCACAATGGCATTAAAGATGTTCTCCTCCCCAAATCGTCCTGATGCTATATTTACTGTATCTGACATATATGCTGCTGCAGTTATTCATGCTGCTAAAACGGTTGGTTTAGATGTCCCTAAAGATGTTGCTATAATCGGCTTTGATAACACTGATATTTCTGTGATAACTAATCCCCCAATTACTACCATAAGCCAACCGTTATATGCCATTGGAAGTACAGCATGTCATATATTAGTCGATCTTATTCAAGGAAAAGCAGTTGTCTCAAAGAAACTATTAATGCAAACGGATTTAATTATTCGAAGCTCAACCTAACCCGAAATTAAAAAAGGAGAATTTATATGGAAAACAAGAAATTACAAATTGGAATTATTGGTTGTGGAGGAATTGCCAATACGAAACACCTTCCAAGCTTAAAAGCAAATGCAGAACTATGTGACATTATTGGCTTCTGTGATATTATTGAGGATCGCGCTATAAATGCTGCTAAGGAATACGGTACAGGCTCTGCACTTGTCTACACCGATTATAAAGAATTATTAGCAAATGAGGCAATCGATGTTGTTCATGTCCTAACCCCTAATGTCTCCCACTGTGAAATTGTAGTAGATGCATTTGCGGCAGGCAAACATGTAATGTGTGAAAAACCTATGGCTTCTTCAACCAAAGATGCCAAAAGAATGATTGATGCATGGAAATCTAGTGGAAAGAAGTTCACCATTGGATATCAAAATCGCTTCCGTCCGGAGGTGCAGCTACTGTATAAGGCCTGTAAAAATAACGAACTTGGTGATATTTACTATGGAGAAGCCCGCGCTATCCGTAGACGCGGCGTACCAACCTGGGGTGTATTCCCAAATAAAGCTCTACAGGGAGGTGGCCCATTAATTGACATCGGTACTCACTCCCTTGATATGACGTTATGGATGATGGATAACTATAAACCAGTCTCTGTTACAGGAAGTGTATTTTATAAACTGGGAGGACTTACACAAGCAACAGAGGGCAACATTTTTGGTCCTTGGGATCCAGAAACATATGAGGTAGAAGATTCAGCCTTTGGATTTATCAAGATGGAGAACGGAGCTACAATATCCATACAGGCAGCATGGGCCATTAATATGCTAGAATCCAGAGAGGCTTCAACCACTCTTTGTGGAACAAAAGCTGGTGCTGAGATTCATTCAGGACTTAGCCATCCAAAGGATGAACTAATCATAAATCGTGGACATAATGGAATGTTAACAAATGAAACTTTAAACACCATGGGTAATGTAGCCTATTTTGGTGGTAACGAAAACGAGCCTGGTGTAGTAGAGGCCAAACAATGGTTAACTGCTATCATTGAAGACGGGGAGCCTTTAGTAAAACCTGAGCAAGCCTTTGTGGTAACTCAGATACTAGAAGCCATTTACCAATCTTCTATGGATGGCAAAGAGATTCTTTTCTCATAGTACTTACATAAACGCATCACCACTAACAAATTAATTTATCACCATCTAAATATATCATGTATGGAGGAATCATCATGAAAGAATTAAAACTTGGTATTATTGGTTTCGGATTTATGGGCAAATGGCATTATAACCATGCAGGTCAACTAGATAACATCAGAGTTACTGCTATCTGTGATATTGACACTTCCAAACTGACTAATATAGAAAATGGTATCTCAACTTATTCAGATTACCATGATTTACTTAAGGATCCTAATGTAGAGACCGTACTTATTAGCGTTCCAAATCATCTTCACTGTCAAATTGCAGTTGATGCAACATGCGCTCATAAAAATATTATTGTAGAAAAACCTGTTGCTATGAATTTAGTTGAATTCGACACAATATATGATTCTGCCCAAAAAAACTCCGTTATTTTTACTGTACATCAGAATCGCCGTTGGGATAAAGATTATCTAATTGTTAAAAAGGCTCTTAAAGAAAACTTACTAGGCAATGTTTTTCATATTCAATCTAGCTTGTATGGATTCTTTGGCCTTGTTCATGATTGGCATGTGTGTAAAAAATATGGTGGAGGCATGATGTATGATTGGGGTGTTCACCTAATCGATCAGATTTTAGACTTAATCCCAGCAAAAGTTACTAGCGTTTCTGCTGATATAAGAACTATTGTTAACAAGGAAGTAGACGATTATTATAGATTAGTATTTCATTTTGAAGACGGCCATACAGCATCAATAGAATTAGGCACCTTTATGTTAAAGCCAGTACCTCGGTGGTATGTTGCTGGAGATAAAGGGACTTTAATTATAGAGAATTTCTTAGGGCAAGGAACAATTTATCGAAGTAATGGAATGTTAGAAAAGCTTCCAGAACAACCAACCAACATTAACTCTGGGCCTACCAGGACATTCTCCACTGAGCCTGATGGACTCATTAACTCAGAAGACCTTCCTACAGTATCCGGTGAATGGAATGACTTTTTTATCAATTATATTCAAGTAATCAATAACAAAGCCGAACTCATAGTAAAACCAGAACAGGTACGTCGTGTGTTAGCTTTAATGGAAGCTTCTTGGAAATCCTCAAATACAAAATCCTCTGTAAAATTTGAATAGATAATCGCCCTATAAAAAAACAGATGGCTGCAAATCTTAGATTTGCAGCCATCTGTTTTTATGTATAACTCTAAATTACAAACTGTTCCATATATTGCTTACTTAATTTGAGACTCTTTATTACCTTTTCCTTAGACCCTTCAAATGCTCTATCTTCCACCTCTATACACCCATGACCACCATATCCGATATCTAGTAGAGCACTTACGTATCTCCCCCAATCTACATCTCCTAATCCAGGTAGCTTTGGTGACATATAGGAAAGAGGATATGCCATTATTCCATAGTCATCCATCTTATCCCTATATATCTTTATATCCTTAAAGTGAACGTGGAATATTTTATCTTTAAATTCATAAAGAGGTTTGACATAGTCAATCATTTGCCAAATAAAGTGAGAAGGATCATAATTTATACCAAGATTCTTGCTTGGCAAAACCTCAAAGACTCTCTTCCAAATAGATGGCGTTGTAAATAAATTTTGTCCACCTGGCCATTGATCCTCTCCAAATAACATTGGACAGTTTTCAATGGCAATCTTAACATTCACTTCTTCAGCAAGTTCTATAATCGGAGGCCAGATCTCTTTAACAAGTTCTAGGTTTTCCTCCACAGTCTTAGTCTGGTCTCTTCCAATAAAGGTTGTTACCAACCCTATCCCCAGATCAGCACTTGCCCTAATAACATTCTTTAAATGATTTACGGTAGCTTCCCTCTTTAACAAATCACTATCCAGTGGGTTAGGATAGTATGCAAGAGATGAAATCTGAATACTCTTTTCTGCACAATAGTTCAGAATATAGCTGGAATACTCTTTATCCTCTAGCACTCTACCTACATCAATATGGCTCACTCCAGCATATCTTCTTTCAGATTGCCCTTGAGGCCAACACGCCACTTCTACAGATGAAAACCCTAAATCACTAGCTATATTAATCATATCCTCAAAACTACTATTATCAAGAATAGCACTTACAAACCCAAGTTTCATGACTTCCTCCGATTTAATAATCTTCAGTAGGTCTTTGAGCACTTAATTCATCTCAACTACTCTACTGTATTTTACATGTGCTCTCACGTACGATTAAATTATGTTTTAGAAAGACTCTCATCTCATCTAAATTCTCGGGATCATTAATCAAGGAATACATCATTTGCATCGCTTTTTTGCCCATTTTATAACATGGCTGATCTATGGTTGTGATTGTGGGATTAAACATTGTTGAGTATTCCACATTATCAAATCCCACAACAGAAAGTTCCTCAGGTACTTTAATACGACGTAGCTCTGCTACTCGTACAACACTCAACGCCATGACATCAGATATACAAAATATAGCTGTAGGCCGTTCAGGTAAATCTAGAAGCTTATCCGCACAGATTTGCGCACTATTAAAGCTGTACTCTTCATCTGCTTCTTGAAAATACTCTTCATTGTATTGAATTCCTGCTGCTTCTAGTTCATCGCGATATGCTTTAACACGCTCTTGCGTTGATATTTCCTTATTTTTACTACTTATCATAGCAATACGACTGTGTCCCGAATCAATTAGGTATCTCATAACATCTTTTGCCGCTTGATAATTATTAATTGAAACATGTGGAATATTATAATCCTGCAAATATTCACAACATTGAATTATGGGATAACTTTTTGATAACTTTATAACTTTCTTCTCGCTATTTTGTGTCGTTAACAGTATTGCGCCATCTACTTTTTTCTCAAGTAGCATATTTAGAAATTCTTCTTCATATTTTTTATTGTTTTTTGTTTGACAAATAAGAACATGGTAATTGACCTTCATTGCTTCATCACTTATGCCCATTAAAATACGGGAGTAAAATGGATTTGTCAAAAAAGGAAGCATTACCATTATAACCCCAGTATCAAGCCTTCTTAAATTTCTTGCTTGTAGGTTCGGCTTGTATCCAAGTGTCTTTATGGCTTCATTTACACGTTTTTCTGTATCCGGTTTTACTTTTTGATTCCCATTAATAACCCTTGAGACCGTCGCCACAGATACTCCAGCTAACTTTGCAACATCTATAATATTACTCATAAGCAAATCAATCCAATCATCTTATAATTAATATAAATCTTACCACAACTCGTAATGTTTGTCTTTACATAATAATTTGTGATTTATACCAATTTTCTACTAGTAACGTACATTATGTATCCAAAAACACAACCTTTTTGTTTCGCCATACTACTTATCTATTCTACTCTTTCTCATCTTTACCTTTTTAAGTAAGACATCTGTCTGAGAATCTAGTAATATAGCTAGTATGATTAGTATACCCTTGGAGGCGATTTGCCAATTTGTATCCACATGGGCTAAGTTTAAGCCATTGTTGATCATTCCTACCACTAGACATCCTAGAATTGTACCAAAAATGTTTCCTTTTCCTCCTGCAAGTGAAGTTCCTCCTAGGACTACTGCTGCAATTGCATCCATTTCCATTCCTTGCCCTGCAGTCTGTTGAGCAGACCCTAAGCGCCCGTTCATGATGATTGCTGCAATGGCTGCACAAACACCCATTAAGGCAAAAACTCCTCTTCTAACTCTATTAACATTAATGCCAGACACTCGTGCAGCCTGTGCATTTCCACCAGTTGCTATAGCATGTCTACCAAACTCTGTTCTATAAAGAATAACAGCAATTACTACACCTACAATTATGAGAATAATCAAAGGAACTGGAACTACCCCTATATGACCTTGTCCAAAAAACTTAACTTCATCTGAAAGGTTACCAATAGAATCATTGCCACATACCAAGTATGTCGCTCCCTTAAATATCATCTGAGTAGCTAAGGTAACTATAAAAGCATCTAACTTAAAGACTGTTGATAAGAAACCATTGAAATATCCTAGAAATCCTCCAAATAGTACTCCAATAATTAATGTCAAATATATTGGTACACCATCTATCAAAGAAACTTTTGCCATTACTACCCCTACCAGGCCAAGCATTGTACCAACGGATAAATCAAGACCTCCTGATGCCACTACAACGGTAAATCCAAGACCTATAATAGCAGACATACTAATTTGACGAAATATATTAGATAAATTTCTAACTGTCAAAAAATTAGGGCTGGCAATTGACATCACTATTCCAAGAACTATTACAATAACAACAACTTTATTAGCTAACAAAAAATTCGTTAATGATTCTTTAACTCTAATACCCGACTTAGTATTCATGTTTGTATCCTCTTTTCTTATATCTGTTTTATCTAAGCACCAAAAGCTTTTTTAATCAGTACTTCTTGGTTAAATTCGTTTCGATTTTGTTCTCCTACAATTGTTCCATCCTTTACCACAAGTATTCTGTTACTAATACCCATTAACTCTGGTAACTCAGATGACACTAGAATAATTGCAAGTCCTTCTTCTGCCAGTGAATTAATTAACTTATATATTTCAGATTTAGACCCAACATCAATACCCCTTGTAGGTTCATCCAATATTAAAACTTGAGGATTAGTTAATAGCCAACGTGCAATTATTGTTTTTTGCTGATTTCCTCCACTTAGTGAATCAACTCTTACACTGGAGTTTGCTGTCTTAACAGATAGGAGTTTTGTCATTTTTTGTACATCAATCTTTTCTTTCTTACTATTTACAAACTTTAATTTACATATATCTCGCAAATATGCTATTGAAATATTCTCTCTAACACTTAAACCTGCAAAGATTCCTGTTCTAGATCGGTCCTCTGTCACCATACCTATTCCATTTTTCAATGCATCGGCAGAGCTTCTAATCTCTACCTTTTTTCCTTGAAGCAAGATACTACCAGAATCGTATTTATCAATTCCAAATATTGCGCTTACAATTTCTGTTCTTCCAGCTCCCATTAAGCCGCAAAGACCTAGTACCTCTCCCTTTCTTACTTTGAAAGATATATTTTTAAACTTACCTATACTGTTTAGATTATCTACTTCGATTACTGTATCCCCAATTGTTGCAGTAGGCTCCGGATAGATTTCTGACAGTTCTCTTCCTGCAATAAGCTTAATTAATAATGGTGTATCCACATCTTTGATATTTAATGTTTCAATCAGCTGTCCATCTCTTAAGACAGTTACTCTGTTACATATTCTAAATATTTCATCTAAAAGATGAGAGATAAAGATGATAGAGACACCTTCTTTTCGAAGATCCTCAATAATTCGATATAATAAATTAACCTCGGCTTCTGACAAAGCCGAAGTAGGCTCATCCATAATAATAATTTTTGACTGGTAAGATACTGCCCTTGCCACTTCAACAAGTTGCATGTTTGCCACACTTAACGTACTAACTAAAGCATTAGGATCAATATGTATATTTAACTTGTCCATCAACTTCTTTGTCTCTTTGTTTCTCTTCTTAACATTAATTATCCCAAGTGTTTTAAATTTCTTTTCTCTGCCTATCCAAATATTTTCACTAACAGTCATTGTAGGTATTAAACATAATTCCTGGTGAATCATAGATATTCCATTACTTAATGCATCATTAGGATTCTGAGGTTTGTACTCTTTACCTGCAAATGTTATAGTCCCAGAGTCCATTGGATACATGCCTAAAAGTATTTTCATCAATGTGGACTTACCAGCCCCATTTTCACCTACTAGTGCCATTACCTCCCCCTTGTTCAAAGAAAGTGATACATTAGACAAGGCTTTGACACCAGGAAAACTTTTGCTTATATTATCCATTGTTAATATATTTTCATTATAAGTCATTCTCGTTCTCCATTATTAGCAGCTATCCCTCTCCACAATGACCCATTGTGTCGAGGAATAGCTGTAGTATTATTTTTACTCAACTATATTTTAATATGTTACTGTAATAGCTTCTCGTACTCTTCAACGTTTTCTTTTGTGATTGCCACAGATATATTTACATTAACTGCAGTGCCAATGTCTTCGCCCTTAGCCATTTTCCCTAGATAGTCGATAACTTTAATTGCGATTTCAGGAATATTCATCATAACTGATGCATACATATCTCCTTCTTTAATTAACTTAGAGGTTTCTAAAGTCAAATCTCCACCAACAACTACGTACTTTGACATATCATAATTTGCGGATGTAAGGGCACTAACTGCACCAACTGCCATTGGATCATTTTGAGTAATGATACAGTTCATATCAGGATAACTTTGAATCCAGTCTTCTGTTAAAGCCATTGCCTTATCAGCTGTCCAGTTTCCATCCTTTGAATCTAAAAGTTCAACTCTGCCAGCATTTTCTGGTAATTTTAAACAGTTTTCTTCAAATCCTCTAAAAATCTCATGTACTGCTTCCATACCCATAGAACCGTATACATAACCAATCTTTAGTACTTTATCAGGATTATCTTTTAAGTACTTATTTACTGCCTCTGCTTGTAACGCTCCTCTTTCGTAAACACCTGCCTCAAATTCAACATCCTTATCACTTTTAGTTCCATAGAAAATGGATGCCACTGGTATGCCTGCAGCTTCACAAGCATCTACAGCTGTTCCTAGAGCTTCTGAATCCAGTGCTTGAATTCCAATTACATCTGGATTTTGTACAATTAAGGATTCTACATCACTAATTTGTTTCTGAATATCACCTGATGCATTAGTATAAATTAATTTATATCCATTCGCTTGGCATTGCTCTTGATAGGACTCTAACATATGCGTTTGAAACGCATCTAAATTATTAATTGAAATTGCAATTACTTTACTTTCATCCTTTTTATCGTCAGGATTATTCGTTGAACTACCATTGTTATTTGTAGTTCCTGTAGGACTAGCCTGAGGTTCTTTTGTGGAGTTTCCAGAATTAGAACACCCTATAGCAGCTACACAAATTAGTATTAAAGCTAAAATAAGACTTATAGTTTTTTTCATTAATAAACCCTCTTTCTCCTAATATAAGTTTTTCACTATTTTTCTTTTAAGTGTTTTACAAATGTATTATCTTTGTCAATTCTCAGAAATAAATATGCTATTCTGGTCCCCACAACACCTCCTATACATATATTTTGTAGATTTTCACTTTGTATGTAATGGTTTACATTTTTATAATATATGTACTTTTCTTAATTGTCAATGCTTATTTTCTTAATTATTTATATATTTTTACTAATTATTAATCTGCGATAATAAGAAAAAACAAGAAATAAAAAGAAGATATAAATTATATTTTGTAATATTTCTATTGATATTTGTATTTTTCTGTATTATAATCATATGTAAAGGTTTACATTTTGTATGTAGTACATATTATTTTTTATAAGGAGGGAATTACTTATGTTAAAAGTTGGTTTAGCTCTGTATTCTGTTAGAAATGAGATGAACAAAGATCCTCTAGCAACTCTTGATAAAGTTGGAAAGCTTGGTTATAAGTACGTTGAAGCAGCAAACTATGCTTTAGATTCTGATCCTCTATTAGGATTTAATCTAAGTGCAGAAAAAGTAAAGGAAAAGCTTGATGAGTTTGGCATGAAGTTAGTAAGCTGTCATATTGGAAGAGTTGATATGTATGAAGATGCTTCAAAGAGCTTAGAAGTATTTAAAGCTGTACCCCAGATTCTTAAACTTAAAGATGATGACATTGCTCGCTGTTCGGAATCTCATTTAAAGGTAGGAAATGATAAGTTAATTTGTCCTGTATTGTTTTATCCTAATGACAGAGACGGTATATTAAGAAATTGCGAATATCTCAACCATATCTCTGAGCTATGCAAAAAATATGGCACTAAGTTTGTTTATCATAATCATTATCAAGAATTTGTATCCGTTGATAATAAACTTATCTACGAATATTTATATGAAAACACAGACTTGTTATTTGAACTTGATTCATTTTGGGTTATGCGAGGAGGCGAAAATCCTATTGATATTATGAAACGTTTTGGTGATAGAATTATAATGGTACATCAGAAAGATTACTCAAAAGATACCATGGTACCTACTAATATATGGTATACCCTAGGTCCTGATATGAAGACTGCTAAATACCCTCATAGATCCGTAAAGGAAAGAGAATTTTTCACATCTGATATTCCTGAAACATATACTGAAATCGGAACTGGTCTTATGCCAATTCAGGATATTATAAATGCAGTAAATGATCACACTAACGCTCAGTATATTTTACTGGAACAAGACTATAGTGAAAAACACGGAGAACTTGAAAGTATACAAATTAGTATGGAGAAATTTAAGAGTTATAAAGGAATTGAATGGAACTAGAACATAGCACATTAGATTTCAGAAATATTATAATTAGTACATATACCAAAAACTATATTTTGGTGTCCCCCAATAGTAAAAAATTATTAGCGAGACAGATTTAACTGTCTCGCTATCTTTTTACACACCATTTATGAAATTAACAGATTTCTGCTCCCGCTGGCATAGGCTTCTCTGGAGTCATTAAAGATAATTCACCCTTCTCATCCTCTGCACAGAGAAGCATTCCTTCACTTAGTACCCCTGCAAGCTTTGCTGGTTTTAAGTTCACAAGAACCATAACCTTTTTCCCTACCATTTCTTCAGGTGTATAGTGTCCCTTGATACCAGATACGATTTGCTTTACCTGAGAACCAATCTTTACTTGAGAAACAAGTAATTTTTTGGATTTTGGCACTTCTTCACATTTGATGATTTCACCAACTTGAAATTGCATTTTACCAAAATCATCAAAGGTAATCTCTTCTTTTGCTTCAATGTCGATTACTGGCTCTTCTACTTTGATTTCTTCAGTCACTTGCTCTTTTTCTTTCATTTCGTTCACTTTTTCCATTACCTCATTTACATCTAGTCTTGCAAATAGTATTTCCGGTTTCTCTACTACTTTATTACCGGATGGGTATTTGCCGTATTCCGTCATATCTTCTAGGTTTCTAACCGTAGTGTTTAACTGCTTTGTGATTCTTTCTGCAGTATCCGGCATAAAAGATGCCAACAAGGAAGCACCAACGGTAATGCTCTCTACCAAATTATATAGCACTGTTTCCAAACGAGGCTTTTTCTCCTCTTCCTTTGCTAGTGCCCAAGGCATTGTCTCATCGATATACTTATTACAGCGTTTAAATAGATTAAAGATTTCAGTAATCGCATCTGCCACACGAAGCTTCTCCATCTTAGCTGCTACCTTCTTAGGCGTCTCCAAAGTAAATGCCTTTAATTCTTCATCTACAGGTTCGCAAACATTGGTGTTATTAACCACACCATCAAAATACTTATTGGACATAGAAATGGTACGATTTACAAGATTACCAAGAGTGTTAGCAAGCTCGGAATTCATTCTTTCTACCATCAGCTCCCAAGAGATGACACCATCGTTATCAAATGGCATTTCATGAAGCACGAAATAACGAACTGCATCTACTCCAAAGAAATCTACTAAGGTATCTGCATAAATAAGATTTCCTTTGGACTTACTCATTTTACCATCCCCTTGTAATAACCAAGGATGACCGAATACCTGCTTTGGAAGTGGTTCTCCTAACGCCATGAGAATAATTGGCCAATAAATCGTATGGAAACGAAGAATGTCCTTACCAATTAAGTGTAAATTTGCCGGCCAGAATTTCTTATATAAATCAGAGTGATTACCATCTCCATCAAAACCAATACCTGTGATGTAGTTACTTAAGGCATCTACCCAAATATAAATTACATGTCGATTATCAAAGCTTACGGGAATTCCCCATTTTACAGAGGTTCTAGATACACAAAGATCTTGAAGTCCTGGTAAAATAAAGTTATTCATCATCTCATTTTTACGAGATTCTGGTTGAATAAACTCCGGATGTGTATTAATATGCTCCACTAAACGGTCTGCATACTTACTAAGTTTTAAGAAATATGCTTCTTCTTTGGCTGTATGGCACTCTCTTCCACAGTCTGGGCATTTACCATCTACTAGCTGGGATGGTGTAAAGAAGGATTCACATGGAGTACAGTACATTCCTTCATAATAACCTTTATAGATGTCTCCCTGGTCATATAATTTTTTAAATATTTTTTGCACCTGAAGGCAGTGATCCTCATTAGTAGTACGTATAAATTTATCATAGGAGGTGTTCATTAAATCCCAAATTCTCTTAATGTCCCCTGCAACTCCATCTACAAATTCCTGAGGAGAAACGCCTGCTGCAGCTGCCTTCTCTTCAATCTTCTGACCATGCTCGTCAGTTCCTGTTTGGAAAAATACATCATAGCCCTCTGCTCTCTTATAACGGGCTATGGCGTCTGCTAACACTGCCTCATAAGTATTACCGATATGAGGTTTACCAGAGGTGTATGCAATAGCAGTTGTAATATAGTATGGTTTCTTTGACATAATATCATCTCTCTTTCTAAATGATTTTTCTTTATTGGTGGTTTTAGGCTCAGCGGAGTGTCTTGCCTGACTAAGTAGTAAGCAGTTCTCACACTTTAGCCTATGAGGATTAGTAAGTGAATCACATTAGCCTAGGCTTTTACACCCGAGTCCCGTGCATAAAAAAATCGCCTTTAATTACTTAAAGACGAGAGCTCCCGTGTTACCACTTTAATTCACCTATGCCTTACAGCATAAGCCTTAACTACCATCCTACAATGGCACTCACTATAACGGGTGTACCCGTCGCAGCCTATATAGATACAACTTCTATAGTCGGTGCGCAGCTCCAAGACCATGTTCAGAAAGTTCTACATTCTCCCTTCTCAGCTTGCCAGGATTCTCTGTAATGCTTCCATTTCTTACTCTTCTCTTCATTGCCTTTGTCATATAGATGTAGTGTACTCTCACCCAAAAGTATTTGTCAAGGATTTATTTATCCTATCTAATTTTTTCTGACTATGTTACTATTGTTTCAGATTAATATTATTTGTAACTCATATTTTCATTTACTTTCTATTATAATGAATTAATAACTAAAACAAGTAATATACAAAGGGGGATATTTAATGAAAAGGCATTTGCTATCCATGCTATTGGTACTAGTTCTACTAACCTGTGTCTGTTGTAATAGTCATAAGGCAATAAATGACCAGAATCTAAGTACTGATCAGGATAAATACACTTATCAGGCAAAATTTGATGTCTTTACTGATGAGGTATTTGATTATTACGTTACCAAAGATAGTATTACCTTAAACTATACTTTAGCAAATCCGGAAAACTACAACATTACGGATTATACTCCAACCTTCGGAAACTTTACGAAAGAAGCAAATGATTCAGATACAAAAGTGCTACAGGAATATTACGACACTGTCAAGACGTTTGACCGAGACCTGTTAACAACGGATCAGCAACTGACCTACGACATACTGAAACAACTTTTAGAGAATACGATTCCTGCTGGTGACTTTTATTATATGAATGAGGTATTAAGTCCAACGACCGGCTTACAAGCCCAACTTCCAGTGTTGCTAGCTGAATATCATTTTTATGAAGAGAAAAATGTGAAGGACTACCTAAAACTTCTTACCTGTATTGATGAGTATTTTAATCAGATTTGTACTTTTGAACAAGAAAAGTCCCAAAAAGGTCTTTTCATGAACGATACCAGTGCTAAAGATATTATTGCCCAATGCCAGGAATTTATCAATGATCCTGATAATAATTATTTGATTACTACTTTCTCTGACCGTTTGGAAGGAATCGTTAAAGATGAAGGACAAAAAAAGGCCTACATAGAAGAAAATAAAGCCATGGTTAAAAATCATATAATCCCAGCCTATGAGAAGCTTATTTCCACTCTCACTTCTTTAAAAGGTACAGGTAAAAATGAAGGTGGACTTTGTAACTTTGAAGATGGAAAAGCCTACTATGAGTTCTTAGTAAGATCTACTGTAGGCTCCTACCGCTCCATAGACGACATTCATAATTTGCTATCCTCCTACTTAACAGCATCTATACTAAGGATGCAGACCATTACTTCTAGCGACCAGTCCGTAATTGAAAGTATTAGCTCTCCTAAGTACAAGTACACTGATCCTGAGGAAATTATGACTTACTTAAAGGACTCTATTAGCAATGATTTTCCTGCGATTACTCCCGTTAATTGTACCATCAAATATGTACATAAATCTCTAGAGGAATACATGAGTCCAGCCTTTTATTTGACTCCACCTATAGATAAATATACTGAAAACATGGTTTATATTAATAAGGCCTCCAACACAGATATGTCAAATATTTTTACTACCATTGCTCATGAGGGATACCCAGGACATTTATATCAGACTGTTTACTATCAACAACAATTCCCTAGTCTACTTCGTAATGTTATAGATTTTGGTGGTTATTCTGAAGGTTGGGCTACTTATGTGGAACGATACTCCTATGGCTTAGGTGGACTAAATAAGAATGTAGCGGAGGTATTGCAGAATAACCTTATCGCTACCCTATGTATTTATGGAAATGTAGATGTAGGTATTAATTATTATGGATGGGATAAAGATAAGACCTCTACCTATTTAAAGAGCTTCGGTATTGCTGATGAAACAGCCATTACTAGCATTTATAATGCCATTGTTGCTGAACCTTGTAATTACTTAAAATATATCCTTGGATATCTAGAAATAAACGAGATGAAGATTAAAGCACAAAACAGTTTAGGTGACGAATTTGTATTAAAGGACTTCCATACGTTCTTTTTAGACATGGGTCCTACACAATTTAATCTTATGAATACCTATTTAGATAAATGGCTGGAGGAGAAGAAAAAGTAGCATTGATTATTTATCCTATCAAGTAAAGAAACCCCATAAAGAGCGCCTCTCAATACATTTATTGGGAGGCGCTCTTTATGTCTCTCTTTATCATAACCCTTTTCATTATATATTACTTTTGTTAATATTGTATATTTTTTTACTACTTTTTTTGTTTTGATTGACATTGACGTAGATTAATCCTATAATTAAAGTGGTGAAGATTTATGGCATTTTTATTTTAATAATAATTTAGCAAACTTTCTAGTCCTGTTAAATTATCTATATACTATTTTAATTAATCTATAGGAGGTATTACATTATGGCAACAAAGGCTTATTTTAAAAAAGAAGAAATTGGCGCTGGTAAACCTGGGTTTTCAACTACTCGTTCCATTATTGAAGCTGCTTTTTATGGTAACAACGTTATCAAAGTAAACACTCTAAAAGAAGCTTATGAATTAGCAAAGAATTCCCCTGGTACGGTAGTAACAGATATGCCTGTTTATCATGGTGAAGAATTTGGTCTTGAGAAAGATGCAAAGGTATTGTTATTTAATGATGGTTTTGTAACTGGTCGTTGTGCAGCTGCAAGAAAAATTTCTGGTGAGCCAGGCGTTAATTGCACAGATTTAGATCAAAAAGTAATGGACGCCATTTATGATACTAGATGGAGCACTCTTTATCACGCAGAAGTATTTATCGGCTTAGACCCTGAGTTCATGGTAAAAGCTCATTTACTTATTCCAGAAGGAGAAGAAAACATTTTATACTCCTGGATGTTAAACTTCCAATACATGTCTGATGAATACGTTAAGATGTATAAAAACTCTAGACAAATCGGTGATGAAGCTGATATTTACATATTCTCCAATCCACAATGGAAACACCCAGAGCATTCTCTAGGTCTTACATATTTTAATACTACCACCAACTGTGCTGCATTATTAGGTATGAGATACTTTGGTGAGCATAAAAAGGGTACTCTTACTATTGCTTGGGCTATTGCAAACCGTAATGGTTATGCTTCCTGCCATGGTGGACAGAAGAGATACAACTTAGATGGCGGTAAATCATTCGTTGCATCCGTATTTGGTTTATCCGGTTCTGGTAAATCCACAATTACTCATGCTAAGCATGGTGGCAAGTATGATGTAACTGTTCTTCATGATGATGCATTTATTATCAATGATGAAACTGCTTCCACTATCGCATTGGAGCCAACTTACTTTGATAAAACTCAAGACTATCCAACCTATTGTGAAGATAATAAGTATTTATTAACTGCACAGAACTGTTCTGCAACATTAGACGAAGACGGTAAGGTTGTATTAGTTACAGAGGATATTCGTAATGGTAACGGCCGTGCAATCAAATCTAAATTATGGTCTCCAAACCGTGTTGATAAGATTGATGAGCCAGTTAACGCTATCTTCTGGATTATGAAGGATCCTACCATCCCTCCAGTTATTAAGTTAAAAGGTTCTTCTTTAGCAGCTGTTATGGGTGCTACCTTAGCAACGAAGAGATCCACTGCTGAGAGACTTGCTCCTGGTGTAGATCCTAACGCTTTAGTTGTTGAACCATATGCTAACCCATTTAGAACCTATCCTTTAGTAAA
>JAEZGY010000081.1 GCA_023416695.1 Bacillota bacterium | reverse complement strand
ACTATAGCGAGCTGATAGAATCACGTGTGAAAAGCGAATGGAATATTACTCAAGAATGGAAATTGATCGCGCAGATGCCTTTCGGCAAACCAACCGCCGATCCGGCAGAGAAGCAGTATCAGCCAATAGAAAGCCGCCTGCTGGTTTTATAACCTCAAGCGATCGATAAGACACAGGCAACCATGCATCCTCAAATGTTTCTAACATCTGGGGATGCATGTAAATATTAGACCATCCTTATAAAGAAACTCTGCAAATCACCCCGTTGTCTTTGTGGAACTTAATTCCTGTAAATAAAATTGTCGATCAATCGGGTATTTCCGATGTAAACCGCTGCTGCCACCAGTGCAGGTGACTGAACATGCGTTACAGGCTTTAAGGTCTGAAGATCTACAATTTCTGCATAATCCAACCGCGCGAGTTTTTCCGTTTGGATCGTATCTCTTATGGATTGCTCTATTTCATCAGAGGCCCGTACTCCGGCATTCAGGCACTTTTCCGCCAGCAGTAAAGCCTCATGCAGAATTCCGGACGCTTTTCTCTCCTCCGGGTTCAAGCGGACATTCCGCGAACTTTTCGCCAGACCGTCATCTTCCCGCACTGTTTCACAGGGGACAATCTCAAGATCCATATTCAGATCCTGCACCATCCGCTGGATCACAGCAACCTGCTGCGCATCTTTCTGCCCAAAATAAGCTCTGTCCGGTTTCACAATATTGAACAGCTTCATAACCACCGTGCATACGCCCCGAAAATGGCCGGGTCGGCTTTTCCCGCAAAGCGTATCCGTCAGCCCTTCCATATCAACAAAAGAGCAGAAATCACTGCCGTACATTTCCTGTCCATCGGGATGAAAAATCAAATCTGCACCAGCAGAGGCGCAGATTTCCTTATCTTGTTCCAAATCTACCGGATAGGTTTCCAGATCCGTTTTTTCTTCAAACTGCAAGGGATTGATAAAGATGCTTACAACAACTCGGTCATTTTCACTGTCTGCCCTGTAAATCAGACTTTGATGTCCTTCATGCAAGTAGCCCATGGTTGGTACAAATCCGACCGTCAGGCCTTCTGTCCGCCAGGCTCTTACCTGCTCCCGAACCTCTTGAATGGTTTTTACAATTTTCATTTTTTCCTCCTTGTGGTGCAGTTTCATGGGAATACCGCCCGTAGAACCAATTTTACCATGGGAATCATCATTTTTCAATAAAACTTATCTTATCCAAAGCTAATCCGGTCCAAGGATTTTGTCTGTCAAAGAATTTCGTTTTATTCAAAGACTTGGCCGATACAGCTTAGAATTCCGGCTCTGATAGTAAACATGCGAGCAGAATCGAGTTCAGCTTTCCTTCGGCATTTTCCGCTCTGGAAGTTAATACCACGGGCTTTCTGCCTCCCAAAATAACACCTGCCATTTTGGCCCCTGCATAATAGACCAGCGATTTTCCGATCAAATTTCCAGCCTCTATGGTTGGAACAAGGAAGAGGTCTGTGTCTCCGCTGATTCGGCTGTCGATTCCCTTGTGCGCAGCTGCTTCCCTGCTGAGGGCCACATCAAGCGCTACCGGACCTTCCAGGATACAAGGCGGAAACTCCCCTCTTTTCCATGCCTCTGTCAGCTCTGCCGCATCTATAGTAGACGGCATCCGTGGATTCACCGTCTCATTCGCGGTAAGCACCGCTGCCTTTGGCTCATGCATTCCCAATCTGGCCAAGGCTTCCAGCCCATTGAGCAGGATCTGCTTTTTCAATGGATAATCGGGGAAGGGGTTCATGCCCCCGTCCGTATAAAATGCAAGTTTGGGCTGCCCCGGTATTTCAAACGCCGCAAGGTGCGAAAGACTTTTATCACCTCTCAGCCCCCGATTTTCATCCAGCACCGCTTTCAAGAAAACGCTGCTATTGACAAGCCCTTTCATTAAAACGTCTGCTTCACCATTTCGCACCAGCTCTGCCGCCAGAAGTGCCGCAGCAGCTTCATCCGGCTCATGGATAACGGTGCAGGCATTCCCCGTAATCAGATTCAAGCCCTCACTATCCGCAAGGCTTCTGATGCGGGCTTTGTCCCCCACCAGAATAAAGTCTGCGATTCCTTCCTGTTCCGCTTCCGAAGCAGATCGAAGAATCTCTCCATCCTCAGCGGCTGCAACTGCAACAGTCCGCTTTGCTATTTGCCCTGCTCTCTTTTTCAAATCTGAAAATCCAGTATAATGCACAGCTTTCTCCTATCTATCTAAATAATAAGTTCATCTCTAGAAAAGCGTTCATCACAACCCCCTCAAAACTGACGGGTTTGCCTGCTCTCTCAGGCTCATCGGAAGAAACGTTTGATTTCAATCTCAGCATTCTCCGGTGAATCGGCCCCGTGTATTATATTTTTTGTTGTGGATCCTGCAAAGTCCCCTCGAATCGTCCCTGCAAGTGCATCCTCAAATTTCGTTGCTCCGATGAGGGTTCTCATTCCTTTTACTACATTTTCGCCTTCCACAATCATGGCCCACACCGGACCAGACATCATATAGGACTCCATTTCAGGATAGAACGGCATCCGAGCCACATGAGCGTAATGTTCTCTCAAGACCTCTTTGGTAAGCATCATAATCTTTATCTCCGCAATCCGGTACCCTTTGGCTTCGATCCGCTGAATAATCAGGCCTGCCAGCTTCCGCTCAACAGCATCAGGCTTCAGCATAACATAGGTTCTTTCCATGGCATTTCCTCCCTGTACTTCCTTTTATGATTTTTCTTATCTAAAAAGAAATATCCGCTCCCATTTTTAGTCCTGCAAAGCAGCACTTCTGAAAGAGAAAATTTCTTCATGATTCTATTTTAGACTGCCTTTGCCGAATTTTATTCTGCTTCTTGAAATCTCTTGAATTCCAACATCATTATAGCCGCTCTGCCTATC
>JAEZGY010000037.1 GCA_023416695.1 Bacillota bacterium | reverse complement strand
GTATTTCCTTATGACGCGCCCAGTTGGACCGCGCGAAAAACCGAAACCCAAGCCCAAACCCTACGACCCGTTATCCTTGCCTGAAAAGCAAAGCGGCGGGTTTTTTGACGTGTAAGGAGGCGGCATGAAACTATTCGACAAAATCAAAGAGAAAAGGGCGGCAAAGCAGGAAATGGACAACAAAAAAGCCTTTGTGGACGGCGTTTATAGCCTGTTCGAAGAATACCGCAGCGCGTATGCGTCGGAGTGGGAGCGCCTTGAAACATGTGAACGCATGTACCGATCAGATCATTGGTATGGCGTAGAAAAGAAAGACAAAAACGAGCCGCGGCCTGTTACGCCGATAATCCAAAGTACCATTGAAAACGTGCACGCTGACCTGATGGACAACATACCAGAGGCAATCATCCAGCCGGAAGGGCCGGAGGACGAGCGTGTGGCAAGGGTAGTCGAGGCGCTTATCAAGCAAAACCACGATGCGGCATCTTACGCAAAGGAATACTGGCTTCTCGCTCATGACCTTCTTACGTGCGGATACATGGTGCAGGAAACCGGCTACGATACAAAGCTGAATCGTGGGCTTGGTGGCGCTTTCATTCGCCACGTAGACACGCGGAACATCATGTTTGACCCGCAAGTCACCGATGCACAGGATTCACGCGCAGTAATCAAATATGCGTCAAAGCCTGTAAGGTGGATGGAACAGCACTACCCGGAATATGAAGGACAGTTTAAGGCGGATACCACGGCTGGTTACACGGCGCAAGACGGAACCGTTAAGCGTGACGACCTCAAGAACATCCTACTTCTTGAATATTGGTGGAGGGAATACGACCCAGAAACCAACCGCTACAAGGTGCATATGTGCAAGCTTGGCGGCGGCAAGCTTCTTGAGGACAGCAGAAACGAGAAGCCTGACGGGTATTTTGCTCATGGCGAGTACCCGTTTAAAGTAACGCCGCTGTTTGTTCGCAAAGGCTCATGCCTTGGCTACGGCTTTGTTGACATGTTCATCCAACAACAGAAGTATTCGGACAAGCTTGACCAAATCGTCATGAAAAACGCGCTTATGGCGGCGCGGCCAAAGATGATGGTTACGGAAGCGTCAGGGTTTGATCCTGATGATTTGCGCGACTGGTCAAAAGAGGTACATAAAGGGAACGTAGTAGATGGTGTCAAGTGGCTGGTAACACCCCCGTTGCCTATTCACCTTTTGAACTACATCCAAGGTATGCGGCAGAGCATTAAGGACGAAAGCGGCGCAAACGATTTTTCGCGCGGAAACACAGCATCCGGCGTGACCGCTGCGTCAGCTATTGCGGCATTGCAAGAAATGTCGGGTAAACGTTCCCGCATGGCAACAAGGCAAATGCACGAAGCGTTCAAAGAGGCCGTTCGGCAGGAAATCGAAGTGGAGCGCGAGTTTAACCTTCTGCCGCGTGAAGTGATGCTGACCACAAACGGACAGCGAGAGCGGGATACGTTTGACACAGCGATGCTAAAGCGCAAAACCGAGCTTGGCAACGAAGTGCCGATGGAGTTCCTTGTTTCTATCAAGGTGCAGAAGGAAAACCGCTGGTCGGTCATGGCACACAACGAGCTTATCATTCAGATGGTGCAGCTTGGCGTGATACAGCCGCAGCAAGCGCTTGAACTTATGCAGTTTGAGGGCAAAGAATCCGTACTTGCGAAACAACAGCAACAGCCTCAAATGTCACCCGAACAGCAGGAGGCACAGCAAGCACAGTTCGCACAACAGGAAATGGCGGCACAGCTTGGACAGATTCCATCGCCTGAAATGGCGTTAGGATAAATTGGTGTCGGCTACCATTAAAGGCCGCATTGGGCGCTTAGGCGCTCATTTTTTATGGAGCAAAACATGGAAGAATCGGTCAATCTCGCCCCGGAAACCACGGAAACCGTGGCCGCTCCTGTTGACGGGGAGCAAAGAATCAGCGCGGCGGAGCTTTTGGGCTTGGTGCCGCGTCAGGAAGCACCTGCTGAAACACCTGTTGAAAAGGTCGAGGAAACACCGGCGGTCGACGCGCCAAAACAGGGTGACGGTCAGGACAAGGTCGGGCACGCCTTTGCGCAAGAGCGCAGACGAATCCAGCAGCAGTTTGAACAGAAACTTGCCAGCGACCCGCTGCGAATGCTTGGCCAACAGATCGTTGGCGACATCAAGCGCGTGCAGCCGGATATTTCGGAAGCCGATGCGCTGGCGATCGCCACAAACAACCTCATGCAGGCCATCGCAACGCGCGAAAACATCACCCCGAACGTCGCCCGGGCGATTTACGGACAGGCGGTGCAGCCCGCAGAACCCACTGAACCTACAGCAGAACCCGACACCAACGAAAGAGCAGCGCACATTGCGGAAGAACTTACAACCATGCAAATGCCGGACGGATTCGACCTTGTAAAAGCGAAAGACGATCCGGCATTTTTGAAGTTGCTTTGGGATATGCCCGCTTCTGCCGCCGTGCGCGTGTACCACGCCGAGCAGTCGGCGAAAACCGCACAAACAAAGGCCGCGCAGGACGTGGCCGAGAAACTGCAAGCCCGCCAGCAGCTACCCCAGCCGATGGCGAAAGAGCTTCCTGTAACGCCTAATGTTGACTACAACACCATGAGCGACGATGCCGTACTTGCGGCAAGGCGACAGCGGCAGGAGGCGCGTTTATGGGGTAATTAAATTTAAGGAGTAACCAAGTATGGCTATCAATACCAACACTACTTTAACCACTGCCAGCACTACGGCGCTAAACAAGACCCACTATGACCGCGAGTTGCTTGCGTTTGCAAGAACGAAGTTTATTCACGCCAAGTACGGTCAGAAGCGACCGATTCCCCGCAACGGCGGCAAATCGGTTGAGTTCCGGCGCTGGAACATCTTTGATCCAAAGCTTGCGACGAGCGGCCTCACCGAGGGCGTAACGCCTGACGGTCAGGCTCTCTCCCAGACCACGGTAGACGCGACCGTGAACCAGTACGGCGCGTACGTGACCATTTCCGACAAGCTGGACATGACCGCGCTCGATCAGGTCATAGACGATTCCCAGGAGCTTCTTGGCGAACAGCTTGGATCTGTTGTGGAATGGGTGACCCGTGACATCATGAACGCTGGCACCAACGTGCAGTTTGCGGGCGCCAATACCTCGCGCATTGCGCTTGAATCCACCGACAAGCTGACGGTCGCCGAAGTGCGAAAAGCCGTGAGAACGCTCAAAAAGAGCAAGGCGCGCATGTTCAACGGCACGGAAAACGGCGGCGCTTCTCGTGCGCCTCACTTCCTTTGCATCTGCGGCCCCGAAGCTACCTACGACCTTCAGGATGACACCGCGTGGCAGTACGTTTCGCAGTACCAGAACAAGGAGGCTATCTACAGCGGCGAAATTGGTCGCTTGTTTGGCGTTGTCTTTGTGGAAAGCACCGAAGCAAAAACCTTTGAAGCGGGCTATGTCGGCAAAGTGAAATCTTTTAACGGCACGACCGAGGCAGTGACGCTCGAGGGCATTCTTTCCAAAGAGGCAGAAACTTACTTGAAATCTGCGGGCGCAAAAATTAACGTGGACGGCGCGGCGTACGGAATTACATCCGTAACTCGCGACCCAGACGCCGACAAGAGCGTTGTGGTTCTTGCGTCTACGCCCACTTCTGATCCCGAGGCTGGCGACACCGTTTTTTCGTGTGATGCTGGCGCTGCTGGCGTTACCGTGTATTCTTCGCTCGTGTTCGGCAAAGATGCATATGGCATCGTGGACATCGGCGGCAACGGCGGCGTGCAAAGCATCGTTAAAGCGTTCGGCTCCGGCGGCACCGAAGACCCGCTTAACCAGAGGGCGACCGTTGGCGCGAAGGTTCCCGCGTACACCTCTGTTATTCTCAATCAGGCGTGGCTCGTTCGTATCGAGCATGGTGCAACGGCGTAACAAACAACACGGAGGGGGAGAAATCCCCCTCCAACTTTTTAAGGAGGATTTATGCCACTTACTGAACGTGACTTTGACATCGTAAGCGACCGCATGACGGATGAAACACGGAAGAAGCTTGCCGCGCAGCCAAAGGTGCAAATCATAATCAACGACGACAAGCCATACTGGGAAGGGTTCATTAACGGCCACTCGCTCATGATCCGCACGGGCGAACTCATTTCCGTACCTGTTGACGTTGCGGCCTTGATTGGTGCCAACGCACGGGAAATCAAGAGATCAGAGCAAAGGCTTGAGCAATTCAAAAAAGGTAGCGGCAAGAAGCTCGCAGAAATGGAGTAAACCATGAACCGCAACGAAATCATAGCGTCCGCAATGGAACAGCTAGGGCGTGATACACAAATGCTTGATGCCTACGCTGGAAAATTCACCACCTACGCCAACGACGCAATACTTGACTTGGCGGAGAAGTACAAGCCGGTGCGCACGGATGCCGTTGCGGTAGTAGATGGAGCAATTGACACCGCAACCTTACCGAGGCAATGCCTTAAAATCATCAAAATCACACAAAACGAAACAGAACTTGATTTTACATCGGGTTCTTCTTCCGAAAAAATCAGCGTGGGCGCAAGCGGCAATGTTGACGTGACATAC
This sequence comes from Bacillota bacterium, assembly GCA_023416695.1. Lineage (GTDB taxonomy): Bacteria > Bacillota > Clostridia > Lachnospirales > Lachnospiraceae > KM106-2. Next base: position 687 of record JAEZGY010000037.1, on the reverse strand, counting down.
CGTTATGCGCCCAAGCTGCTTACATCCAAAACCGATGTGCCGGAACTGCCTTTACACATGCACGGGCTTATCGTTACCTACGTGGTAGCAAGAGAAAGAGCGTCAACGGACGCAAGCAACCAACGCGGAGCCAACATTTTCTTTGAAATTTACGAAGCTGCCAAGCGCAACATACGCCCGCACAAAGGGAGCGACGCTTACAGCATCATTAATAGGTGGGATTGATATGTCTGCAAAAATGTATACCATCCCCGAATTTAAGGGCATCGACCAAAGCAAGAGCGAGAACAACCTTAACCCTTCATACAGCCCCGATGCGTGCAACATGGACACGGAAAACGGGGATTTAGCGGTTGCAAAGGGATACGCAAAGCATTCTGCTAATACGTTTCAAATTCTTGAACAAAATCGCGAGGCAGTTTCATTGTACGTATGGCGCAAAAAGGACTATACAAATATCATCGTTGGGCTTTACCGCACATACGAGGACAAGGGCAGGGTTTACTTTGTATACCATAGCACTGTGGACAACGCTTGGCATGACCTTAGCGGAATCGATCTTCCGCTCGACGTAAGGCCGAAATGCAGCTTTCTTGAAGTTGAGCTTGACGGAAAGGCGCAGCTGCTAATTGCTACCGGCGGAGCATCGTTAGGGAAATGGGATGGAGTAATTGGCAGTAGCATATT